>CAZQUW010000219.1:0-10660 GCA_964596215.1 uncultured Planctomicrobium sp. | reverse complement strand
CACTCCTGGCGATCCACGTCCACAAACAATTGCGGCGAGTTGGCCTTATAGACGGTGAACAGCCCCTGCAGTTTGGGGTTCTTGTTCCCCTTCTCCACGATGTTGTCTGTTTGCTGCTGCAGCATTTCCAGGCCGCCGTCACCGCGATCCTCAATCATGACCTTGAAGCCGCCGGCCCGGCCCAGGCCAGAGACCGCGGGCGGAGCGAAAACGTTGACGAGTGCCTCGGGGACCTCCGTCGAATAGCGCCGACGCAACGTTTTCAGGATCTCCTCGCCGCTCATATCATGCGATTTGCGATCGGCAAAGTTCTTCAAGATGATGAACATCGACCCGAAGTTCGAGCCGTAGGCACTCAGCATGAACGAGTTGCCGGCGACCGAGTTCACGTTTTTCACGCCCGGAGTTTCCATCGCAATCTTTTCGATGCGCGCGATGATGTCCCGGGTGCGGCCGGCGGCGGCCGAGTCGGGTAATTGAACGCTGGCGAGAAAATATCCCTTGTCCTGGCTGGGAATAAACCCGGTGGGCAGCTGACGGTAGCCCCAATAAGTCAGGCACAACAGGCCCGCGTACACGGTCAGCACCACGATGGGCACCCGCAACATGCCGCCGACAATCCGGGTATAGACCTTGGTCGATTGTTTGAAACCCAGATCAAACAGATTGAATAACCAGCCCAGCGTGAAGTCGAGCAGCCAGGTCAGCGGGTCCCGCTTGGCCGTCCTGGGACGCAGCAGCAGGGCCGCCAACGCAGGGCTGAGGGTCAGCGAATTGATGGTGGAAATCACCGTCGAAATCGCAATCGTCATCGCAAACTGCCGGAAGAACTGTCCCACGATCCCCGAAATGAAGGCACAGGGAATAAACACCGCGCACAGCACCAGGCCGACGGCGACGATGGGGGCCGAGACTTCGTCCATGGCCTTGATGGCCGCATCACGCGGGGTCAGGCCATGTTCAATATGATGTTCAACCGCTTCGACCACGACGATGGCATCATCGACGACAATACCGATGGCCAGGACGAGTCCGAAGAGGGTGAGATTGTTTAAGCTGAAACCGGCGACGGCCAGCGCTGCGAATGTTCCGATAATGGCCACAGGAACGGCAATCAGCGGGATAATCGCCGCCCGCCAGCCCTTCAGGAAAATCAGCACGACGATGGCGACCAGCACGATCGCATCACGCAGCGACTTGAAAACTTCCTCGATCGACTCGCGGATGAAGGGTGTGGTGTCGTAACCGATTTCATATTCGACATCCTCGGGGAATGTCTTGGACAATTCCTTCATCGACGCCTGGATCATGTCCGCGGTGGCCAATGCATTGGCGTCAGGCAGCTGAAAGATCGCGAGACCGACGGTGGGTTTACCGTCGAAGCGGTTGTTGATGTCGGAACTGCGCGCCCCCATCTCAACGCGGCCAACATCCTTGACCGTGATCTTCCGGCCATCGGGGGTCACTCGCAGGATGATCTTTTCAAAGTCCTCGACCTCGACCAGCCGACCGGTCATGCTCAGGGGAATCTGCTGAATCTGCCCCGTCACATTCGGTGACTGTCCGATTTGCCCCAGTGCGACTTGCAGGTTCTGTTCGCGGATGGCATCCACGACATCATTCACCGCCAGTCCCCGGGCGGAAAGCTTGGTCGGATCGACCCATAGCCGCATGGAATAGTCGCGTTGACCGAAGACCAGCACTTCACTGATACCAGGCAAACGCGACAGTTCGTCCTTGATATGCATCAAGGCAAAATTGCTGAGATAAAGCTGGTCATACCGCCCCTTGCTTGAGTGCAGACTGACGGTGAGCAGAATGTCGGGCGACCGCTTTTTGGTCATGACGCCGGTCTGCCGCACGACTTCGGGCAGCAGTGGGAGTGCCAGGCTGACGCGATTCTGCACCAGGACCTGGGCCAGATTCAGATTGACGCCGGGGGCGAATGTTACGGTCAGCGTGTACGAACCGTCGCTGGTGCTTTGGGAAGACATGTAGAGCATGTTTTCCACACCATTGACTTGCTGTTCAATGGGCGAAGCCACCGTTTGAGCGACGACTTGCGCGCTGGCCCCCGGATAGTTGCAGTCAACCTGCACGGTCGGGGGAGCGACAGGCGGATATTGTGCGATCGGCAATGTAAAGACCGCGATCCCACCCGCCAGGGTAATCAGGATCGACAGCACCGAAGCGAAGATCGGCCGGTCTATAAAAAATCGCGAGAACACAATCGGGTTTTCTCTCGTCGAACTCAGCGGCTCGTTGTTTGAACCGAACGACTGGCCCAGAGCCTGCTGGCGTTCGGATTGATCGTCATCGATTACCTGCCCGGAACTTGGTCACGCAAACCGTGACCCGATTCGCCTGCGTCCACATTTCGCAATAACTGCAACTGCAGTCCTGACTCCTGACCCGACTCGGCGCGCCGGGAGACTGCTTTACTTCCCCGATCCATGGGCCACTTCGGCGGTTTTAGTCGGCACGGGCGCCGCCTGGGCAATCACTTTGCCATCCTGGTCGACCATCGTGGCCTGGACCTTGGCCCCGGGCCGCACGCGTTGCAGACCGGTGACGATGACTCGTTCGTTCAATGCCAGTCCACTTTCGATGACCCGGCGGCCACCGATCAGCATCCCAATCTTCACGCGGCGGTACGCGACGACATCCTCTTCAATCCCGGTCTCTTTGTTCCTAGCCTTTTCGATGACATACACAAATCGCTGGCCCTGATCGGACCCCAAGGCTTCTTCACGGACCAGGATTGCCTTGTGAGCTTTACCGATGGGAACTCGCAGGCGGACGAACAATCCCGGCGACAGCAACCCGTCGTGGTTATCAACGAGGGCTCGCCCACGCAATGTTCCGGTGCTGCCATCGAGTTGATTGTCGATGAAGTTGATGACACCGGTCATCGTGTAATCGGGATCGTCGGCGACTGCCACCTGGGCCGGCAACTCCACATCTTGAGGTGACTCCACCGAACCGTCTTGAATCATACGTCGCAGTCGCAACACGGTCCGTTCGTCGAGATCAAAATAGGCATAAATCGGATTGAGTTCCACGACCGTGGCCAGCGCCGTGTCATCCGCCTTCACCAAGTTCCCGGGATCGACCAGGCGACGCCCGATGGTCCCGCTGATTTTGGATGTGACCCGCGTGAAGCTGAGATTCAGTTGGGCCGTCTCTTCGGCCGCCTTCGCTGCAGCCAGAATCGCTTCCGCTTCCGCCCGCTCAAAAGTGATTGCTTCGAACTCGTCCATCGTGATGGCTTTGCTGGGAAGCAATTTCTTCATGCGTTCTTCCTGACGCACCAGACGTTCGAGATGGGCTTCGCCCTGCTTAACCGCAGCGACTGCCCGGTCCACTTCGGCTTTAAACGGCCGCTGATCGATCTCAAACAGTAGATCACCCGCCTTGATGATCGATCCGTCTTTAAAATAGACCTTATCGAGGTAGCCGCTGACGCGAGACCGGATTTCGATGGTATTAGTAGCCCAAGTCCGGCCCGTGACCTCTTCAAAGTCGGTGACCGTATCCTCAATGGGGGTCGAAACCATGACTTCAGGGGGTTTCGGAGGGGGTGGTTTGGGGGCTTCGTGCTGACATCCGGCTAAGCCCAGTACGACACTTCCCACCCAGACTGCCCATCCTGCAAAGGGCCTGCTGTGCGCCGGATGTGGGTTCTGATTCAGTTGAAACTGTTTGTGCGACATAGCTTTGTGGATCGCCGCGAAAAGAGATTCGTGTTGCAATCTGACGAGTCGAGTCTAATAATATGACTGACTGGTCAGTCGCCTACCGTTAGCGCGCTATTGTATTCTCGGATCAATGAAAATCAATAGGGGAACGGTTCGGGGTCCCTCGAATTCCTGTCGCTGGAAGACATTACGTTGGGTCGTGCTGGCCGTTGCGACGATACCACGTTGAACTATTATCACCTCCAGTTCACGAAACACTTCAGCTGTGTCGGCCTCGGTTTCTGTTTGTTCGAGGGCTTGAACCATGAGTATTCCCTCTACACCCCATGAGTCGGCGGCAGCGGCGCGGCGCAGTTTGCGACGGTTGTCGATCATCGAGGCTGCTGCTCGACTGTTCGCCGAACTCGGCTACAACGCCTGCGAAATGGAGCGTGTCGCGGCGGAGATCGGCGTCGCGAAGGGGACGGTCTACCTTTACTTCTCGGGTAAGCAAGAACTGTTTTTTGCGTGTGTCGACTTGGGCATGGCGCAGATGCAGCAAGTGGTTCTGGAAGCATCGAAGAAGGCAGATGATCCGTTTGATCGCATCAGCCTGGCAATTCGCGCCTATCTGAATTTTTTCGATCAGCATCCGCAGTATGTGGAGCTAGTGATTCAAGAGCGTGCGATTTTTAAAGACCGTAAGCGGCCGACGTACTTTGAATACCGCGACGCCAATGTCGGTGTCTGGCGTGAGCTCTATCGCAGCCTGATCGCGTCGGGCCATCTCCGTTCCGACCTGCCGGCGGAGCGCATTCTGGATACTGTCGGCTATCTCCTTTACGGCACCATGTTCACCAACCATTTCATTGGCCGCGCCGTGACCTTAGACGAGCAGCATCGGTCGATGTTAGAGATCGTATTTCGCGGGATTCTCAGCGATCGGGAACGCCCTGTGGTCAAGATCTGCCGACCGTCGGAAGCTGGGAGCTGAGGTGCGGCCGGGAGTGCTGCCGCAGCCCTCAATTATACTCGCTCAAGAGGCCCCCGGTAACCCGCCGAACTGGCGTACCGCCTCATACACAACGGTATTGGCCGTGCTGGCCAGATTGAGACTCCGGACAGTTGGGAGCATGGGCAGCTTCAGCACCTGGTCGGGGTGCTCGGCCAGCAGACTGACCGGCAGGCCCCGCGATTCGCTCCCCAGGACGAGGACATCGCCGGGGGTAAAGCTGGCCTCCCAGACCAGTCGCGAGCCATAGTCTTCGATGAACCAGAATCGCCGGCCGGGCAGCTTCTCCTGCAGGTCGGCCCAGCTGTCGACCGCTTCCCAGTCGAGCAGCGGCCAGTAGTCCATGCCGGCGCGGCGCAAGTGCTTGGCGTCGAGGAAAAAGCCCAGCGGACGAATCAGCCACAGCTTGGCACCGACCGCGACGCAGGTGCGCCCAATGTTCCCCGTGTTCTGCGGAATATCTGGTTGATACAGCACCACATGTAAGAGTGGCTGGGATGCGTCGGGCATGGCTGGGCCGATTAGTTGTGGCGACGTTCGATCGGGTTGACAGATCGAGGAACTGTAGCCGAATCGCCGCCCGACCTCAATTAGGCCTCATCACTGGGAAACGGCTGAGCCTGTCCGTAGCTCGGCCGGCTGTCCAGCCGGAGCATCGGTGTCATCAGCGTGCGGGCGGGGATCTTCGGCATGGCCGTCCGCCGCGGATTGGAAGGGCGCGACGGCCGGACGATCGTTTCAGCCTCAGCCTCTGGTTCTTCGGTCATGGCATCCTCTGCGATCTCAGCATAAACTTGCGGAGCGGGATTGCGAACACCCCGGCCTCCCACCGATCTGCTGGGGTTCGATCGTGAAGAGTTGAACGACGTTCCCGAACCCAGCTCCACCTGGCTCAGCATGACCGGCTCGGCGGGGGCTTCGTCACGGGGGGCCAGATTACGACGGGGCGGCGGGGGAGCCTGCAGGCCCTGACCGCGTTTGTACGCGGGCTGCGGCATCGCGGCCAGCTCTCCCGGAAGTTCGGCCATTTCCGTCACATTGACGGGCTCACGATCCGGAGCTTGTGAACGAGCGACTAAGTTCTCGGCGGTTTGTTTCGGGGCCGGCTGCTCGGCAGATGCCAGCATCGTTCCCTCAGGAGTAGCGGCCTTGGGCGGACAGCCGGCGAGGACCCACTTGTTCCAGTCGCGTTCGAGATAATCAATGCCACGGTGCCCATAAAACGCATGCAGGGCCCGGTCCCAGCCGTCGGTATTTGCTGCCTTCAGGAAGGCCAGAAACTTGGCCCGACCACCATTCTGAATCAACAGCTCGACCAGTACATAACCTTCAGCATACAGGTGCAGCACATCTTGCATATCCTTGGGATATTCCATGATGGCCAGTAATGATCGCAGCGGAATCCGGCGGCTCGTCTGCAGGACCTGCATCGCCAGCAACATCTGCCGGCGGCGTTCGGACTCATCTTCGACGAACGTTGCGGCACCCTCATCGGCCCAGCGAGGCAGCGGGCGGCGGAAGTGTTCCGCGAAGATCGTATGGTTGATTTCGTGCGGCAAAACCGAATCCAGAATGCGGTCCAACGGGCCTTGAATGTTCATTTTAAAGTCACTGACTGAGTTGCCAGTGAAGACGAATGTCGTTGCCCCCCCGGCCCCGATCTGCCCGACCTGTACATTCACGGTGCAGGGATATCGCCAGGCGGGCAGTGGCTTGCCAAGCCATTCGACCGCCAGCTTGTGTCGGAAAATTTCCGCCTGCTGGGCAACCTGCTTCGCGATCTCATGCGTGGGTGCTGTCACCACGAAATTTCGCGAGCGGTCTGTCGCTGCCACTGAGCACAGTGCCAGAACAGCCAAGCAAATACCCTTAATTCGAGCGTCCATGCTCCGGGGCGTCCTGAGTCTTGAGTACTTGTGCGAATCATCCGGCGAGATTTGCGGGATCTCAACCGGTCAATTCCGTCCCAGCTAAGCCACCATCCATGGCGAACTCACACTGCGACTTTGTTGCAGAGAACCTTTAGCAAATCTGGCTCCCGCGGACTACTTTCTTCAATGTACTGGCTGTCGGTGCGGGGTTGTAACTCATAAAGCCGTTTCTGGCAAGATGTTGTGATTGTCTCCTGATTTGGGGTGATGGAATTGGCGGAACCTGTTGGCTTGTAAGACTTTCAAAATTGTGAAATAGCACCGGCAGATGCTGCCGTTGTTCCAGATTTTACAATTTCCTTTGATGTTGCGTCTGGTCTGCAGTGACTGAATCGCATCACTCAGAAACCAGTTCCACGCGTCCCCAGTAGGCGAACTCATAGCTCCAGTCATTCGCCTGATTGATCAACTGCAGCTTGACCTCCTTACCTGTGAATTTGGAGAGATCCACGCTGTAAGCCACCCAGCCCTGTTTGGTCGAATCCTTCGAGATCATTTCATCGAGCAGACGCTCGCCATTCCCGACGACCAGCAGCCGCCAGTCGCCACGGGGGTCGGGTGAGACATCAACCAGGAGCCGCGACTTCTTGTCGGCTGGCAGCTTGACCATGCGGGTCATCATGCACCCTTTGTCCCGGCTGAGGGGATGCGTCCGCAGGACTCCTGCTCGACCGAAATGCTCGGCGAGAATGGCGACGCCTCCCTGACCCACTTCGTTAAGCGTAAACCCGGGGGCCACCTCGGTGACAATCTCATGGAACTGGGCCGGTTCGGTCGATGCCCGTGGGACGACGGCCCCGGTGCCCGGCAGCCGTTTGGCGCTCGCATCGGTGGGGGGCTTGTCGAGCGTGATGAACGCGAACAGATCTGCCAGCTCTTGTGGCTTCAACTGCTTTTCCAGGTCTTCCGGCATCATTGACAGGGCACTCACTTTGGATTCTTCGATCTGATCGCGCGGAATCGTTTCGAGCTTCCCCCCTTGAACCTTCAGGACGACTCGCTGGTCGTTGTCTTCCGCGACCAGCCCTGTCAGGACGCGTCCTTCAGTGGTTACGATCGTACGGGCCTGGTAGGAGGCACCAATCACCAGGCTCGGGTCAAAGACATTCGACAACAGTTGTTCGAATGAACTCCGGCCATTCAGGGTAATGTCAGGACCGACTTCAGCTCCCGCCCCATAAATCTTATGACACTGGCCGCAAACCTTCGCGAAGATCTTTTGCCCCTCGTGCGGGTTGCCTTCACTCTGGCGCAACATGCGTCGCATGTCGGCGATCACTTGTTCGCGCTGCGGGTTCCGTTCATCGCGGACGGTGCCCCAGGTGGCAATCACCTGTTTACGCAGCTCTGCATCTTTGGCGGCCAGCAGCTTGCGTACTTGATTCAGATTCACTGCAGAGGCCGGGACTGCTTTGTTTGCGATGGCGCCGAGCAACGCCTTACTCCAGTCGGCGCGCTGTGTCAGTAACTCGACAACACGCGGCTGCAGTTCGGGGTTCAGGCGGGGATACAGATCCAGGGTGACCTCCGCCACACGCGGATCAGGCAATCGTCCCAAGGCCGCCAGAATCTGACTTTGAAAGGGGATGGTTTCGACGGTTCGCGGCTGGCGGGGGTGAGGTTCCCGGTTCGCGTCGCGCAGGATCGCGGTGGCGGCATCCAGCAGTCCGGGGTCATTGGCCGCGACCAGTGCCTCAAGTGCCCGTACGCGGCTCTCCTCACGGTGCACAGGTGATTGAAAGACGGCACGCACAACAGGCAGTCCCGCCGGGTCTTTCCAGCTGGTTACCAGCATGGCGGCTTCGAGTGCCAGCGGTCGCACACGGGGACCCTGTCCATTTTCCGGCGCCAGCAGGTGTGCCAGTACCGATTTCAATCCTTTCTGCAGAGCCTCCAGATTGTCGCCCGCAATTTCGCCGGTTTGCACGCGAGAAGACAGGATCACAATACAATCGCGTGCCGCAGATTCCATCAGACGATCATCGACCAGGAGTTTCGTCAGTCGGACGATGGCCGCGGTGTCAATCTTCTTGTGGGCCAGGATCCGTTCAAACACGCGCGGGATGATTAATTGCACATTGGCTTTCTCGGCGGGTTTGCGTTCCGTCAGTTCGTCAATCAAGGTGGTGGCCCCGGTTTCCAGCCACGGATGCAAATTCTGCCAGACAATGTGCGGAATCAGTTTGTCGTCGCCACAGTGGGCCAGGACGTCCAACAAGATGCGCGACGGATTGGCGGGCTCCAGGCGGCGGGCCGCAATCGCAACCTGCAGTTGGACATCACGCGAGGGATCGCGGGCCAGGTCTCCTGCAGCCGCCTGCACGACATCATCGAGTTGTTTCAAGCCGCTCGTGGCCCGCACTCCCCAGGCACGCACGATTGGATCCGAGTGATGCAGCAAGGCCCAATGCCACTTGGGTTCGATGTGGTCGAGGCTGCATAGTAAGAACAACGCACGCCGTTGTTGAGCCGTCCCCGTCGCCTTGCCAGCGGTAGTCACCAGCTCGAAGAGTTTCTTTGAAATCCCTGCGATTTGCTCCGGGGTGCCATTCATCAACCGTTCGGTCAGAACGCGTTGTGCGGTGCTTTGCACGAAATCATTGTGAGTTCCTAACCGGGCGATCAATTGTTCGTCGGTCTCGGTGGCCAGATCCATCTTCGCGACCCGCGGCGTGTTCTTGTACCGGATGCGATAGAGGCGACCTTTCAGGCGATCAATGCCCTGCGGATCGCGATTGGCGTCCTGGTAGCAATGGTAGCGGTCATACCAGTCCAGGACGTACAGGCAACCGTCAGGTCCCGTTTTCTGGACAACCGGCATGAACCACGCGTCATTGGCCGTCATAAAGTCCGGTTCACCAGATCCTGCGTAGGTCGCTCCGTCCCGTTGCAGTGAATCGACATTCAGACAACCGCCATGAATGTTGCCCATGTACAGCCGCCCGCGATATTCGGCGGGGTAGGCATCGCTGTCGAAGTAGTGAATCCCGCAATAGGCAGCCTTCTGATGTTTATGCTTGACGATCGAGCCAATCTTCCAGGTGAAGGGGGGATAGGCCCCTCCCTGTCGATGGTAGTAGCCTGATTGCACCAGATGCCACAGGTGATCAATCACGCACGCGCTGACAAAAGCGCTGCCGTCCTGGTCGAAGGCCACCCCCCATGGGTTGCTGGTCCCCTCACAGAAAACCTGGAATTCTCGAGTTTTCGGATGGATGCGAAACAGCGCACACGTAATGGGCCAGCCGGGATGACCGGGTTTGAAGTGGGGGGACGTGGCCGGGTACTTCACGTGGCTGAAATTGAAGACTCCATTGAGTCCATAGAGCCACCCATCCGGCCCCCAGGTCAAGGAATTGGGCAACTCATGCGTGTCGCTTCGTCCGAAGCCGGTCACCACGACTTCTTGTTTGTCCGACCGGCCATCCCCATCGGTGTCCTGCATAAACAGAATGTCGGGGGCATTGGCCACCCAGACGCCGCCATGCCCGACGGCAATTCCCGAGGGAATGTTCAAGCCTTCTGCGAAGACCGTGAACTTGTCGGCTCGGCCATCGCCATCGGTGTCTTCCAGAATCTTGACGCGATCCCGGCCGGGCCCCGGTTCACGGCGGGGGTACTCGAAGCTCTCGGTAACCCAGAAACGGCCCCGTTCATCAATCGCCATCGCCACCGGATTGACGAGATCCGGTTCATGGGCGACCGCTTCCACGGTGAAGCCTTGGGGGACGGTCATTTGCCTGATGGCATCTGCGGGCGACAGCGCCGGTCCGGGCGGCTTGTCTTGAGCGTGCGGGACAACCGGTCCCTGAGCCTGCGCTGCGGTGCTGCCGATGCCCAGCCCGATCGCACCCGCAAGTAACAGCCGCATAAAACGCATTCGCAGAGGGGCGCGCATCAGGGAAGTCCTTTATGAAATGTGACGATCTCCGCCGAATGACCAGACTGCAGACTATAACCCGCCCGAGATCCGGCTGCCAGAAGCGGCCGAGGTCTCCGAAAATCGAGCGCGCTCTTTGCCTGTAGCCTGACTCTCCGAG
>CAZQUW010000218.1:0-10774 GCA_964596215.1 uncultured Planctomicrobium sp. | reverse complement strand
GCTTCTTCCTTCTTCTCTTCGGTGGCGGGCGCGGCTTCGGCCGGAGCAGCTTCTTCCGGCTTGGCTTCAGCGGGGTGCGCGTCGGGTGTCGTCACGGCGGGAGCAGCATCGGGCTTCTTGGGAGCTTCAGCACAACCGATACCATAAGCGGACAGAGCGACCAACGACAAAGCTACGGAAATACGCTTCATAATCCTCATTCTCCTCGTTGAGCCGGGATTTCCCAGGACTCAAAACACATGTATTTGCTTGACGGGGATCTGTGCCATCATCGGGGCCAATATTGGATCCGCCACGTCAAGTATGATCCGCAGCGTCGGGACTTTATTCCAGCCGATCCATCACTTTTCCAAAAAAGATTCAAGCTCAGTCTTTCGCCATCGCGCAAAGTTGACGCAATCCATAAATTGCACTGCGTCGCGGGTTGTGTCATACTGGATATTCCAAACCACGATTCTCCGTGCAACCCAAAACACAGCAGTCGGTTGCGTCATCCAGGTGCACGTCTAACCTGAACTTGAACCCTGCTGCGCTGCGTCGCAGAATGAATTTTTACAATTTGAGCCACCGCAGTAACTTCTTGGGAATAAGCCAGCTCTTCTCGGAATCTCATGAGTATCGAGCCACCATCTACGCCCGGAACTGAAATGCTTGCGCTCGCGGCGTTGGTAGAAGAACACTCGGAGATGCTGTTTCGGTATGCCTACCGTTTAAGCGGTTCGGCAGCGGATGCAGAGGATCTCACCCAGCAGACATTTCTCGCGGCCCATCGCCATCTGGATCAGTTGCGCGAACCGGGGCGGGCGAGATCATGGCTGTGTGCGATTTTACGAAATGTGTATTTGAAGCAGTTGCGCAGTAACGGTGGCCTCGAATTCGACAGCCTGCAGGATGTGGCCGAGCCGGCGTCGGAAGTTGCCCTGGACCACCCGATTGATGAAGAACAGTTGCAGTCCGCATTACTGGAGCTCCCGGAAGAGTACCGCTCTCCAGTGATCTTGTTCTATTTTGGCGAATTGAGTTACAAGGAGATCGCCGAACAGCTGGAAGTCCCGATCGGTACGGTGATGAGTCGCCTGGCGCGAGCCAAATCGCTGCTGAAGAAACGGCTGTCACCGCTCCCGACCAATTAAGCTTCCCACCCGGGAAACTCTTGGGGCAACCAGGCAGCACCAGTCCTGAATAGATATCGATAGTGAATAGTGCCTGACAAGTCGGCAGTCTGCGGCAACATTGGAAGCAGTGTTGAGGATCTCTGCGGGCTTCGGTTTGGAGACCGGAAAGTTGTGTTGTGATGCCGTGTGATGACGTTCGAGCCCAGCTGTCCCTGATTCGCCCCGACTCGCGGGATGCGGACCAGGCTGAATTTGCATCTGCCATGTTGCACGTGCAGCAGTGCGCCGATTGCCAGGCTTATTGGGAAACCCAGCAGCAGGCAGATCGCGAACTGGGTCGTGCCGTGCGGAACGTCGCCCTCCCCGCAGACTTCAAATCGCGATTACTGGCCCAGTTGTCGGCCGCCATCGAAACTCCGGTTGCCGTTACGGCATCACCAGAAACAGTGACGACCGAAACGGCCCTGCCAACCACCACCGTGCAACCCCTGCCGCGAACCCGCCCGGCCGAGCATGTGTGGACTCGACGCCGGGCCGCCACCGTCACCAGTGCCGCATTATTGCTGCTGGCCTTCGGGAGCTGGTTTTTCCTCAATGCACCGCGACAGGCTCAACTCTCCTTCCGCGAGTTACTCGTGTTAGCTGAGGCACCGGCCGCAGACCGCTTTCAGCAATCTTTTGAGCCCACACTGCCGGTGTCCGATATCTGGATGCCCCGCGGAACGAATGCGGCATCGGCCTTAAGTCTCCAGCACCAAGGGCGGGAAATCGGCGCTTTGTTTACATATAAAGCGTTTGTGGGCCGCAAGAGTATCTCGGCCGTGCTGATGGTGATCGACCTCAAACGGGCAGTGGTGTCTGAGTTGCCCAATGTCGGGACCAGCTTCGTGACTGCGGCGGTCGAATACCCGCTCCCTAAAATGTACGCGACCCGCGTCTGGCGGGACGGGCAGAACTTATATATCTGCTACGTGCGTTCGGGACAGGCCGACGATTTGGATCGCCTGAAAGCCCAAAGCGTCGTATCCTGACCGGATTTAACGACAATCTGTCTCGCGATTTCTCCCGATTCAAATCGGTTCCGAACCGGGCCGCCCCTTGAACTGACCTACTCTTCAAGCTTGTCTTGCGGAAGGCGCCCGGTCGTTTTCGATCAGATTGGCTCGGCCCCAAGGGCGGGCACGACCCTCCACCACGGCACGCCGGGGCCTGGTTTCTTCCCGACCGTGGCCGCCCCCGCATGCCTGGATGCGCCACACGCCACGCAATCACTACAACCCACACGATCCTTGCGACTCTTGCATCGCTCCTCTTCGTTCTCTTGATCTTCGCCTGCGTCCCCGCTCGATAGTGACAGTGTCCGGCTCGTTCTGGCGACCAGCGACCCTGTTTTGTGGCAGGTTCCAACTGGATTCCGCCTGCATCAACGAGTCAAGGGGTGTGCTACATGGCGCGCAAGATCTTCTGGGGCCTGTGGATGACTGTGTGGCCCGCGGTCGCATTGATTCCTCCGCTCGTCACCGCGCAGGGACCGCAGCGTCCGGTCATGGCTGACGATGCGATCGTCACGCCCGCGAAGCGCATTGCCCCACCGGCGGAAATTGCCGGCTCCGGGCCGGCGTTAACAGTAGAACGCCTGCCAGAGATTCCGCAGCTGGATACCCCCGCACAGGACCCGTTTGAGCCGACCGTTTCGTCGACCACAACGACGACACATCGGATCTCGCAGCCGACGGCCGAACCGACCGACAAGACGTTTGATGCCGATGCGTTCGACAAGAGTGAGCAACTGCCGGCCGCCGGGAACAAGACTGCTTCCCAAACGCCTCAAACGCCCGCTCGCCCCCGCCTGACTCGCCGGACTGGTCCCGAGCTGACCGCACAGGAAGAGCGCGCCCAAAAACTCATCCACGAACGGGCCATGCTGCGGGCACAGCAACGTCATACTCGACTGGCTGCCAGGCAAGGGATTCAGACGATGCCTCGCATGACAAAGAACCAGTCGACCAACTGGCGGCCTCAATTGACCCAACCCAATGCCTTGGCCGAATTCGATCGCATCGAGAATCCGTAGTCGGGATGTCGGTGATCAACCAGCATTCGGCGCGAACTGCCAGAGCGCGGCGCGTGTCGAAACCAGAGTGTCGAATCAATTACGAATGACCAATTTCTAACAATGAATTCGTGTTGCGAGTTCTGATCTGTCATTGCTGGCGCGATCTGGCGGGTCTGGAAATCTCAACGAATTCAGAGTTCGACATTCGTCGTTTGCCATTCTTTCGACATTCTGGTTTCGCCATTCGCCGGCGTCTCCCAAGTCTCGTTCTTGCAATCTCTTCGCGGACAGGGGATATTCGAGAATTCCTCGACTCGAACAGCCCCCAGTGAAGATCGGCAGCCGTTTTACGATGTCCGTCAATGTGTTGGATGAGATTGTCGCTCACAAGCGATTGGAAGTCGCCGCCGCGAAACAACTGCGCCCCGCGGCCGAACTCGAAGCGCGGCTGGTGGACGCTCCTGCGGTCCGCGACTTCCGGGCCGCTCTGCAATCTGCCGCACCACGGTTGGGACTGATCGCCGAGATCAAGAAAGCGTCCCCGTCCGCAGGACTGATTCGCGCCAACTTCGATCCGGTCGAAATCGCGCGCATCTATGAACAGCACGGGGCAAACTGCCTGAGCGTGCTGACCGACGAAAAGTATTTCCAGGGTCATCTCGATTTTCTGGTCGCCGTGCGGGGTGCGGTGTCGCTGCCCGTTTTGCGCAAAGATTTTATCATCGATCCGTATCAAGTTCTGGAAGCCCGCGTCGCGGGTGCCGACTGCATTCTGCTGATTGCCGAGTGCCTGAATGATTGCCAGATGCGCGACCTCTATTTCTACGCGTCGGACCTCGGCCTGGAAACGCTGATCGAGATCCACGAGGAAGAAAACCTCGATCGCGTGTTAAAGCTGGAACCGGGCCTGCTGGGAATCAACAATCGGGATCTCAAAAAGATGGTCACCGATCTCGATCATACGGTTCGGCTGAGCTCCCGCATTCCGGCCGGATGCCTGCTGGTCAGCGAGAGCGGCATCAAGACCCACGCCGACGTCGTGAAACTGCAGCAGGCGGGTGCGGCAGCCATGCTGGTCGGTGAATCATTGATGAAGCAACCGGATATCGGTGCCGCAGTGGATCGCCTCTTCGGAGCCTGATTCTCCCAAGTCGGACAGCCGGTATTGTTCACGCGCGGTCGACGACAAGCTTTGGAGTAATGACTGGGGCCAGGGGTTGCGACTTCGCGTCTCCGATCTGCTAAAATTCGCGACATGAAATTCATTCATGCTGCCGATTTGCACATTGATAGTCCTCTCCGAGGTCTCGAAGAATACGTCGGTGCGCCGGTTGAACGGGTCCGCAATGCGACGCGCGAGGCTCTGGTGCGGCTGGTACAGCTGTGCCTGGATGAACAAGCCGCCTTCCTGATCGTCGCCGGAGACCTGTTCGACCATGACTGGAAGGACTTCAACACGGCGTTGTTCGTGGTGAAGCAATTTCAGATTCTGGACCGCGCGGGAATTCCGGTGTACGTCATCCGCGGTAATCACGACTCGCGGGCCGAGATGTCGCTGCAGGTTCCCTGGCCCAGCAGCGGTCGGTTCAAGCTGTATCATCACAAGCAGGCCGAAACGGTCGTCCTGCCGGAGCACGGTGTCGCCATCCACGGGATGAGTTTCGCCGAGCGGCACGTGCGCGAAAACCTGCTTCCGAAGTACCCTGCTCCGCTCAGTGGCCTGTTGAACATCGGCATTCTGCACACGAATGCGACAGGCAACGAGGAGCACGCGACCTACGCCCCCTGCTCGGTCAAGGAACTGGTCGACAAAGGCTATCAATACTGGGCCCTGGGACACGTCCATCAGTACCAGGTGCTCAATGCGGCCCCCTGTCATGTGGTTTACTCTGGCAACACGCAGGGGCGACACATCCGCGAAACGGGGGCCAAGGGCTGTGCCGTCGTCACTGTCGAAAGTGGTGAAATCGAAAGCATTAACTTCGTGCCGACCGACGTGCTGCGCTGGAAGGAACTGACGCTGGAGTTGTCCGCACCCCAGCGACTCGACGATCTTTACGATCTGGTTTCCGTTCGACTTCAAGAGGAACTGGTCGCGGCGGACGGCCGGCTGCTGGGTGTGCGACTGCGCATTCAGGGTGGCTGCGCCGCGCATCGGCAATTGAGTAGCGATGTGGCCCGACGTGAAGCCGAAGCGGCATTGCGGGCACGTGTCGGCGAAATCTCGGACGACGTCTGGCTGGAGAAGATCAAATGGCAGACCAGGCCCCAGCTGGATCGTGATCAACTGAAAGAAGGCCAGGATTTTATCGGCGAACTGCTGCGCGAAGTCGATCAACTGGCAGCCGACGAAACACGGTTCCAGACGTTTCTCGCCTGCCTGCAACCGTTGATTGATAAGACTCAGTCGGACTTGCAGGCCGGGCGTGACGACGATGACAAGTCCGAAAAATTGATCGATTTCGAGAATCCCGCGCAGCGACGGGACTGGCTGAAAGCGGCAGAAGGGCTGCTGTTGAATCAGCTGACGAAAGAGGAGGAATCTTGAAGCGACCACCACTCATGATTCAGCACGGCGCAGCGGCACCAGTCCCGGCCTCGTCGGTATCATAGAACACTTCCCGCATTCATCTGCCACGGATTCACTATGCGTTTGCGACGGTTGCACGTTCATCGTTATGGCCATTTTACCGAAGCCTCGCTCGACTTTGTCGGCAACGGCTTGCAGGTGATTCACGGACATAACGAAGCGGGCAAATCCACACTGCTGCAGTTTGTGCGCGAGATTCTGTTCGGGTTCGCCGTGCAAAACCGATATGCGTTCGGCGGCGAGAAACTGGAAGGCTCCGCGCTGCTGGAATTCGCCAACCAGAGCCGGCTGGAACTGCGCCGACGCAAGGGACGTCCCGACAACCTGACGGCAAAGCGTGACAATGGCCCCCCTGAGTTCTCGCAGGCGGAACTGCAGCAATTGCTGGGTGGGGCCAGCGATTCGCTCTATCAGAACGTCTTCGCATTTGGACTGGATGAACTGGCCAAAGGCGAAGAGAGCCTGCGGATCGACGCCGTGCAGCATGCCTTGCATGGCAGCGGGGTCGGCGGCTTGACACACCCCCAGAAGATGCTGGACCAGCTGGCCAGGGAGTCCGAGGCCATCTTCAAAGAACGGGGCAGCCGCCAGGAAATCGCTGCGATCTGCTCGGACATCAAAAAGCACGGCACCGAGCTCAAAGCTAAGATCACGAAGACCGAAACATACCTGCAACGCAAGCGGGAACATGACGCGGCGCGGGACGAAGCCGAACGCCTCGCCGGGCAGTTGTCGCAATTGCGGCGCGAGTATGCCCAGGTAAAAAAGCTGGCGACTGCCTTCCCCATCTGGCGGGAACTGGCCGATCTGCGCGAGCAACGCACCAGCCTGGGAGCAGTCTCGCCACTGGCCGCTGATGCGCGTCAGAAGTTCGACAAATTGCAGGATGAACTGAAACGCCTGTTGAAAACCAGCGCCACGCTGGAACGCGATATTCAACACAACGAAGCCGAGCTGCAAAAGAATCCGGCTCAGAATGAATGGCTGAATTTACGCTCGCAGATCGAACGGGCGCGTGAGCTCATCAAGTCGGTGGAAGAGGCCCGGCGGGACTTGCCGCTGCTGCAGGCGGAACTCCATTCGAATCAGCAGCAAGTACGGCATGGCATCGAAGACGTCATCTCCAGCTGGACCGTGCGCCACCTCGAGGATTTTCGTTGTGACGCCGGTCAGCGACGCCGCTGTGAACAGCTGGCCGAAACGAAACGCGAACTCGATAACGAAGCGATCCGACTGACGGAACGCGAAGCCACCCTGTCCAAGGAACGGAGCGAAACCCAGGCGGACCTGGCAGCCATCGGAGAGATTGCCGATGTCACCGCGCTGCAGACCCTGCTCAACAGCCACGCCGACCAGGTGGCTCGCGAGGCCGAACTGACTCGACTGGCCAAAGAGCAGTCCAAGCAACAACGGGCCCTGACAACGCTGCTCCGCAAGCTCGCGCCCCCGCTGCCCGTCGGCACATTACAGGTGGAGACGTTGCCCGTCCCTCCTGTTGAACAGATCAAGCACTATCAGCTGCAATTCGCGGAGACTCGAAAACGAGTCACCATCGCCGAGCAATCCCTGGCCGAAGCCCTGGAACGTCTGCAGCAGCAAACACGAGATCTGGCCGCCGCGCGGGGCAGCCTGCAGGAGATTCCAACCCAGCACGGCCTGCGCGACATTCGAGCCCAGCGCGATGCCACCTGGCAACAGGTCCGGCTGAGGCTCGTCACGGGACCAGCCCCGCGCGAACCGGCCTCGACCGGGAACACCGATGAATCATTGCCGGCAGACTTTGAACGTGTACTCGCCGACGCCGACAATTACGCCGACAAGATGTTTGGGAATGCCACGCTGGTCCATCAGCAGGAACAGGTCGATCAATCTCAGCTGGCCTGGGCCGCCAAGCAGGACGAACTGGCCGCACAACTGGCGACCCTGGACAAGCTGCACGAACAGTGGCGAGCGTTATGGCTTCCCTGCGGCTTCGAACCCTTCGATCCAGAGACGATGACCACTTGGAAGAGCCAGCACGACCAGGCTCTGGACTTGATCGGCAAACTTGCGGATGTCCAGGATGAGATCACCCGCTTGCAGAACGACAGCCAGGCCTTTGCTGCGCGGCTGACCCTGGCCCTGCCCGAGTTTCAAGGTGGACCGGAACAGCGACTGGAAGCCGCACAGCAACGGGTGGCGCACTGCCAGCAGCAGGCCCAGGAACTGAAAACGTGTCAGCGCCAGGCAGTTCGATTAGAAAAATCGACGGAACAACTCGCAGAGGAACAGAAATCGCTGGGACTGCGCCGCTCAGAATTCCTGCGCGACTGGCAGAGCTGGCTGGCCGCCCAGGATTTCCCCGGCGACTGGCAGCCTGACCTGGCCATCACGGTCATCAGCCGCCTGCAGAGCCTGCGTGACAAACTGCAACAGATTCCCGGCCTGGAAAATCGCATCACCGCCATGAGTCAGCGGCTGGCGGAATTCGATCCCTTTGTGCTCGAACTGTGTGAACAAGTCGCACCCGACTGGAAGCTCCAGCCGACCGAGGTCGCCGCGCGACATCTGGCAGATCGACTGCAGGCGGCGATCAGTACCGATCAGCGCCGCAGCGAATTGTCGCGCGAGTTGCAAAAGCACCGGCAGAAGCTGGACGACATCCAGCAGCAACAGCTGTTGCTCCACGGTGAACGTGACAAATTGCTGCAGTTGGCGCAGGCCACGACTGATGAACAATTCCTGTCGGAGGCGCAGCGGGCCGAACAGATCCGTGACCTCGAACAGCAAATTGCGGCGAAGGAGCGAGAGCTGACGCGTCTGCGGGAATTCGAGGAGGAAGCCGAATTCAATCAGCAGTTGCAGGCGGTCGATTACCCGGCGCTGAACGCCTCGCGACAGGGGCTGGAAGATCGAATCAGTGAGTTGGAAGACCGCGAACGGCAGGCTAACGAACTCAAAGGGGCCACGGGTCTCGCGCTGGACCAGCTGGATGGCAGTGCTGCTGCGGCCGAGATCCAGAGTGCGATCACCGAGCGGCGGGCGGCCCTGGCGAATGCAGTCGACCGCTATGTTCCCCTGCTGTTTGCACGCCAACTGCTGCAGCAGACATTACAGCGGTTCGAGAAAGAATCACAACCGGAAATGCTGGGTGAAGTGTCGCGACTGTTCGCGGCAATGACGGGAGGTCGCTACCAACGCGTCGAACGCCCCCGCGACACCAATCGCCCCTTGATCGTGTATCGCGGCGACAACTCCGACAATCTGGAGCCGGATCAACTCAGCACGGGCACGCGTGAGCAGCTCTACCTGGCCATTCGACTGGCGTATGTCCTCCACTACTGCACGAAGGCGGAACCGCTGCCCATCGTCCTGGATGATGTGCTGGCCAACTTCGATCCGGTACGCACCCGCAGAACACTGGAGGCCCTGGGACAGATCACCGACCGCGTGCAAGTCCTGCTGTTTACCTGCCACCCACACGTTGCGGAACTCGCCCAGGAGGTCTTCCCAGACTTGCAACCGATTGCCGTTCCCAGTTCAAATGTCGTGAAAATGTGAGCAGTTGTGCCCACAGCGCACGGGCTCACATCTGCGCGAGTCGAAAACAACTCACTGGAGACTAACTCGATGCGATTGTCAGCAAGTCGTGTTGCCACCCTCTTAGTCGTCGTAGTCGGGCTGATCCCCTCGAGTCTCCTGGCGGCCGATGTCTGGCCCAGCCTGCCGGCCACAAACGGCACCGTCAAAATTCCGGCCCAGGAGTGGCCACTGAAACCAGGACCGCGGCAGGTGCTGGTGACGATTCATTTTCCCGGCGGCAAGCTCGCGAACGTGACCGCAAAGACCGGCCTGATGTTGTCCCTGCACAACTGGGGCGGAACGGGGTGCGCTGGAACCGCGAATCCCGTCCAGCTGGCCGACCACTTTAATGTCGTCTGCCTGTGCGTCGACTATCTGCAGAGCGGTGTGAAGGAATCGGTCGAAGACCCCGAGCCGTATGACTTCGGGTATCTGCAGGCGCTGGATGCCTTGCGGGCCCTCAGCTGGCTGGAAAAATCGCTGGTCGACCAGAAGATCGCGTTCGCCAGGGGACGGGTCTATGCCACGGGTGGCTCGGGCGGCGGCAACGTGACACTGATGGTCAACAAGCTTGCGCCGCGAACGTTTGCCTGCAACATCGATATGTGCGGCATGTCGCGTCTGACCGATGACATGGCCTTCAATCTGCCGGGCGGTACCGACTTGAATGCCCGCTACAGTCGCGATCCGCAGAATCCCTTTTACCTGACTCCCGATCATCAGCAACTCCGGTTTGTCGGCGATCCGACGCACCTGGAAGTGATGAAGAAGCTCGGAAATTCCTCGCGAGTGATCGTCGTGCACGGCGTGCAGGACAGCGCCTGCCCCGTCGCCGATGCGCGCGAGATGGTGGCCAACATGAAGGCCGCCAGGCTGACCGTCGAACCGTGGTTCATCACTCCTGCCGAAGTTGATGGCAAAGCCATCCTCAGCCCCGGACACTCGCTCGGCAATCGCACGCTGATCGTCTTCAAAGTTGCGGACCAGTACCTACTGCCCGACAGCCCGCAGGCGGCCGTGCGGGCGGGAGCGAGTGACTTCGAACGCCGCGAAGAGATTGTTTACCCCACGGCCAACGGAAAATTTGTGATCTCGTATGCCGAGGGATATCCAGTGGGACGTTTTGAAAAGACTGCGGACGCTGCGAAATAAGGTTGCCGCAGCGCAGGCCAGTTTCATACTGGCCTGCATGTTGCGCATGACGCTGGTGCAATGTCAAAGTTTGAGTTTGGAATCGGGTGCCACTGGCTCTGCCAGTGCTTTTTACGAGTCAAAAGACACGCGGCACTGGCAGAGCCAGTGGCACCCTGCTTCTTCGCTTTGACTGAGCACTCGCGACTTACGTCTCGGTCAGATCAAACGCCACGGTCTTCTTGCCGTTGGTGCCAAATGTGGAATCCAGTCCGCCGTCGGAATCCAGTCGCAGCACCGCAAAGTCCGTGTTGGACGGGT
>CAZQUW010000217.1:0-10823 GCA_964596215.1 uncultured Planctomicrobium sp. | reverse complement strand
AAGATCATCCTGGCTGACAGCAATGTCAAAGCGGTGCTGGTCAACATTTTCGGCGGCATCATGCAGTGCGACACGATTGTGACCGCGCTGCTGACAGCCTACGAAAAAGTCGGCTTCACGGTACCGCTGGTCGTGCGACTGGAAGGGACGAATGTCGATCTCGCCCGCAAGATGCTCGCCGAAAGCGGACGCGACATTATCACTGCCACAGACCTGACCGACGCGGCGAAGAAAGTCGTGGGAACACTGGGAGCATAAGGGGGACATGTCCAATGCCGAATGTCGCATGTCAACCGGGAAGACAGAGACGTCGGCATTGAATTGCCCGCCAGCAGCCGCTCCGGTGCCAGTCTAATGAGACGTCAAAATGTCAGGGTTAGACACGAGTCATCAGGCCTCCGTCATTCTTTAAATCAAACGCACAACATCACATACAGGGCGTAAAGCATCTTCCCATGAGCATTCTTGTTGATCGCGATACCAAGGTCATCTGCCAGGGCATCACTGGCAAGTCGGGGTTATTCCATAGCCAGAAATGCCGTGAATATGGCACGCCGATGGTCGGCGGTGTCACTCCCGGCAAAGGCGGCACCGAAATCGATGGATTTCCCGTGTTCAACACGGTCGCCGATGCCGTGCAGAAGACCGGGGCCAACACGACGATGATTTTCGTCCCGCCCCCCTTCTGTGCCGATGCCATCATGGAAGCCGCTGACGCCGGCATTAAGTTGATCATCGCCATCACGGAAGGCGTACCCGTTCTGGATATGGTTGCCGTAACCACATACCTGAAGGGCAAATCGAGCCGCCTGATCGGCCCGAATTGTCCTGGTGTGATTACCCCCGGGATCGCCAAGATCGGCATCATGCCGGGCTACATCCACAAGCCCGGACCCGTGGGCCTGATGAGCCGCAGCGGCACCCTGACCTATGAAGCCGTCTGGCAGTTGACCAGCCTGGGCCTGGGCCAATCGACCTGCGTGGGTCTCGGCGGCGACCCGATCGTCGGAACGAGTTTCATCGAACTGTTGCAGATGTTCCAGGACGATCCGGCAACGGAAGCGATCCTGATGATGGGCGAAATCGGCGGCAGTGCCGAAATCGATGCGGCAAACTTCATCAAGGAACATGTCACCAAGCCAGTCGCAGCGTTCATCGCCGGCCGGACGGCCCCGCCCGGGAAACGGATGGGGCACGCCGGCGCGATCATCTCGGGCGGCAAGGGAACGGCTCAGGAAAAGATCGACGCCCTGGAGGCCGCAGGTGTCGTCGTGGCACAAAGCCCCGCCGACATGGGCACCGCCGTCCAACGCGCGATTGCGAAGAAGGCTGGCAAGTAAGCACACGTGCCATTCCGACGCGATTTCACTAGCCTTCTGGAGTTACCAGGAGGCTAGTTTTTTGTCCAGAAGGATCGACGATCACGCACGGAACTCAGGGTCGCAGGGCCACCTGGAACGTCACGGGCCGCATGGGATCCATTTGAGTTGCACCTGGCCCCGATCTACAATCCATGTGTCTGCAGATTGCTCCCCTAGAGAGACCCGCACCATGCCCATTTCACGCGAAAAAAGCCATCTCCATTATCAGCGTGCCTGCAAGTCCATCCCCGGCGGTGTGAACAGCCCGGCCCGTGCGTTTGGTGGTGTGGGGGGTGAGCCGCTGATCATTTCGCGCGGCGACGGCCCCTACCTGTGGGATATCGATGGCAATCGCCTGATCGACTATATCGGCTCGTGGGGCCCGCATATCCTGGGACATCGGCACCCCGCCGTAATTGCGGCAATCACCGAGGCACTGCAACGCGGTACCAGTTTCGGTGCTCCCAGCGAACTCGAAACTGAAATGGCCGAGCTGGTCATCGACGCCGTGCCCTCCATCGAGATGGTGCGGATGGTGAATTCCGGCACCGAAGCCACCATGAGTGCCATTCGACTCGCCCGGGGTTTCACCGGTCGTAATCTGATCATCAAGTTTGCCGGCTGCTATCACGGGCATGTCGACAGTTTACTGGTTAAAGCGGGCAGCGCGGCGACGACCCTGGGTACTCCGTCCAGCCCCGGTGTGCCCCCCGGTTGCACTGCCGATACGTTGTGCCTGGAATACAATAACGCCAACGAACTGGCGGAGGCTTTCAAGAAGCGCGGGGACGAAATTGCCTGCGTGATTCTGGAGCCGGTTGTCGGCAACATGGGCTGCGTCCTGCCCGTACCGGGGTTCCTCGAAGCGACGCGTGAATTGTGCACCAAACACGGCGCCGTGTTGATCTTCGACGAGGTCATGACAGGTTTCCGGGTGGCCTACGAATGTGCCCAGGGCTTGTTCGGGATCAAGCCCGACCTGACGACGCTGGGCAAGATCATCGGCGGCGGTATGCCTGTCGGGGCGTATGGCGGCCGGGCCGACATCATGCGCAAAATTTCGCCCCTGGGTCCGGTCTATCAGGCGGGAACGCTGTCAGGCAATCCGGTGGCCATGGCGAGCGGCATTGCGACGCTAAAAACTCTGAAGTCTACTAATCCTTACCCAGCCCTGGCCCAAAAAACCCAGCGTCTGGTCGAAGGACTGGCGAACGCCGCCCAAGCCGCTGGTGTCCCCTACACGACGGCGCAGGTTGGCAGCATGTTTACGCTGTTCTTCAATCCCGATCCGGTAACGAATTACACCATTGCCAGCCGCAGCAACACACAGCGTTTTGCCAAGTACTTCTGGGGTATGATCGACCAGGGCGTCTATCTGCCGTGCAGCCAGTATGAAGCCAACTTTGTTTCCGCCATGCATTCCGACGCGGACATTGAGGCCACGATCGCTGCGGCACGGAACGTCCTGCAGGCGTGATGCAACAAGGCATGTGCCGTAAAAAACAGAGTAGACTAATATTTGCTCTGACCTGATTAATTTGTGTTACATTTCGACCAAGCATTCGGACGACTTTTTCACGACTTCCATGGAAGGTCCTCTCAACATGTTTGAACGCGAATCGAAGCTCTGTAACTTCGCGCTGGGCTATTGCCGGAAACTCGTGCAGGATATTCCCGAAGACAAGCTGGCCATTCAACCGGCCCCAGGTATGAATCACCCCGCGTGGGTTCTGGGACATCTGGCGATTGTCGGGGATTCCGCGTTGTTGATGCTGGGCCAGCGCGGGCACTGTCCGCGCGATTGGCGGCCACTCTTCGGAATGGGATCGAAGCCGGTCACGGATCGTGCAGTGTATCCATCATGCGAGGAGCTGATGGCTAAGGTCGAAACGAATTATCGCGCCCTGATCGCTGCGGTTCAGGCGGCTCCAGCAGAACTGATTGACGCCCCTCACAAGGCCCCGTTCTTCAAGGAAGAACTGCCCACAGTCGGTGACTTGCTGGGGCACATCATGACGACGCATCTTACCATGCACGCCGGCCAGATTTCCGCCTGGCGCAGAACCCAGGGGCTGGCTGGGGTCTTGGGGCTCTGATCAGCATTCGTGGCGTAAATCGACAGGATCGGTCGCCTGGCCCGCCACGCTGGAAGAGGGGATACTTCGCTTCCCATCTGCTGCGGTGACTAAGCCGGGTTCCTCGATCCGGTGCAGGCACTCAACGCCGTTCGGGCTGCGTAACGGGCTGGAGACCTATCCCACTTTGTTCGGTATACAGCGAAGAACGCCCGGCGTCTCGCGAGACACCGGGCGTTCTGTTTTCAGCGAAGAGCAGCGACTTACACCGCCAACGGCTGACTATTCAGCCTTCTTCTCAGCCTCGGGGCGTCCGCCGGGACGACCGCCACGACCGCGACCAAAGCCACCACGCAGCTTGGCGACGTCAAATTCCTTGCCCTTCAGCGTCGCGAACTTGGTCTTCTGGTCAGCTGTCAGGACGTCGACGATTTTCGTGTCGCGTTCCTTGGTCAGTTCTTCCATCTTTTCACGACCACCTTCAACACGCCCCCCCGTGAAGAGGGCCCGTTGCTTTTCGCTGAATTCCTTGCCGACTGCGGCAATTTTGTCCTGCTGTTCCTTGGTGACATCCAGGGCCTTAATCAGATCGGGATCCGAAAACGCCTGCACCGTGCTGGACTGCCAGTAAATCTGCTGGGCCCGTTCAAACTGAGCGGGAGTCAGGACTTCCTTGACTTGCGGCTGGTATTTCGAGGTCACCTTGGCCTGGACTTCCGCCCCCTTGGCCTGCAGTTCCTGCATCTTGGCCCGGCGTTCGGCCTCCGGCAAGTCACGCAAACCAGCGAATCCGCCCCCTGCGCCGAGTTCCGTCCTAGCTTCCTCACCGGCAGCGTCGACAACCTTCTTCACACTGGCCTTGGTCGCGTCGTCGAGTGCCAATTCCTTCTGAACTTCCGGGTTGTTAAGGAGTCCCAGTACGCCGCCAACTCGTGGGCCGCCAAAGCCCCCTCGGCCACCCGGACCACGTCCAACTGGCTCCTGAGCCAGCACCAGCGACGCACTCAGGAACATCACCAAGCCGACTGCCAGAAAACTTGCCAAACGAAACTTCACCATGCTGTAGACCTCCAGATTGGGGGGGAGAAACATCGAGCTCAATACGTTCCAGAAAACAGCCACCGGCTGCCCGACAGGAGCGCAGAAACGTACGTCACCGACGCCGATTTAACGGTATTACACCACCAGTGGCGCCGGGTTGCAGTTGAGTTACAGGCGATCAACGATCCGCGATCCATACCCCGCAAATTGGAAGCTTCAACTGCTTCTCATGAAAACGAATTGGTGCTGGATAGATCCGCGCTCGGTCCAGTCACAACAGGAGTTGCCAGCACAACACCACTTTGGACGAACAGTGGCGGTTCATCTCGTGTGTTGCCGTTTGTCATCACCGACTTACATCGACGGCGCTACGCAGGCATGGCCGACTGACCGCTCATGGACTTAACAATCGCTCTAAATGCAGGCCGACAGATTCTGCCAGGCGCTGGGGGTTGTAGCCCCCTTCCAGCAAACTGACGATTTTTCCACCGCAATGCGCCTGAGCAACCTGTTTCACCAAATCGGTCAACTTGCCAAAGTCCTCGGTCTCCAAGGACAACGACCCGATGGGATCTTCACGATGCGCATCAAATCCCGCGCTCACCAGAATCAGTTCAGGCCGACATTTCTCAGCCGCTTGAGCCAACATGTTTTCGAATCGCGACAAGAACTCTTTTCGCGGAATCCCAAAGGGAAGCGGCAGGTTAAATTTGGTCCCCACGCCCGCGCCGAAACCGGTCTCGTGGGAGTCACCGCTGCCGGGATAGAAGGGAAACCGGTGGGACGAAAAAAAGTAGATCTGTTCATCGCCGTAGAAAATGTCCTGCGTCCCATTCCCATGGTGGACATCCCAGTCCACAATCAGCACCCGTCGCAGCTTGTGAGCCGTGATCGCATGCCGGGCTGCGATGGCGATGTTGTTAAACAGACAGAAGCCCATCGGAGAGCCAGTCACGGCATGATGGCCCGGCGGACGCACCAGGCACAGCGCGGTCTTGTCCGTACCTTTCAGCACCGCATCGACGGCGGCAATTCCGGCTCCAGCGGCGAGCCGAGCAGCGTCCCAGGATTTCGGGCTACAGACCGTATCTTGCTCAATCCGGCCCCCGCCATCCGCCACAAAATCCTCAACGCGATTGACGTGGGCCGCGGTATGCACCGATTCCAGCTGGGCCTTCGAAGCGAATGCGAACTCGCCCTTCCCGCACTTGCCACTCAGCTTCTGCTGAGTCAGATGCTCCAGTACAGCGACCAACCGCTGCGGACTTTCAGGATGCCGACCGGTCAGGTGCTCTTGAAACCGAGGATCGGAGTACAGAATTGTCATGCCAACTTTGTCAATCTGGGCGGCAGTGCCCGTAGATGTTGCCCCTTGCTGTTTTCACCTGCCCGACCGCCCACAGCAGACTGCGAGTTTGCCAAACGTGCCTCAAAGTCCGCCGAAACGTCATGCGGGTGAGGCCTGTCAGTCGTCAACCAGGACGAAACATCGCAGGCCGAATTCTTACAACGAGAAGACCCTGCGTCAATAATCACACTTGTACCCCAAAAGACGCTCACATCTGATCCTACCGATGCCTAATTACCCGTGCAATCGGAAACGAAACTGACATTGATCTGTTTCCGATTTCTCGGTAGTAGAGTGTCGTCAATTTGAGCCCATCGTCACAAGCGGACAAGACCTGCTCCTGCCTGCGACTCCGCCCCCCCAATACCACACCTAAACTGCAGCCCCATCGCACTCCACCGGAGAGGAGACCTCTCACGGTGTAGCAGACTCTCGCTCGCGCACCGAGCAGGATCGCCTTCATGTTTCAGGACTACTTTCTCAGTCTGTTCAGCGGCTGTCTGCTGCTCATTGTCGGGGTCCCCCTGGTTACCAAGGTCTTGCAGCAGCCCAAGGTCCTGGGGTTCCTCGTGCTGATCATGCGGACGCGATTCTCCGTAATGAGCGGACTGGTGCTGCTGGGTTTGCCATTCGTCGCCTGGGCCGAGCCCGGCATGGTGCGTGCGGTGTTTGTCCTGAAAAATCCATTCCAATTTGCCACATTGACCTGGGCTACACTGATGGTCGCGCTGATGGTCGTCGTCACATTCCGCGTGACCTACCTGACCTCGAGTGCCCGTTTTGGAGTCATCCCCAGCGCGCCCATACCGGAATTCTGGGGCACCATGCACAATCCCACCTGGCGTCATTCCTGGTGGATCTGGCTGGTTTGCGGCCTGGCAATCCCCCTGTATGCACTCGACCAGTCGCTGTCTGAGCGCCACTTGGATCTGAATTTCTATCTGTTGCCCATGGGAGTCGGGGCGGGCGTGGCTCTGGCGATTGGCTTCCTGTTCCTGCTGGCCATCCTGCAGCGCGTGCTGATTGATCAATCCATCACCAACTCCGGCCTGCTGCCCTTTGAAAACATGGCCTGGATCAGATCGCTGGCCAAGGAAGAACCGCAGCCTGCCACGAAGATTCAGGCGAACCTGGCTCAGATTTTTGGCCCCAAGGCGACCTCCGAAGACGCCACAGTCAGCGTTCCAGTCATCGCGCCCCAAGGTCCAGCAGCCGTCTCCACCGGCTACTTTCGCCTGGCCGACCCGCAAGACCCCGACTCGTGGGAGCTGGAGCCCGGACATGCCCAGATTACCCTGGTCTGGGTGGTGCTCGCCATGATGTACGTCGGCTTCTACGGGGCCTTCCTGGGAGCCATTGGCGATGGTTCGGCCGACTACTGGCTGCCACATCAGGACGGCATCTTTCCCACTTTGTTCTTCGTGATGATCTACGTCTTTTTCGTCGGCTTCACCCTCACAGGAGCCGCGTTTTTTCTCGACTATTATCGTGTCCCGACGACAATGATGCTGGTCGGCATGGTGCTCGTCTCATTCTCGCTGGGTCGAGTCGACCATTTTTACGAACTCCACCCCAAACGCATGGTGGCCACTTCCGACAAAGCACCCGACATCCCGCACCCCGTGCCGCTGACCGAGCTGTTTGATCAACAGTGGCAGTTTCCGAAATATGCTCCGCCGCCGGCCAACCCATCCGCGCAGTCCCTGGCCTTACAACCCAAATCGACTTTGATCGTGGTCACGGCAGCCGGGGGTGGCATTCAGGCAGCTGCCTGGACCGCCAAGGTCTTGACCGGGCTCGACGAACTCTTCGGTGGCTTCAGTGAATCAGTCGGGCTCGTGAGTTCCGTCTCCGGAGGGAGCGTGGGAGCCATGTTCTACCTGCATCACCGCGGCGACCGCACGAACCAGGCGGGATCCCCCATGCAGATCACACCCGAGAAAGCCCAGCATATTTACGAAGACGCCAGCGCATCGGGTCTGGAGCCTGCGGCGTGGGGGATGGCCTTTCCCGATCTGGTCCGCACAACTTTCCCCCCTGCTGCACCGAAAACTTTAGATCGTGGTCTGGCCCTGGAATTCGAATGGCAGCGACGCCTGGCAGGCCGCCTGCCGGGCGATGAGACACGGACTCCCGAGCAGACCAGGCAACAAACACTGGCGCTCAAAGATCTTCGGCTGCTCGACTGGAGCGAGCGCATTCGGGCTCGCAAAATGCCGGCGGTCGTGTTCAATTCCACCCTGGTTGAAACCGGACAGCGATTGCTGTTTTCCCCCGTCGTGACACAGCCCATGTTGCCCAGTGGTGCCGATACCGATGGATTTGCTATTAAGGCCTCGGATCCCGTCGAGTTCTTCGCCTGTTATTCGGCGCTCGCGAATAGCTTTCGCCCCAATCCACGCCTGGTCACCGCCGTACGCTTATCGGCCACGTTTTCTTATGTCAGTCCGATCTGCCGTCCACTGGGAGATAACGTCCCACCGGAAGTCCGCAAACAGCTCGGCAAACGATTATTCTGGCACGTCGCAGATGGAGGATACGCAGACAACGAGGGCATCCTGACGGCAACCAAATGGATCGAGAGAATCATCTCGCAGCAACGTAATCGCGAGGATGCTAAGAAACTGCCTTTCGATCGCATTCTCATCGTGCGAATTAATGGCTTCCCCGACCGGGCGCCCGAAGTCGGCTCTGATCAGGGGGGACTCCTGAATGCCTTTTTAGGGCCAGTGCTGACCCTCGGCAACGTGCGAGTCGCTTCACAGGCAGAACGGGGCGACTACGAAGTCAAATTGCTCGAGGAAGCGACTCGACTGCGACGTGCCAAAAAACTTCAAGAGGCCCAGCAACTCTTAATGTCCGCGACCGACATTCACAACAAGCTGGAGACGCGTTTGAATCCTGCCGGAGGAGCCGCGGTTAATGCCGTCCCGGTCAGTGTCGCACCAGCTGCACCGCAAGTCCAGCAAGCGATTTCTGAAGCCATCGAACAGCGCGTCGACGAATTGAAGAACTCCTATGAAGACAGCACTCCACAGGTGCAAAAGCAGGTCGAGAAGCAAGCTCAGAAAGTGGAAGTCGTCCTGGAGCAATCACGAAACAAACGCCGCGAATACGCCCGCGCTGTCGAAGTCCGATCACTCAAGATTCAGTTCCCCTCAGACTTGGCTCAGCCACCCCTCTCCTGGGCCTTGACGCCCAGCGATAAGCAACTGATCGACACCGCGTGGGAACAGATCGCCGACAGCATTCGCCACAGTGCTCAGGTCGAGCAACTCCCGGAGATTGGGCAACAAGATCTGGCGCCCCAGCACTTGCGATACTTCTTCCCGCTGCGGGCCCGTTAAAGACCAGCCCGATGCACCAACGAGTGGATTGCTGATATATAAAAAGACAAAATACGCGGCACATCTAGTTCATGATACGAACCCCGACGAATCCACTCGCTGGCGTTTCGGGCTGGTATGTCTGGCGGCCACTCATGCCTCATCCCTGCCGAAGCTGACTCAACGCCTCCAGCGCGGCCAGACGCGCGTCGCCATGGTCCACGATCGGACGCGGATAGGTCTGCCCGAGTTTAATCGCGGCCCGTCGCAGTTCGAGGGGCGGCGCACTCCACGGTTGATGAATCCATTCGTTAGCGAGCTCTGCGAGCTCGGGAACCCAACGGCGCACATAGGCACCCTCGGGATCGAATTTCTCTCCCTGACTCACTGGGTTGAAGATCCGAAAATAGGGGGCGGCATCGGCCCCGCATCCCGCGGTCCACTGCCATCCCAACGTGTTATTGGCCAGGTCGGCATCCACGAGGGTATCCCAGAACCAGTCGGCCCCCAGCTGCCAGGGCAGCAGTAGATCCTTGATCAGGAAGGACGCCACAATCATCCGGACGCGGTTGTGCATCCATCCCGTCGACCAGAGCTCACGCATGCCCGCATCGACAATCGGATAGCCGGTCAAACCACGCTGCCAGGCTTGCAGATGGCTTGCATTACTCAGCCAGGGAAACCGGGAGAACTCCTCGCGCAACGGTTGTGTTGGAGTCTGCGGGAAATGGAACAATAAATGATGCGCGAACTCGCGCCATAACAGTTGCCGCAAGTAGGGCTCGCCAACTCGCGGTGAACGTGGCTGTTCTGCCAGCTGCCCACAAACTGCGTGCCAGACTTGCCGCGGACTCAGTTCACCAAAGTGCAACGCTGGACTCAAACGAGACGTTCCCCGGTGATCCGGGCGGTTCCGTTCGTCCGCGTACTGGACCACGCCGGTCGGTAGAAAGCTCTGCAGCAATTCTTCAGCCGCTTCGCACCCTGGCTGCCACATTTGACGAAAACCACCGTCCCACGCAATCGTCGGCAACAACTGCAGTTCGTCAATCGATAAGGAGTGCGGCCACTCGTCGAGCCCTGCCACTTGAATCGGTGTGGCCAGCGGACGTTCGGGTTCGGCGTGGGCGAGGCAGGCCTTTGAGAATGGAGTGAAGACCTTATAAGGCCCTCCCGTCTTCGAACTGATCTCCCATGGTTCATAGAGCAGGCTGCCGTTGTAGCTCTCCGCGAGGACCCCATCCGCTTTCAGGGCCGCTTTGAGTTCAGTGTCGCGCCGGATCGCTTCCGGCTCGTAACGTCGATTCCAAAACACCGCAGACGCACCAGTCTCCTTGATCAGTTTCTGCAATTCCGTGCGACTCGCCCCCCGGCGCACAATCAGCCGTGAGCCCAGTGATTTCAATTTCAAGTCGAGTGCCATCAGCGAGAAATGGAGCCACCAGCGTGTCGCCGCCCCGTCCGGCCAGCGTCCTTCTTCCTCGGGAGACCAGATGAAAACCGGCACCACGCGTCGACCGCGGGCGACCGCTGCGACGAGGGCCGGTTGGTCAGCGACGCGCAGGTCATGCCGGAACCAGACAAGCGAAGGAGACGCTGCAGACATGGGCTAGTTTTCAAAATTGAAGTGGCGTAGCAGAACGAGTCACACGAATTGCCGAGCCGAAAAACA
>CAZQUW010000216.1:7911-10833 GCA_964596215.1 uncultured Planctomicrobium sp. | reverse complement strand
GCTGGTGATGCTGCTGGTGATGAAGTACCGAGGGAACTAAACTACCGCTGTCTTCGCCAGCCCGGTAACTACCACCGGGCCGGATGAACATCCAGCCGATTAGAAAAATCCCTGCGTGCCAATCACGATGACGACAAGCTACATTCTGGAACACCTGGCCGTCATCTTTTTCGCCGCCACAGGGGTCTGGGCGGCACGCGGCAAGAGCGTTGACCTGTTCGGCGTGATTGTACTGGGACTGGTCACCTCGATGGGGGGCGGCACGATCCGCGATTTGCTGCTGGATGTGCCGATCTACTGGATCACCGACTCCCGCTTCTTAATCTCCAGCATCGTTGCGGCCTCGCTTTCATTCTTCGTGTCGCGCTTTTACCGGCCCCCGCAACGGCTGGTACAGATCCCCGACGCTTTCGGACTGGCATTCGTTACGATGCTGGGAACTTCAAAGACGCATCTGCTGGGCCATGCCGGCTCCGTCTGCGTGGTACTGGGTGTCACGAGCGGTGTGGCTGGCGGCATGTTGCGCGATGTGCTCAGCGGCGAGATCCCCCTCGTCTTTCGGCCACACATTTTCCTCTACGCCACGGCCGCGGCGACGGGCGCGGTCATCTATCTGCTGGTCGATGCGGTCTGGCCGCATCGACCGGGAAGTATGCTGATCGGTGTGGCAGCCATCCTGATCCTGCGCCTGGCGGCGATTCGCTGGCAGATTGTATTGCCCGTGTTCCGAACATCGGATCATTAACCTGACTACGGCAGGCATCAGACGGCGGTGCTCTGCCAGAGAAAGTCGCCATCATTTTGCACGTGACAATCACCGCGAGAACGGCCCTTTCAAGCGAAATTCGCAGGCGACTTTGCCGGACCACGCGCGTTAGAACGCGTGGCGCCAGCCAGTCGCCAATAACGGCGTACTACTGCCATCGGGATGTATGAGGGCTGCGGTCGGCTCGGCCACGATCTCACCGATATGCGCCAGGTGCGTGCTGAAGATCGGATGGGCCAGGAGTTTTTCCCCGTCGGCCGGGGACAGGGTCATCAGCAACTCAAAATCCTCTCCGTCACCCAGGGCATGGGCCAGCGGTGAGCGGCCATCAGTCGCAGCCTGTGCGGCGGAGGAGATAGGCACCTGTGCCGCCATGATCCTCGCCCCCACACGGCTTTCCTCAAGAATGTGATGCAGATCCGCCGCTAAGCCGTCACTGATATCGATCATGGCATGCAGCTTGACGTGTTCCTGCAGTAACCGCGCCTCTTCCAGCCGCGGGATGAAGTTCAGATGCTTTCCGGCGATGCTGCCCCCCAGGTGGCCAGTAACGAGGATCCAGTCCCCGGGCCGGGCTCCGCTGCGGCACACTGGCCCTGCGCCCAACGGCTCCCCGAGTGCAGTGATGCTGATCACCAGCGGACCATCCCAGGTGTTGGTATCGCCCCCCGCGATGCAGACATTGAACTGCCGGGCGAGAGCATCAATCCCCTCCTGCACCCCTTGAGCGAGCTCCCACGCACGGCCACGCGGCAGCGCGATGCTGACCACTGCCGCAATCGCACGGCCCCCCATGGCGGCGATATCACTCAGGTTAACGCCCAGCGACTTCCAGCCGATCTGAAACGGAGTCGCAGTGTCCAGCGTGAAATGCACGCCCTCCAGCAACATATCGACCGTCACCAGCGATTCGCCGTTGCGGGTGAACTTCAGCAGTGCGGCATCATCACCAATGCCCACGGGCACCTGGGAATGTGCTGGGATTCGTTTCTGAATCCAATCAATCAATTCAAATTCGCCGCGAGCATCCGCCATGGCATGTTCCGATTGACTTAGCGTCTGCCGACAAGCTCCGCCCACAGGAGACGAAGCCTATCTGCAATATTTCTGTGGCGTACGCGCTCGTTCGCCATCAACTTCACCACGAAGTCTCCGGCTGCGCTACTTCGCGGGATAATCGTAAAACCCAGAGCCTGTCTTGCGTCCCAGCTTGCCGGCATCGACCAGCCGGGCCAGGATCGGACACGGTCGGAACTTGGGATCACCGAGTTCACGATGCAGAACTTTCAGAATCGACAGGCACACGTCGACACCGATCAAGTCGGCAAGCTCCAGCGGCCCCATCGGGTGGTTGCACCCCTGCTTCATGAGCGAATCGATCGTACGGGCATCGGCAACACCCTCCTGCAGAGTAAACGCCGCTTCATTGATAAGGGGCATCAGCACGCGATTGACCACAAACCCGGGACTGTCCTGCACCGGCAGCGGCTGCTTGCCCATCTGATGGGCCAGATCGCTGGTCAGCGCGACCGTCGCGTCGGACGTCTGCAGGCCACGCACAATTTCGACCGGCGACATGATCGGCACCGGATTGAAGAAATGCATCCCCACGACTTGCGTCGGCCGCGCGGTGGCTGCAGCGATGCGCGTGATCGAGATACTGGAAGTGTTGCTTGCCAGGATCACCGCGGGATCACACAGGCGGTCCAGCTCGCGAAAGATCTCGAGCTTAATCGTTTCCTGTTCGCTGGCGGCTTCGATCGCGAACTGGGCCTGATCGGCCGCCAGCAGTTCCCCTGACCAGGAGATCCGCTGCAGAACCTCATCCACAGAAGCAGCCGCCAGCTTGCCACGCTGAATGGCTTTCGTCACCGAAGCCGTAATCTGTACCAGCGCATGATCGCGAGCCGCTTCGACCGGATCGATCAGAATCACGGACAAACCTTTGGCGGCCGCACATTCTGCGATACCGCGGCCCATCGTACCGGCCCCGATGACAGCCAGTTTTTGAATTGTCATGTTGATGTCGTCCCGCCCGATGCGTGCTCTGGATGTTGAATGGTGTGAACTCACGTTTTGAATTCTAATCACCACCCGCACCACGGGGTAAGGGCATGGACATCGCCACAGGGGTTAAATAGCACAAGCCCGAAGCG
>CAZQUW010000216.1:0-7811 GCA_964596215.1 uncultured Planctomicrobium sp. | reverse complement strand
ACGGGGTAAGGGCATGGACATCGCCACAGGGGTTAAATAGCACAAGCCCGAAGCGACAACGAGTACATTTCCCAATTATGCAGGAAATGCACTCGCGGACGCTTCGAGCCTGGTGTGAGTCTGCCGGTCGCTTAGAACAGCTCGGCGATGGGTTGGCCGGCGCTGTCGATGATATTGCGCGGTCGGCCCCGGTTATCCATGTAGGTCGTAGTCAGCGGCACATTCATATGGCGATAGATCGTCGCCGCCAGATCGCCGGGCGTCACCGGGCGTTCTTTGATGTTGCCGCCGTCATGCTCGGACGAGCCGATAATCTGACCGTGACGCAGACCACCGCCGGCCAATGCCATCGACATCACCACGGGCCAGTGATTCCGCCCGTCGGTACTCCCTTGCGTACCCATCGTGGGGGTCCGGCCAAACTCACCCATGGCGATGACCAGGACATCATCGAGCAAGCCGCGTTCGTCCAGATCGCTGACCAGCGTGGTAATCAAATGGTCAAACAGTGGCAACAAGGGCTTCAGGCCATGTTCGATCCCACCATAGGGCGGAATGTTGTCGCCATGTGTATCCCACGTACCTGAAGCAGTATGGTAGCTGAGGTCAAGCGTCACGAACGCGACGCCTGCTTCAACCAGGCGGCGGGCCAGCAAAGCCTGCTGATGCCACAGATGTTTGCCATACCGGGCCCGGGTGGCATCCGATTCCTGAGACAGGTCAAATGCGTTCTGAGCCTTCCGGCCAATGACCATTTCGACAGCCTGGCGGCGATATCCCTCCAGGGCGGACATCGAACCGCCCTGGTCGAGATCGCTCCGCAAGCGGTCGAAATCTTCCATCAAGCTGCGGCGGCTATAAAGCCGCGATTGATCCAGCCCTGCCGGCAGGCGGAACATGTCGGCACCGGAAACTTGCCCTGTATCGCCACCTACCAGGTCGTATACGGGCAGCCGGCTGGCCTGGGTTCCCATGAACGGATCGTAGCGTTTTCCCAGGTATCCGCCGGCGGCGATGTGACCGCGAGTCTTGGTGAATGCCACTGACGGAGGCATGGCGGGATGGTTGGCCCCATGCATCTTGGCTACGATCGAAGCGATCGCCGGATACTTGTCCGCTTCGGGATTGGTGCGGGGTTCCGCTTCCAGATTCGCGGTCTGAAAGACGGTGTTGGGTTCGTGATTGCTGTTGCGGGCATCGACCGAACGAATGACGGTGAACTTATCCATCATCGCGGCTTGCTTGGGGAGATGCTCGCAGAACTGCACACCCGGCAGACTGGTCGAAATCACGCCGAATGGACCGCGGTTCTCAAGCGGCCGACCGGGCTTGGGATCCCACATGTCAATGTGACTGGGCCCCCCCGCCATCCACAGCAGAATAACGCTCTTGCCCGTCGCCATCGACAAGCCAGATTCGGCAGCGGTGGCTCGCGCCTGCAGCAAGCCGGGCAGAGTCAATCCCGCCAGTCCGGCAAAGCCTGCCTTCAACATGCCACGACGATTGGACACGGTCAGCCCCTCAACCGTCCGACCGTGAAAGTCGCTGAAGGCGTGGGCATGGGAGGCAGAGTGGGCAGGTCGCTCAGTGGGCATATCAATATCCGGTGGGCTGGGCATAGTCTTCCGCAAACGCTGACTTAAGCAGCCCGCGTCTGCCGCGAATCTGGGGCCGGGCACATCCTTAAATCTCCCCGAATTGCGTACCTTAGAATCTATCAACATCGGCTAATGGGTGCAACAGCGTAATTCAATCGCAACAAAAGACAAGAAACACTTTATCGATGATCAGAATAACTGATCCGATTGCGATATTTGTCGATTTTCATCGGCGCTGGCGTCACCCGAGTTCTGGTCAAGTGAGTCACTGGTGACATAGTTCCGGTCGTCCCGATAAGATGCAATTCGCAGAGAGCGATTTCAGACAAGTTGGCAATAGCGGCAACGGAAGTGGTTTTGATGACAGCGACAGAATCAACGATCGAGCACGCGCCGGCCGAAACGTGGCAACGCGGGCTGGCAACCGCCGTGCGCGATCCGGATGAACTTCTGGATCTGCTGCAGCTGCCGGAAGAATTACGCGAAGCGGCCCGCCGAGCCGCGCATCTCTTCCCCCTGCTGGTTCCGCGGTCCTTTCTGCAGAGGATGGAGCCGGGAAATCCGCACGACCCCTTATTATTGCAAGTGTTGCCGCTGGGTGCAGAAGAGGTTGTTCCCCCGGATTACGCCCTGGATGCCGTGGGCGACCAGGCCGCCAAACGGGCCCCGGGCCTGCTGCAGAAATACTCCGGCCGGACGCTGATGATGGCCACCGGTGCCTGTGCCGTCCATTGCCGGTATTGTTTCCGCCGGCACTACGCCTACGGTGAGGATCCCAAGCGGCTCGACGACTGGGAACCCGCATTTCAGGTGCTGCAGGAGGATCAGTCGATCCACGAAATCATCCTCAGCGGCGGCGATCCATTAATGTTGACCGACCGCCGGTTAGGCGAGCTGTGCGCGCGATTACAGGCCATCCCTCATCTGCGACGGTTACGCGTCCACACGCGGTTGCCAATCGTGCTGCCCGAGCGGGTCACCCCGCGGCTGCTGAGTTTGCTGACCGCGGGACCGCTGACGCCGATTCTCGTCGTCCACTGTAATCACCCCCGAGAACTCTCCGGAAACTGCGGTGAGGCCCTGCGACAACTGGTCCGCGCCGGTTGCACGGTGCTCAATCAGGCGGTTCTCTTACGCGGCATTAATGACGATGCCGAAACCTTGGCCGAGTTGTGCGAGAAGCTCGTCGACCTGGGAGTCATGCCGTACTATTTGCATCAACTCGACCGAGTCATCGGAACGGCTCATTTTGAAGTGCCGGAAGCGCGCGGCCTGGAACTGATTGCCGCGCTGCGATCGCGCTTGCCCGGTTACGCGATTCCCCAGTTTGTGCGTGAGATCGCCGGGGCACCGCACAAGGTCCCCATTACGACGACTATTGGCTGACGCCGTCTCAGCAGAAGGAAATCATGGTCACACCCCTCGTGGTGATTGATGTTGTCGGACTGACACACGCGATGCTCGGCCCGGACACCCCTTGCCTGCAGCAACTGGCACACGAAGGATTCGCGCGTCCGATGAGCACCGTGCTGCCGGCCGTCACGTGTACCGCTCAATCGACGATCCTGACCGGCCTGACGCCCAGCGGACACGGTGTCGTCGCCAACGGCTGGTATTTCCGTGACCTGTCGGAAGTCTGGTTCTGGCGGCAGTGTAATCGCTTAGTGCATGGCGAAAAGCTCTATGAAACAGCCAAACGTCGCGATCCGCACTATACCACAGCCAAGATGTTCTGGTGGTACAACATGTACGCACCGGTCGACTGGTCGTTAACCCCCAGGCCCAGCTATCCTGCAGACGGCCGAAAGCTGCCCGACACCTACAGTGAACCGGAAGGATTGCGGGATGAACTGCAGGGAAAACTCGGCCAATTTCCGCTCTTCAAGTTCTGGGGACCGGGTGCGGACATCACCAGCACACGCTGGATTGCCGATGCCTCAGTCGAAGTTTTCAAGAAACATCGTCCCAGTCTGACGCTCGCGTACCTCCCGCACCTGGATTACGACCTGCAGCGATTTGGCCCGGCAGACCCGCGGATTTCCAAGGCGATCCGGGAAGTCGACGCTGAAGCGGGTAAATTGATACGAGCGGCCAAGGAAGCCGGAGCGCACGTCGTCGTGCTGTCGGAATACGCGATTACGCCGGTCTCGCATCCGGTCCACATCAATCGCGTCTTACGAACGGCGGGCTGGCTGCGCGTACGACGCGAGCCACTCGGTTGGGAGACCCTCGACTGCGGAGCCTCCCGGGCCTTCGCCGTGTCCGACCATCAGGTCGCCCACGTCTACGTCCGCGATCCCAAGGATATTCCCCAAGTCGCCGAGCTCTTGCGCGGGACTGACGGAATCGAACAAGTCCTTGACGCCGAGGCCCAGCAGGTCGCCGGAATTCACCACGAGCGTGCCGGCGAACTCGTCGCGGTTGCTGCGCCCCAGAGCTGGTTTACCTATTATTTCTGGCTCAACGACGGCGTTGCCCCCGATTATGCGCGTTCGGTCGACATCCACCGCAAGCCGGGCTACGACCCCGTCGAACTCTTTTTGGATCCCAAACTGCGTTGGCCGGTACTCAAGATCGCGCAGCGGCTGGCCCAGAAGAAACTGGGATTCCGTTACTACATGGATGTGATTGGTCTCGACGCGAGCATCGTTAAAGGGAGCCACGGTCGATTACCTGCCCCGGGACGCGAAGCCGAGGACGGTCCGGTATTTATCAGTTCGTCACGTTGCATCGAAACCGATCAGGTCCTGATGACCTCCGTCAAAGACATGTTATTGAAGCTGCAGTTCGGGAATTGACGCGTTGAGCGGACAACTATTCAAGATTTTTAGCCACTGATTGACACGGATCAAACACGGATTAAGCAGAAGGCAAGCCAACTCATTTGAGGGCTTCTGCGAGCTTTCAACGATCAATGTGCCAGCGCGATGCTGCGCGAGCAGGCGGTGCCCGATAACCCGTGTTTCATCCGTGCCCATCCGTAGCTAAAAAACACAAATCAATTTACCCCGACACTCCATGGCCTACTCCGTGACCAGGGGCTTAATCCAGAATTCCTGCAGGGGTTCACCGGGGGCAAATCCCTGGGAGCGATAGAGCTTCTGAGCCGCGGTGTTATCCTGGCGGACTTCCAGCGTGACGCGGCAACACCCGGTACGACTAGCGTGGAGTTCGATTTTCTTCATCAACTCCCGGCCGATGCCCTGTCCGCGAAAATCGGGGTGGACGGCCAGATCGTGCAAGTTCAACACGGGCGCGGCACGGAATGACGAGAATACCCGAAAGGCAATGGCCAGCCCAGCGGGCTGGCCTGCCTTGCGGGCCAGCAAGACCAGTCGCGAATCTACGGTGCGCAGCCGGGGAATGAGTAATTCCAGGACATCAGGCGAAATCGGTTCGCCGCCCCCCATGGGGTCCGAGGCGTACGTCTGCAACAGGACAAGGACCGCCAGGGCATCTTTGGGATTGGACAAGTCAGCTTCGGAAATGGTCAACGGCATAGCGCGCTCTTTCATTCTAGTATTCATAGCAACCAGCTCCCCGATCTGGTCCCACCAGGCAAATTCCCGCCATGAGTCTCACGGCTCAGCGAACGCAGTCCTGATGGCCGCCCCGGTCGCGGTGGTAATTTGCCCGCAAATCTCTCACACTTCTGGTGCGTCCCTGCCTGTCACCAGATTTAGCATCCGAGTCACCGCGGACCAAGTGAAATCCGGCCATGCAGTCACCGAATTTTGGCACAGCGTCTTACCTTTGCAAAGTCTCCTGGAAGTTGAAATTTCACCATGGCCTCGACCTGGGAATTCTGGATTGATGTCGGCGGCACCTTCACCGACGTTCTGGCACGTCGTCCCGATGGGGAACTGGTCCCATTTAAGCTCCTGAGCAATGGGTCGTTCAAGGGCCGGATCGGCGAGTTTCTGGGACCCGTACGCTTTGCGGACGCCGCGCGCATCGGCGATCCTGCACGCTTCTGGGGCGGTTATCAGTTTCGCGTTTTTGACCAACAGGGACGCGCCTGCTTCGCCACCCGGGTGATTGATTTCGATGCTACCAGCGGCAGCTTTAACGTCGCGGCCGTGTTTCCGGATGACTTACCGCTGGATGCCGTCTACGAACTGAAGTCGGACGAACCAGCCCCCGTCGTCGCCATCCGCTATCTCCTTGGCTTGCGGTTGGAGGAAGCAATTCCCGAAGTCCAGGTCCGTCTCGGCACCACGCGCGGCACGAACGCCCTGCTCACTCGTACGGGCGCCGCCACCGCGTTCGTGACTACCCGGGGCTTCCGCGATGTGCTGCTGATCGCGACTCAAGACCGGCCGCGACTGTTTGATCTCAATATCCAGAAACCGCAACCGCTATTTCGGGAAGTCGTCGAGATTGATGAACGTCTCGATTCCAACGGACAGGTACTCCGTGCACCAGACGCAACCCTCGTGCGCCGCCAGTTGGAAGAACTGCGTGCCACAGGTGTCGTGTCGGTGGCCATCTGCCTGCTGCATGCCTTCGCCAATCCCGTGCATGAACGGATCGTCGCTGACATCGCACGCGAAGTGGGCTTCACCGAAATCAGCATCAGCAGCCAACTGGCGCCGTTAATCAAAATTGTGTCGCGCGGTGATACCACCGTGATGGACGCCTACCTCAATCCCATTCTGAAAGACTACATCGCCCGCTTGCGACGTTCGCTGGGAGGCAGCCAGCTGCGGCTGATGAGTTCCGCCGGGGGCTTGATCAGCGCCGATCGGTTTGTCGGCAAGGACAGCATTCTGTCGGGGCCGGCGGGGGGGGTGATCGGGTTCTCCCGCGCCGCCGTGGCGGCGGGCTTCCCCAGGTCAATCGGCTTTGACATGGGTGGTACCAGCACCGATGTCTCGCGATTTGACGGTCAGTACGAACTGGAATTTGAAACCCGGAAGGCCGGCATTCGTGTCGTGGCACCGATGCTGGCGATTGAAACGGTCGCCGCCGGCGGGGGCAGCGTCTGCGACTTCGATGGGGTCAAACTGATCGTCGGTCCGGCCAGCGCCGGGGCCGATCCCGGTCCGGCCTGCTACGGCCGGGGCGGCCCCTTGACCGTCACCGACATGAACTTTTTTCTGGGAAAGATCCTTTCCGCGAGATTCCCGTTTCCGCTGCTGCGAGAGTGCGTCGAGCAGAAGCTGCAAGGTCTGTGCGACAAGATCGCCAGCAGCGAAGGAGGCCAGCGGTACACCCCCGAAGCCCTGGCCCAGGGCTTTCTGGACGTGGCCAATGCGAACATGGTGCGTCCGATCCGCAACATTTCCGTGGCTCGCGGCTATGACCCGCGGGATTATGTGCTCGTGACATTCGGCGGCGCGGGGGCGCAACACGCTTGCGCGGTGGCCCGAGCACTCGGAATCCGGCAGGTTCTGTCACATCCCTGGGCGGGCATCCTGAGTGCCTACGGGATGGGTCAGGCCGACGTGCGACGACATCAGGCACAAGCCATCCTGAAGCCGTACAATGCGACCAATCTGGCGGAACTGGAACCGGTCTTCGCACGGCTGTCCGCGGCGGCCCTGGAAGAAGTACGTGCGGAAGGCATTCCCGACGAGTTCATTCAACCGCCAGTGCGATCACTGGATCTGCGTTACACAGGCGTCGAGGCAACGCTGAATGTGACCTGTCCCAAGGATGGCGATTATGCCGCGCGGTACGGCGAGTTGCACCAACAGTTGTACGGTTACCAGCACGCAGGCCGTGGGCTGGAGATGACCGCGGCGCGGGTCGAGGTCGTCGGAACGACTCCGCAACCGACTGAACCGCGGCAGGAACTCGCGGAGCGGAACCCCGTGCCCACCGAACACGCCACCGCCTGGTTTCACGGGCAAGCGTTGCCGACGGCCGTCTTCACGCGGGCTCAGCTGCACCCCGGAGACCGCATCGCCGGCCCGGCAATCATCTGCGAGCCCACTTCGACGGTGGTCGTCGATCCGGGATTCTCTGCCGAAATCCGCGGTCGCGGTGAAATCGTGCTGACTGACGAACATGGGACGCAGAGCAACCTGTCTGTTGAGACTTCGACTGCGGCAGACCCGGTCCGACTGGAGATCTTCAACAATCTGTTTGCCTCCATCGCCGAACGCATGGGGACAACACTCCAGCGGACTTCATTCTCCACCAACGTCAAAGAACGTCTCGACTTCAGCTGTGCCATATTCGACTGCCGCGGCCATCTGGTCGTCAACG
>CAZQUW010000215.1:0-10846 GCA_964596215.1 uncultured Planctomicrobium sp. | reverse complement strand
CGAAATAGAAGTCGATGTCATCATTAAAGATGATCGTGATCATCGAGAAGTTGAACTCGCTGGTCGAACGGACCGCCTTGACGCCGGCTAGTCCCTGTAACTTTCTCGACAGTGGGTACGTCACCTGATCTTCCACCTCGCGTGGGCTGCGACCCATCCAATCGGTAAAGACGATGACCTGATTCTCGCTGAGATCGGGAATCGCGTCGATCGGTGTGTCGAACAGCGCATACACCCCCGCGATCGACAATCCGGCCGTGAGAATCAGCACCAGGAATCGATTCCGAATGGAGGCTTCAATCAACTTCTCAATCATGAGCGGACGCCATCTTGTAATCAGCAGGTGGGCTGCTGAGTATTGTCTTCGGAGTTACTTCTGCGTCGTGTCGGGCTTCGCATCCGGCCATTTCGCTTCGGCTTGTTCGAGACAACCGGCGCAGCACAGAAACAGTGGCTTTCCATTACGGAGCAGTTTGATGGGCTTACCCATCGAACCCAATTCGGTGGACTTCATGATCACACAGAACTTCTGTGACAGGGCCACCTTCCGATCCTCGGGCGACAGCTTGGCCAGAGCCGCTTGAATTCGTGCTTCCTTGCTGGACGCGGGCTTCGTCGTTCCTTTGCCCCGGTCTTTCGCATGACTGGCCTTCAGTTGTTGCACTTTCTTGAGTGTTTGCGTCGGGTCTTTCAGGGCGCCCTTCTGACAACTGGGACAACAGACGAAAACCGTCTGTCCGCCGACGTTGAGTTTGACGGGGACGCCCATCGACCCCAAGCGAGTCTCGGTGAGGATGGGGCAATACTGTTGTGAGTGAGCCAGTTCGCGATCTGCGGGACTTAATTTGGCGAGCGTGAGATCAATCTTTAGATCGTGATCTTCCGGTGTGGAGGGGCGCACCGTGCTACTGGGCTGGGTGTTTCCAGAACCCCCACCACTGCCGCCGATATAGATCGAACCCGCCGCCGGGTTCAGCCGAGTCTCTGCATCAACCAAGAATGAACCGGTGGTCACAATTTCTTCGCCCAACTCCAGCCCCGATAAGACGGGATAGAACTGGACGTTTTCCGGGCCCACCATGCGAGGTCCCAAAGTAACCAGTACGCCATCAAACTCTCCCGGCAGTACCTGACGGTAGACAATCTTTTGCCGACCGGTATCGATCACCGCACCCTCGGGAACAACGAGGGCTAGACCTTCATTTAACTTCTGTTGTCGATCGGGATGGTCAACAGCCGCACGTTGCAAGACCGGCACCTGTCGGGGTGGCACATTGATGAACACCGTGGCCGTCGTGCCGGGGCGCAGCACATGTCCGGGATTATCGATTTCCACGCGGACCGTCACGGTGCGCGTTTCCTGATCGACATGGGGATAAACGAAGGAAATCGCTCCGGGAAACTCTTCGTCGGGGTAGGCGCGGACGACCGCTTTCACCGACATAAGTTCCACCGGCGCCTGATTGTGGTTGTCCGTCATCGGCAGAAATCGAAAGTCGTCCTCGTGAACCTGAGCCTGGATCCAGACCGACGAGAGATCCGCGACGTCATACAGCGGCATGCCCTCATCAACGTATTGCCCCTCCCGTACGTACTTCTTGATGATGTGCCCCGTGATCGGAGAGCGAATCCTCAAGTGTGTGTTGGCCTGACCCGACTTCAGGATCTCGTCAATCTGTTCATCGCCGATGCCCAGCAGACTCAGACGCTGACGGGAACTCTTCAGCAATCCCGTGTTGCTACTCTTTTGTGCCTCCACGAGTGTCTGTACGGTCACATTCAGTTCGGGACTGTAGATCGAGGCCAGTTCATCTCCCACTTTGACATTCTTACCCGTTTCGTTCGACACCAACTTGTCGATCCGGCCCTGCACCCGGGCGGAGACCGTCTTGAAACCGCGCTCGTTGAAGTCCACATAGCCTACGGCGGTGATCTGCTTGCTCAGCGGCGCATAGTCCACCCGCCAGGTTTTCACGCCGGCCAACACCACGCGATACGGCGTCAATTGGACACGGCTGACAATTCCGGCCGGTAAGGCCGTCTCCGAGGTTGCCCCCTTTTTCCGCTTCGACAATGGCATGAAGCAAATCGGGCATTTCTCCTTCCCGTTGGTGCGAATCACCGAGGGGTGCATGGGGCAAAAGAATTCGGTATCCCCCGCCACAGCGACGGCTTCCCCGGCGGGACGCGTGTACTTCTCGTAGTAGGCCACGAGTGTGTCCCATTGAGTAATTACTGCCCCAATGGCCACCAGCACGGCGACGAACCGCAAGCGTGCGAGCTTGACCAGAATCAAAAAATCAAACCACCACCAGACTTTTCCCCAGTAACTCAAACCCGGCGGTGCCCTCAGTCCCCCTTCATCGGGCGGTTCCGGGTTTGGGGTACCGGGATGCAGCGGGGGTGAATGCTGTTCTGACATGAATCAATCTCTCCGGTGAAGCCGGTTAAATGTTTTGGTGTTTTACTCAGACTGAATTCTCCGACCAATGGGAGAGCAGCCGGGTGACGAGCCGACACTAACAAGGTGCTAACCCGCCAACTCGGCCCGACTGCTCACCCAAGGCCCGGAGGGACATCGAGTGGAGCTGCACTCGATGAATCTTCGCGAGCGTCAACTCGCATTCCAGGCAGCCAATATCCTGAGAATTCGAGGCCGTCCTGAGTCTCCTACGCGAGACTCAGGACCGCTCCCGATCTCAACCATCAACACGCAGTGCAAGACCGCTACTTGGCTGCTGGTTTCTGGGGGGGTACTGGTTTCGGCGGTTCCAATTTCTCGATCTTGAGCAGCTTCATGAGCTTTGCAGTATCAGCGCGAGCGGCATCGACTTCGTGCCACATCGCGCTGCAACAATCGGCGATCACAGCATGATCGCCACGTTCCTTGAGGCAGTGCTCCTCGGCCGTGTTGCAGACCTCGTGAGCTTTGGCATGGTGCTTCTCAATCGAAGTGATCAACTTCACCACTTCCGGTTCCTTGGCGTGTTCGGTCTTGAGCTTCGACAGCGCTTTATCTGAAGCCGTCAGATCTTTCCGAATTCCGGTCACCAGTTCGGTGGCCTCGACCTTCGGAATCGGCTGTTTTGACTGACTGTAGTAGTGGAGTACCTGCGAACGATCCTGCACGTGTCGCTGATACATTTGGACTCCGTGCGCAACCCCGCCGTCCCGAATCTTTCTTCCCGCATCGAGACTCGCGTCATTCTGCGCAAAAGCGCCTGGCACCACGAGAAACAGGATCGCCAATCCTAGGCCACACAGTTGCAATTTCATGACATTTCCCCTCTGAAACTTTAAGCAGACCGGGCTCAACAGGTCTCGGTCTATCATTTGAAAGTCGTGGTATTCCCATCGCCTGAACCGCATATTCTGCGACGGGATTCGTGAGGTACCGTTTCCAGGATCGATTTTGGGGAGCGGATCCCGGTTTATGATTGTGACGGTCACTCGCCTGGGGGCGCCGTCTTCGCGTTCTCTTTCTTGATCTCTTCCACTTTGGCTAAAGTCGTCTTGGTGTTCTCGCGAGCCGCATCTTCACATCCCTGACAACACAGGAAGACCGGCTTGCCCTCCAATATCAATTTCACCGGAGTCCCCATTGAACCGAGACGGCTACCCTCATCAATGGGGCAGAAGAGCTGAGTTTCAGCGAGCGGTTGATCGGTGACCGGCAATTTCGCAATGGCGGCGGTCGCCTTTTCGAGCTTCTCAATCTGGGCCAAAGTGTCCTTGCCATGCTCCGCCGCTTCGTCTTGGCATCCGCTGCAACACAGGAACACGGACTTGCCGTCGATTACGACTTTGACCGGCGTACCCATCGCTCCCAACCTGACCGTATCCATCAGTGGACAGTACCGCTGGGCCGCCGCCGCGGGCCGATCGGCTGAGGGTAGCTTGGCCAATGCCGCTTTGATTTTAGGTTCGCCGGATTGGTCCGTTTTAGGGCTGGGCACCGGCTTGGCGGTGTCATCCGAGAAGGCCGCAGCGAAACTTGCCAGCATCAAGGCACTGGCAATCAATGAGACGGGAAACCACCGATTCGCTGGCATGACGATTTGCTCCAATTTCATTTCAGGGGAAATTCAATTTCGGGAGAAAGACGTTCGATTCATCGCGCGTCTGACAGCGAAGTCAGCCGTGCGGCTTCACGGCAAACACTCGCACGCTCGCTGCGTACTCATTGATGTTGTACCGGCTCAGCAGGTCGAGGAGTTGGGCGTGCAAAGTCTCGTCGGTTGTTCGCGTGGAACAGCAATCTGTTTCCACGACAGGCAGTCCGGAGACCGCTGGTGAACAGCAGCCGCCTTGGTTTTCCACGTTCGCGTACGCATTCAGATCGGTGCCGGTGTCCATAACTTCGACCGCACCAAAACCAGCTTCCCGAAGTTGGCGGCGATATTCCTCAATGGGAATGGCGCCTGATATGCAGCCCACATAAGCCATCAAGTCCTGTCCGAGTTCCATCGGGAGTGGCTGTTTCAGGGCGATGTCGCTGACCGCCAGCCGGCCACCCGGCTTCAGCACGCGCGCGATTTCACGAAACACCGCCGGCTTGTCCGGCGCCAGATTGATGACACAATTGCTGATGACGCAGTCCACCGTCGAATCCAGCAGTGGTAATTTATCGATGGTCGCCTGATGGAATTCGACGTTCGTGATCGGTTGGCCGTGCTGGCCTCGGGCGGCATTTTGGCGGGCGAGTTCCAGCATTTCAGTGGTCATGTCGATGCCGATGGCCTTGCCACTCGGCCCCACTTTGGATGCCGCCAGAAACACATCCAGGCCACCGCCACAGCCCAGATCCACGACAACCTCGCCCGGCCGCAAATTGGCGGTTGCTGTGGGATTTCCGCACGACAACGCCAGGTTGGCCCCGGAGGGAATCGACGCCAGTTCTGCGGGCGAATACCCGAACGCCTCAGCCACGGCGCGGACGCCGGAATGCTCGCTGGAGAGGCCGCTCGTGGCGACGGCCCCGTATTTCGACTTCACGGCCTGTTCGATGACTTGTGACATGAATCCCCTCATCTACGGTAATTCAATGAGTTTCTTGGTTTTCGTTTTCGATCCACTTTCGCACGTCCCGGAATTCTCGCCCTGTGCTACAGTTCCTGTATGAGTACCAGCGTTCCAACCGTTCCGGCGACACCCCCAGGTGGAATCCAGCAATACAGAGTTGATTGATCAGTGTGGTCCGACACAGGCCCAGCTTCAGCCAGCGTCGCGCCGAACTGATCACGGCGGCGGGAGCGAGCCGAATCCTGCCCTGTTTTTGCAAGCGGCGACACAGTTCGTAGTCTTCCATTAGAGGCCAAGTCGGGAAGCCACCGACGCGATGGAACAGTTCGGATCGCACGAACAGACCTTGATCGCCATACGGCATCTGGCGGTAATGCGAACGCAGGTTTACGCCCCATTCGATCCAGCGCAACCCAGATTGCTCGTGATCGAGGCGCAGGCGAAACGCCCCTGCAATGGCTCCTCGATTCAGCGTGGACCAAACGTGTTCTGGAAATCCGCGGGGCAACCTCGTGTCGGCATGTAGGAACAAGAAGACTTCACCGCGGGCCAATCCCGCCCCCGCGTTCATCTGCCGCCCGCGTCCTCGTCTGACCGGTACGACCCGGACTCCCATCCGGCGAACGATCTCGGTGGTCGCATCCGTGCTGGCGCCATCCGCGACAATCACCTCGACCTGTTTCAAGTCCGCCAGCGATTCCAATGTCTGCTCAATCACTCGCTCTTCGTTGAAAGTGGGAATGATGACCGACAACAGTCCACGTTGCATGGCGGGTAGAACTTCAGAGAATGTCCCAGGAACTCGGCGACAAGCGAGAAGAGCTTCCGGGTAATCCACATCGGAAAGAGACTTCAATTGTCGCACGCTGCAGCGCGCCTGCCGAACACGCTGGAGTGTCTGGCGCAACACGTTCTCGGTCCCCCAGTCAATTCCGCGAAACAATTCCGGCCGGTTAGCGCGCAACCCGATCAGATAGTATCCCCCATCAATGTCGGGCCCCAGCACGACGTCCACGTGCAACAGAGCCTCAAACGCCTCTTTCAGGATGATGGAGTCGATTTCTGGACAATCGGTTCCGATCACAACGACGCGTTTCGTGCCGGCCTGGAACGCAGCCGAGACCGCGTCCTCCAAGCGTTCGCCCAGACCGCTGCCTTGTTGGCTTGAATACTGATGTTCGGCTCCGAATTGGCTGCCCATTCGCAAGACGTCGCCTCCCGCAAACCGTACCTCCAGATCGCATGATCGATCCGCACAGTGTTGCCGGGCGACCTGCAATGTTCTCTGAGTCAGGGCCGCATGAAGTTGTGCGGATCCTTCAGGCCCCAGGGACGGGATCAACCGAGTCTTCGTCTGTCCGGCTTCCGGAAACCTGGCGAATACGATCACACGCTCCGGCTGTGTCAGCGCAGCCTGAGCGAACTGCTGTTTGCACGGAAGGCTCGCTTGATCTGACACCCGATCTGTCATCTGTTTTTCCTGGCGAGTAACAAAAAAGGTGGAATAGTTTCTGATCGCTGAAAGTCGCATTCGCGACGTCAATAGTTGTTACCGACGAGCCGCCCCTGGCAGCTCGATCCAGCGCCCGCGGTACATCCAAAGCAGTGTTGGCCGGTCAAGATCCGGCGATTCCCTATTTGGCTCAGTGTCACGTCATCGAGTTCAACGATGTTTCGGGGCAAACCAGTGACCAGCGGCAGGCCGAGCATTTGATTGAAGTCACAATCCGAGAGATTTCCTTGCCAGTCCACCGACAACATGGTACGACACATCAGACCCTCGACCGTCGCCGGGTTGAAGGCTGCGACGAGCTTGTGCAGGTAGGCGTCGAATTGGCCGGTCTGCAGCAAGTCGTCCAGAAAGCGACTGATCGGCATGTTGGTAATCGTAAACAAACGCGTAAATTCGATTTGGTAACGCGATCGCAACTCGTGTCGGTAGGCGGACTCCAGTTGCTGTTGGTCGGGTGGCAGCGTCGGGCCGGTCGGGTTAAATACGAGTGTCAGGACCTGTGACGAATTGGGCTGACCGTATCCCAACGCGTTGAGCCGGTGTAGCGCGTCAAGCGAACGGCGAAAGACGTGCTCGCCACGCTGCTGGTCGACATTTTCTTCCAGATAGCAGGGCAGCGAGGCCACGATCTCGACTTGGTGCTCAGCCAGAAACTCCGGGAGATCCTCAAAGCCCGGCGCGACGAGAATCGTCAAGTTACAACGATCGATGACCCGTCGCCCCAGGCCATGGGCTGCAGTCACAAGCCACCGGAAATGAGGATTCATCTCCGGCGCCCCTCCAGTGATATCCAACGTGGGAATGTCCGAACGGCGCAGTACCTCAAGACACGCTTCGGCCGTATCTCGTGACATGACTTCGCGCCGCTCTGGCCCCGCGTCGACATGGCAATGCCGACACGTCTGATTGCAGAGTTTTCCAACATTGATCTGTAAGACTGCAGTTCCGGTCGCCCGGAGCGGTAAGTGCTCGTGACGGGCCAGCATCTGTCCAAAGCCGAACTGCGACTCGCTGTTGGAAAGGATCCGCAGCTGTTCGGCCGACTGGGCGAGAGGACTCGCACGGCGCAACAACGTCAGTTCAGTCATTGAAATCCCTCCTCATCAAATCGAGACCGCTAACAAGCGCATCAGCTTCAGGTCAACTTTCCGGAAAACGGTCGTCCAAGTATCTGACTTGATACTCACGCCAATGTTGCGTTGACGCCGTACACAATCACCCGCAGCGGCCCGCTCACGCAGGCCGCTGCGAGCGTTGAACTTCACATTACAGACCTTCGATCTTCCGGCCGGCACGGAGCTGATACTGGAAGTCGCTCCTCAGACCATTGTTCCGAGCCGGAGCACGATACTGCGGGGCTGGGGCATAATACTGTGGCTGGGCCGCGGGGGCTCGGTAGGTACTCTGATAGCGGGTCCGGCTGTTGACTTGAGCATGACCTGCATGGTCCATTTGCATCAGCGGCGGCGCGACATTGCCAGTCGGAACCGCTGGCGCAGCACACGTCGCTTGTGACGCACACGACTGACCGCAGCCACCAGCCATTGCACTTTGACCACCGAAGATGGTTCCAGAAGCCAGAATTGCTGAGAGACTCACTGTTTGGATGAAACGCAACATGATCGACACCTTATGGATAGATGGAGTGAGAGATCGTTTTCGAGAACGAACTCACCCGCTGAAATACAATGGGAACAAATAGGCCGCCAGATTCTCCTGAATGATCAATGAGAACTCTGCGCGACCAACGCTGGCACGAGTCGAGGTCCGTGCGCAGACAGTGGTGCGCAACCGGCGTCAAATACGGACGCGCAGCCCCGAAACCCCTGACAGAAGCGGCGGGTAAAAAAGAGGCGGATCGCTCCATCTAAAAATCGGAGCAATACCATGCAGAAGGCGGGCGCGCTAAGCTACCCGCGAATGCCTGTCAAATGACCAAGTGCTGATACACTGTAATGCGATCGATTTGAGGCAATAAAGCACTGGCGTTGCCGTGGGGGGCAAAGCTGGCCAGCACAGAAGGCATCTCGTCACACAGGATCATTTCCCAGGCGACGGTATCTGTGGGTACCGCCGGTGTCACACCTTCGGACGGGGCAGTGAGCACCGCAACTGTCCAACTGCAGCAACTGCCCGTCTTCGGGGCTGGCATCTGCACACAGGTGGGACAGTCAGAATGAGAAACCGCCACGGTCGGAGCGCTCACACGTGCTGTATCGGGCTTCTTGGTGTGGCAGCAGTTACGTTTCGGCGGAGCGGAATGGTTCGAATCGACAACAGTGCTCCGAAAGCAGCAATCACAAAACATCAACCCTTGAGCTGCTGCGCACCGGCAGTGCATCCGAGGCAAGCTAGCAGCCAGGGTGAAGGGGATCATCACCCACACCAAAGCTCTCCAGACATAATCGCGCTTGCCAAACATAGATCACCACGTTACACGGACGATGCCGTTAATCTCGTACCTTGATTTAGATGCAGTGAAGTCTGAATTTCGCTACGCTCGAAAGCATCTAGTTAACGGGTAACTCTCCGCTCTGATTCAACTATCGGCGTTTCCGAGCGAACCAATTCAATGAATAGCCTGACTGGTTGCTTGTGGGAATCGTCAATTCGTTTGAAATAGTCTACGCCTTTTTTTCCTGATTCCGCAAGATGGCTTCGATGATGGCTTCGATGATCGAGGCAGAAAAGTCAACAAATCTTCCATTATGAGCGAATCGAATGGTACGACCGGGTTTGGAGAACTCTCGGAGCGAGTTGCCAGGCTGGCGAACGGATCAGATTTCGGCGTGCGACTTGTCACGCCTTCGTCATGAGTCACCCAAAGGCTGCGGTCCGTAACTTGGATTCGAAGGCGATGCTCAATGGGTGTGATGACCACCACTGTTGAGGTGCAGGATGGCAACCACCAGGATCAGGAGGATGGCAACTAACCAAAACACGGACACCCAGCGTGGTGTGTTGTTGATTGCCCCGCCGCCGGACTCCATGCGGTTATCATCGTCTTGAGATTCAGAGTTGTGCGGTTTACGTTGCCCGTAGCATGTCATCCCCTGCGGCTTGTACACCGACAGCGCCGTGCCCACGAGCAACACCAGCAGAGCGGCACCAGCATTGGCAATGAGTTGGGTTCTCAGTCCGCTGAGATCGCCATCGGTTAATGTCGTCTCTGTGACGACGCGTGCCAAGTGGCCGATTGGCTGCATATGCACCAGCAAGAGAATGGTGGCAGGGAGGGTGATCAGGAGTTTCACCACCACCCAATAGTGTCGGAACAGGCCCCACATCGTCCCTAGCGACATAACCAACCCGGTGAGCGGAGAGGCGAAGCTCAGCGGGACAATGACGAACCAGCCGATCAACTTCATCGCGAGATAGGCGGCACGCACCATTTGACCATCCTGGCTGGCCAGCCCCGCAACAGCGAGAGCCATGAAGCCCGCGACCGCACCGAGCCAGCCAACCGAGGAAGTGATGTGCGCCGTGAGCGCGAACTTGCGGAAGTGAGGTGTCATCATCACGACTGGCGGTTCCGTTCTTTAGAAAGCGCCCGTCAGGCTGCGCGGCAGGGCACAGAATATGAATCCGAAGCATGCACAGTGCGAAGCCACTCGCGCCCGGATAAGAAACTGGTCGAGATTGTGGATTCTTAGGGTAGATTATCTTGCAGCGTAACATATTGACACACCAAGGGAATTGACAGGGGTGTCAATAGCACACACCCCGCGTAATGCAACCGATCTGATAAAAACCGACCGCCGAGAGCAATTTGACGCAGTTTAGAGAGGTTACGTTTTCGTAGATTGCAAGTTGATTTCGAAGTCGACGGCGGACGCCGCCGAATTGGTGTGGATCCAAGACGTGTCTGGAGTTCGCAGTACGGCGAAAATTCACTCCCCACGCCAACGTGATTGCAGTCTCCCGCCTGTGGCGGACGAGATCCAGCCATAAAGAAGATCGCATCGGCGAACGACAGACGTTCTTGCGGGCAGAAATCTCGTGCTGCCGGTCCATGCAATCCCCCGCGAATAACTGCTGCCTTCGATCTTCCGATAACTTACGTCCCCTGTAGGACGCAATCGCCCAGATTCTGGGTGCTCTCAATATCAGGCCGCTAACGTCAATTGGCAAAATTGGTGCAGTGTCATACCGAACAAATACGGCCGTTGTGTCGTTACCGCTTGGGAACCACCAAATCATTTGATAGACTCACGTACAATATATTGACTCTTCTCATCGCCTCGCAATGGAACTCGCGCAATGTCGCTGTCGATCGAATCACTCCGGGAGGTGACGCACAGATACAAAGCT
>CAZQUW010000214.1:0-10956 GCA_964596215.1 uncultured Planctomicrobium sp. | reverse complement strand
GCTCTCTTTTGGTGCCGGTATATTGCAGGAGGAACATCTGCCACTGGTCTTGAAGTATGCAGATGATGCGGACACTGTCATTCAACTGGCGGCGTTGATCGGGCTGCGGCACTTCGGCGAGCCTGCGGCCGTGACCAAACTCCTCGAATATGTTCGCAAGAATGTGGCCAACCTGTCACCCATCGCGGTGTCGAGCCTTGCGGGATCGCGATTCCCGGCGGCCAATCAGGCCCTGCTTGATCTGCTGCAGACAGAACCACCCGAATCCAAGCGAACCATCGTCACCGTTCTCTCGCAGTATCCGCGGCCAGTCTGGTCGGACGTGCTGTTTGAATTTGCCAAGAGTCCCGATTCGGGATTGAACGCTGAATCGCTCCGCGCCCTGCAGAAGGTCGGGCACCCACAGTTGGTCGCGTTGCTGCAGGAACATCTGCAACATTCCGATCCGGAGTTGCGTCAGCTGGCGTTCGACATCCTGACCAACCGAAACGATCGCGAGAGTGAGCAAGTCGCGATGACTTACACGCTCGGTCAGATCGAAAAGTCCATTCCCACGCCGCAGATGTTGCTGCTGTTGAATCGAGTCAAAGATCAACGCGCCGTGCCCCTGCTGCTGTCGCATCTCGATAAAGTCGAAGACAAGGATTCGCTGCTGGATGCCATCCTGCAGATTGGCGATCAAACCCTGGCGGACAAATTGCTGCCGTTGTATGACACCCTGCGGCCCTCGGCCAAATCGAGGATTTTGACGGCGCTGCGCAAGTGGGATGCCACGCGGTTTCGCGAACTGGCGCAGGATGCCGTCCTGCAGAATGACGCCACTCTGGTAAATGCCGCTGTTCAGGGCCTGGTGGAAGACGGCAGCCCGGGGGCCATCAAGATGCTGGGCGACGCTCTCGAAAAGAATCCCGAACCGCAGACCTGGGTCTATTTCTGCAATGCGCTGGGGCAGCTGGGAACCGACGGGGCACGGGCCGCGCTGGTGAAGGCACGTGAAAGCAAGGATCGCTCCAAGCAGTTGCAGGCCGACCAGGGGTTGCGCCAGATGCGGCAGCGGTCACCGGGTATTCAGCATGTCTACCAAGGCCATCAGGAAATGCAGGCCAAGCAGTATAAGGAAGCCTTGAAACACTTCTCGCAGGCGGTGGAGAAAGATCCCCGGCTGCCGGAAGCGTATGTCGGACGCGGTGACTGCCACAATCGTCTCGGCGATTTTGAGGCGGCTCGCAAGGACTATCAGAAGGCCCTCGATCTGGACCCCTTCAGCGCCCAGGCCACGACTGGCGTGTGCATCATGCGGATCATCGCTGGAGACGTCATTCCGGCTATCGAACAGCTCGAAGCCCATCGCGACCGGTTCTTGAGTGACCCCTTATTTCTGTACAATTCCGCATGTGCCTACAGTCGTGCGGTCGAATATTTCGAAAAGCACACCGAAGTGCCAAACCATGACAAGCTGGCCGCCAAGTACAAGCTGTCGGCCCTCGCCGATCTGAAGCAATCGGTCAAAACAGGATTCCGCGACTTCAACTGGCTGGGTGAAGACCCCGATCTGAAGCCCCTCCACGGCGAAGGTGAATTCAAGAAAATCCTGGAAAAGAAGGACAGTATCGACGCCGAGGAAAATCGTCCCCAGGGGTAACCGGCCCGAACCTAACTTGCAATTTTTTCGATAGGTGCCATCTGGCAGATGCCACCGTGGCTGATGACACGCCAGCCTGTTGTGAAACCATGATAAATCCGCAGATGGTCCCGGTATGCGCCAGTCATCGTTGATCCAAGGTGCGACCATCCCCGAGTCAGTGACTCAAAAGAATCTGTAGTGACAACGACAACGAAGCCCTCAACTCGGAGATCGGCTGCTGATGAAGTTGAATGTATTGCTGGTATCTGACCAGGTTCGTGGCATTGATGGAACGGGTGGCCTGGGAGACGTCGCCACCGGCCTGGTCAAGGCACTCGGCAAGCGCGATGATCTGGACATCCGCCTGTTGATGCCGGGGTACCAGCATATTTCCGAGAAGAATCTCGAATCGCGGTTTGACGATGTCGTGATCGAAGCGCTGGCCGTACCGCTGGGCGACCGGGTCGTTTCGCTCCGCGTCTGCCGCGTGACCTTACCGACGTTTTCGGCCGATGAGCCGCGCATCACCTGCTATCTGCTGTGTGAACCCGAACTGCTGAATCGGCGCGAGAATTCCGGCTTGCAGGCCGTATTGCTGGCCCGCGGCACGGTCGCCTTTGCTGAAAACTGCGAAGAGTTCCGCCCGGACCTGATTCACTGCAATGACTGGCACACGGCCCTGATCCCGGTCTATCTCAATACCGTCTATCGCGAGCATCCCTACCTCAGCCGCATTGCGACGCTCTATACAATTCACAACAACACGGGGGGGGCCTACCAGGGTTCGAAACCGCTGGGTGAAGTCCGGCCGCTCGCTGGCTTGCCGAACGAATGCTATCAGCCCGGCAAGACGCGATCCGTGGAATTTTTTGGGCAATTCAACCATGCCAAGGGTGGGATCGGGTTCTCCGATCTGATCAATACCGTCAGCCTGAGCTACGCGGACGAACTGTGCAGCGCGGCCTTTGGCGGCGGCCTGGATAAAGTGGTCGAAGACCGAGCTTCGGAATTGTGCGGCATCGTCAACGGGATCGATGTTGCCGAGTGGAATCCGGCCGAAGACGCCTTTCTGCCGAAGACTCACCGGTTCAGCGCTGCCGACGGCCCCGGGCTGATTCGTCAGAAGAAAGTCGGCTTGCGGGAAGGGTTGCGACGCTGGAAAGACGCCCACGGCAATACGCCGTTTGCGAACGTGACGGATGATTCGGTGCTGATTGGCGTCGTGACGCGCATCTCCGAGCAGAAGATGCCCATCCTGCTGCCCCTGCCTGAGGATACGGGACTGTCGGCGGAAACCCCTTCCCCCATGGAACGCCTTTGTGCCCGGGCGAGGGACACGGCGCGCCCCGTCCAGTGGATCGTCCTCGGGAATGCCGACCGCAGCGACGATCGCGGCAAACGGTATGTTTCGCGGTTGCAGCAGCTGGTGAACGCGCAGCCCACGGAAGTCATGTTTTACGATGGCTTCAATATTGAGTTGTCCCACTTGATCTATGCCGCCAGCGAGCTGTTTGTGGTCCCGAGCTCATTTGAGCCCTGCGGACTGACCCAGCTGACCAGCATGCGGTATGGCACCATTCCCGTTGTCCGCAACGTGGGTGGCCTGCGCGACACGGTCATCGATGAACTCGACGCCTTCGAAGCCAACGGGTTCAAATTCCTGGAACGGGATGATGATGTTGAGTTCTGGCGGTACCAGGCGGAGGTTCCGTGGGCGGCCGAACTGCTGTATCAGACATTGCTGCGAGCCGTCGATTTGCGGGGCAATGAGCACCGTTGGAACCAGCTGCTGATGAATGGCATGCGTCGTGATTCGTCCTGGACGATTCCAGCGGCCCAGTATCGTCGCCTGTATGAAGAAGCCGTTCAGCAACGGGTCCGCCTGTCGTTCAGCAAACCCCAGTCCCCCCACCAGCTGGCCCTGCAGATTGATGCGGTCCGCGAACAGTTCGAACGCCTCGTCAAGCTGCCGCAATCGGTATTCGCCAATCTGTGCAAGTTTGGGATTGGCCGCTTCGGTCCCTACGACATGACCCCCGTTTTTCGCAGCGAACTGCAGTTACTGCAAGACTGTGGTTACATTTCACACTGCCCCCTGGACCACTTGCCCGCGCAGGGCGACAACCTGTCGCAACACCTGTGGATTACTCACGCTGGACTGAACTTTATTACCCTGCGGAGTGCCTTGAAGCAACTGGTGACTTCGTTCGTCGATGGCTGACCGCGAAGTTTGAACATCCTCCCTGCCCGCCCCACGGAACAACGATGACGCAGGTGTCCGCACAACGAATTGCCGCTGGGTACCATCGAGTACGAGAATTACTCCTGTCTGAACGCACCACTGCGGGACATTGGGTTGGCGAGCTATCGACGTCTGCGTTGTCGACGGCGACCGCCGTCATGGCGCTGGAACAAGTTCGCCGTGCGCAACCCGGCACGGCTGCCATTCCGGCGCTGCCCCAGTTCGACAGTCTGATCGCAGGCGGACTGCAATGGCTGGTTGACCATCAGAATGCAGACGGAGGCTGGGGCGACACTACCGCCAGTTTTAGTAACATTTCCACCACCATGCTGTGCCATGCGGTGTTCAATGCCACCCGGACCGTGGACCAGTTTCCGGCGGTGGTGGCAGCGGCGAAAGGTTACGTGGACCGGGCTGGTGGGGTGCCGGCCCTGCGCCGCCGGTATGGTCGCGACAAGACGTTTTCCATCCCGATCCTGACCCATTGTGCTCTGGCGGGCCTGGTGGAGTGGCGCGAAGTCTCCGCGTTGCCGTTTGAGCTGGCCTGCATTCCGCATCAGTTCTACAAGTGGGTGCAATTACCCGTTGTCAGTTACGCTCTGCCGGCATTGATTGCGATTGGCCAGTGCGGCTTTCATCACCGGCCCACATGGAATCCAGTACTCAGAATGCTCCGCAAGGCAGCGATTGCCCCCAGCTTGCGGTTGCTGCGCAGGATCCAGCCGACCACCGGGGGCTTTCTGGAAGCGGCGCCGCTGACCAGTTTTGTCACCATGAGTCTCGCCAGCATTGGTCAGGCCGAGCATCCCGTCGTGCAGGAGGGAGTCCGGTTCCTGGTCGATTCCGTGCGTCCCGACGGCAGCTGGCCGATCGACACCAACCTGGCCACCTGGGTCACCACTCTATCGATCAACGCCCTGGGCCCCGATTTGCCTGCCGAGGCCCAGCGGCCACTGCGGGCGTTCCTGTCGCGGCAGCAATATCGCACGGTTCATCCCTATACGCAGGCTGAACCGGGCGGCTGGGCCTGGACCAATCTGAGTGGCGGTGTTCCCGACGCCGATGATACTCCAGGAGCCTTGCTGGCCACCATGAGCCTGGCGGGCCAGGACGGGACCGCAGACCAGACGCCTGCAGAGCTCGCCGAGAGTCTGCGCGATGGGATTCGCTGGCTGCTGGATCTGCAGAACCGGGATGGAGGCTGGCCGACCTTCTGCCGAGGTTGGGGTACGCTGCCATTTGATCGCAGCGCTCCGGACCTGACCGCCCATGCCGTGCGGGCGGTCGTGGCGTGGCAGAAACGAGCTTCTACGGATGCCGCCGATGTCGCGCTGCGACCGCGCAGCACCAAGGCGATCGCCGCAGGGTTTCGCTATCTTGCCAGAACTCAACGGACTGATGGCTCGTGGCTGCCGTTGTGGTTCGGAAATCAGCACCATCCAGACGACGAAAACGCCACTTACGGAACGGCACGCGTGCTGGCGGCCTACCGCGACACCGACCGAAAACACGATTTTGAATACCAGCGCGGGCTGAAATGGCTGCTCGAGAATCAAAATGACGATGGCAGCTGGAGCGGCTCCAAAGGACTCCCTCCGAGCGTGGAAGAAACGTCTCTCGCCTTGGAAATTGTCGTGTCAGCCAATCCCGATTCCCTGGCCGCACACCGGGGTCTGGAATGGTTATTGACGCAAATCGAGTCCGGAATGGTACATCAACAGTCGCCGATCGGTTTCTATTTTGCTAAATTGTGGTATTCTGAGAAGCTCTATCCGCTGAGCTTCGCCACCCAGGCGCTGCGCAAGGCCGTGGAGGCAGGCGGATAGATTATGTGTAAGGATTACGCGATTCGAGAGTATGGCTGTATGAGTCACTTCGAGAACGAGGAAGCTGGCAGGTCGAATCCTGCGGTTGCATCTTCATTCTCACACCTGGAAGCACAGACTCACACACAAAGTGTAACTGCCGGAAAGAATTCGCCACTGTAGTTAACTGCTTCTGGTCCTTGCGTCTCGAAGGCCACGTGGCTGCCGGACAGAGCGAAATGTGGGTTGAGTTTGGTTGTTGAGCAAAATAACTTGGTATTTGTCGGGCAACTTAGCCTCTGACACCTTGTCAAACGAGGGCTGACCCCGCATGATTCGGAGCGTGTTGTCGAGGATCGATTCCCGGTGACCACTGGATCAGCACTGAAATACGGCAGAAGGAACTCACCTTGTCCCTGACTGCGAGCGAACGAGACGAAGACGACATCGCCGTGGCGATTGATACTGCCGTAACGGAAACTGAAGAGGAAGAAGCTCCCCTTCGACGCCGTGAACGACGCAGTACCAGTCATCTGAAAGCGGTGCCCGAAACGCTGCCCCAGCGCGAACAATTCAAAGTCGCCGCCGAGCGTTACGCCACCAGCATCGACAAATCCAAACCGTTTACCAAAGATGAGCTCGAAGCTCATGGCCGACGGTTGCTGGGCGACATGAACCAGCCCGAGAAGTTTCTTGGGTTTGCGATGGTGTTGATCGGCAATTTCTTCTGGAAACAGCAATTCGTCGCGATTCCATTTGAACGCCGGATGTTGCTGCTGCCGCACTGCCTGAAGCACGCCGAAGGCTGCCCCGCCGATTACGACGAGTTCGGACTGGACTGCGAAAAATGCGGTGCCTGCTCGATCGCCGACTACAAGGTCCGTGCCGAGCAACTGGGCTACAAGGTACTGGTTGCAGAAGGCTCGCCAATTGTCTTGAAGATCATTGTCTCCGGACACATTGACGGCATCCTGGGCGTTTCGTGCCTGAATGTCCTCGAGAAAGCGATCGACAAAGTCTTGATCGCCGGCGTGCCTTCGTATGCCATTCCGCTCCATTCGGGCGATTGCAAGAACACGTCGCTCGATGAATCCTGGGTCTGGGATGTCCTTGAGAAATACGAGCCGCTGCCCGAACCCACCACGTCCAGCTACGTACCGCTGATGCGTTCGTCGAATGAACTGTTCGACAAGCATTTTGCCGAGCTGCTGCCTCCGATTCGGACCAAGAACCTCGGATCGCAGGCACCGTCCCCGCTGGCATCGACGGAGGCCGCGGGCTACGACTGGATGGCCCACGGCGGAAAGCGTTTCCGCCCATTCATCACGCTCGCTGCGTATGATGCCGTCACTGGTGCCGCGGGATTGCAGAGCGGACCGAGTGGCGAAGTGATCCGTTTCTCGAACGGGGTCAGCCGGGTGGCGATGGCCATTGAAGCCTTCCACAAGGCTTCGCTGGTCCACGACGATATCCAGGATGGAGACATGTACCGGTACGGTCGCGAGACTCTGCACCGTAAGCATGGCATCGGGCAAGCGATCAACATTGGAGACTATCTGATCGGCTTGGGTTACCGCCTGGTGACTTCGGCCCGGAGCGATATCGGAGCCGATGCGGCCGCGGATATCGTCGAGCGGATGGCTGCGGCGCACCTGAAGCTGTGCGACGGACAGGGTGCCGAAATGGCCTGGCTGGCTGCTCCTCAGCAACATCTGACGCCACTGGATGCCCTGCAGATCTATGCGTTGAAAACATCGCCTGCCTTCGAAGCCGCGTTGTATGCGGGACTTCGCATGGCGGGGCCGGTGGCCGCTTATGAAGAGATGGTGCCGCAGTTCTGCCGTCAGCTGGGAGTCGGCTTCCAGATTCTCAACGATCTGCACGACTGGAACGGTGACGACAACAACAAGATGATCGCCGGACAGGACGCCTTGTCGATGCGGCCAACGTTGCTGCTGGCTCTGGCATTCGAAGCAGCTAATGACTCAGAACGGGGCGAACTGCACGACATTCTGACCAACGTGGCGGAACCGGCCCCCATTCGGCTGCGGCGGCTGCGGCGGATCTACGATGCGTGCGGAGTCTTCAAGAAGGCCGAGAGCCTGGTGGAGAAATCGCGGGCTCGGGCCGAGGCCCTGGCTGACGAAGTGCAGCCTGAAGCACTCCGCCAATTGTTGTACTTCCTGGTCGACACCGTGCTGGCCGACGAGGAAGAGCCGCATCCCGTGATGCCTACGCCATTCACGTTGGAATTACCCATCGTATCGCGGTAACTGTCACCCGACTTGCTGCGTCGGGAGTATCAATATTAAGAACAGCGGACTCTTGGAATCGCGCTACGATTCGGCTGGAGCCTCAGAATGTCAGACTCACTCCCCCTGGCCGGCCAACGTGTCTTGATGTTCGTGGATGACATCTACGAAGATCTGGAGTTGTGGTATCCGAAGTTGCGATTGATCGAGGCAGGTGCCGAGGTCGTCGTGGCGGGCCCCGAAGCCCAGCAGACTTACAAGGGGAAGCACAGTTACCCGTGTAAGTCGGACGCCCGTATTGCCGATATGGATTCCGCGAAGTTCCAGGGGCTGGTGGTCCCCGGCGGTTTCATGCCGGACAAGCTGCGTCGCGATCCGAAAGTGTTGTCGCTGGTGGCCGAATTTGCACGCGCAGGCAAACTGGTGGCGGCAATCTGTCATGGCGGTTGGATTCCGATTTCGGCCAAGGTTTACAATGGGGTACGTGTCACCGGATCACCAGGAATCAAGGACGACTTGATCAATGCCGGGGCCATCTGGGAAGACGCTGCGGTGGTTGTCGATCGGCATTTTGTCTCCAGCCGCAAGCCCGATGATCTGCCCGCATTCTGCCAGGCAATCCTGCAGGTCATGACCAGGAAGTAGGGCTGCGAGGGGCTTGTTGATACAAGCTCGAAACTCCAACGAGTGCCTGCCGGAGGATCTCCCGCGTCTACTCGCTCGCCTTGGATGGGTTTCCCGAGCGACGACGTAACTGGGCCGATTGTGCGTCACAATCGCACAGGTGCGCGTTTCCAGACCACCAGAGCCAACTGGTGCGTGTCGGCAGCTGCCCCTTTAAGACGATTCTCGGCCCCTGATTTCGGCAGGAAGACCAGCTCGATATCGGCCGCCGTTCGTTCCCCAAGGAGTTTCAGACTGATTGGCACAACAAGACGCAACCACAGCTCAGGCAGCAAGTTGCAGACAATGTGCTCCTGAATGACAGCACCCAAGTTGATCACGGTGCCTCCGGATTGTTTCCCCTTTCCGCAGACCTTTTCCAGTGAGGAATAGGGTTTGCTCTGTAATCCAGCAGAAATTGCCCCATGTCTGATGAGCCATTGAGCTCACGTTACACACGACACCTACCCGCGGTGCACCAGGAGAATCAACAAATGGATGCCAATGATCTGGTCGAAGTCTACTCGACAACGATGGAAACCGAAGCCGAAGTGGTCCGTAACCGACTGGAAGCCGACGGGATCGACTCGCAGGTTTCGGGAGCAAATCAAGGGGGCTTTGCCGGCGCACTGGAAGTGAAGGTCTATGTGAAGGCCATCGACGCCCCGCGAGCCCGGGCGATCATTGGGCACCATTAACCCCCAAACATTCCGCAGAACATTGTCGCGGGATCTAGAATCTCTCTGCTGGAATCAGGTTCCGGCTTGTTACTGACATGAACTGAGAGACCAAATTGATCACTCGCGGCTTCCTGGCACTCGTTGGCCTCGCCTATCTGCTGTTAGCGGCGTGGTGTGCTGCGCGTCCCGCGGAGACGGCGCATGCGGTCGGGTTTACTCTGCAACCAGGCTCGGGACAGTCCGAGTACTTTGTCGTCTATGGTGGATTGCAGCTGGCGCTGGGACTGATGTTCCTGTGGCCTCTGCTTGACCGCGATGTCGAGCGTTTTTCGTTGACACTTTGCCTGGTTATCCACGCCTGCCTGGTCGTGATGCGATCCATTAGTTTCGGATTGTATGGCGGGATTCAGCCCATGACATACGGCCTGTCTGCTGTCGAATGGGTCATTCTGCTGGGATCAGCGGGCTGTTTCTTTTTCCGCAAATGACAATTCGTGGCAAATGCTTCGTCAACTTTTGATCTTAGGATTGGGGGCCACTGGCTCGGCCAGTGCCGGGTGTCATTGGACTGGCAAATAGCACTGGCCGAGCCAGTGGCACCGCACGTTTTAGCTTTGGCAGCGCACTAACGCAAACTGACTGGGCATCGAAGACTATGGACTGGATGACTTGGTATCAAGGGCTGCAAAAGCCGACGTGGACACCCGCGCCTGGGACGATTGGCCTAGTCTGGCAGATCCTGTATCCGGTGATTCTGGTTTCGTTTGGGTTTGTGTTTGTCCAGGCGGGGCGGGGTAAGATCGGCTGGCGCGTGGCAGTGCCGTTTGCCATCAATCTGGCGGCAAATATCGTCTTCACGCCGATTCAGTTCGGACTGCGAAACCTGCCGCTGGCCTCCGTCGACATCCTCATCGTCTGGACCACAATCGTCTGGATGATGTGCGCCGTGTGGCGCCACTACCGTTGGGTCGCGCTGGCCCAGATCCCGTACTTCATCTGGGTCTCCATTGCCATGGTACTGCAGTTCTCGATTACCTGGATGAACTGGTAGACCGGGGCGGGCAAGATCAGGGTCAGCGGCAGTCTCCCGTGGTGACATTCAACACCGCGGCCCATCCAGCGTGGCAATTTCACGAAGTGTCGCGTAAACCCCGCCGCCCGGGCGTCCGCGGATTCCGGGCGTTTCCAAGGCCCTTGGAAATTTTGTTGCCAAAACTCGACACTTCAGCCAAAAGTGATGTAAACTACAGGTATTACACACTCTACGTGAAGTGTGATGTTTTTGCCGATTGTACGGAACAACGACCGTTGCTGACAGTGGTTCTGACAGTCTTGACGACTGTTCGGATTCTCGCGGCAACTGCGGGCTGCTTCGCTTGGGAGAACTAAATGCCTCAGAACTGCGCTGCGCTACTGCTGACACTTTTTTTGAGCGGAGTGCTCTGCCAGAGCACTGCTGAAGCTCAAACGACGACGCCCACCGCCGCCGCTGCGCCTCAAAAATCCAAATTTGAGATGATGACAGACGGCGCCAAGCCGGTGCATGGGATGTGGAACCTGTACCTGAAAGAACAGAACCTGATGGCTGATATCCAGCCCGGGAATCTGAACAAGAACTATCTGATCCTGGTCTCCATCGCCAAGGGCATCAGCCACAACATGGTGCTGGGCGGCATGACCTGGGGTGGTG
>CAZQUW010000213.1:0-11064 GCA_964596215.1 uncultured Planctomicrobium sp. | reverse complement strand
AGATCGAGATTCGGCATGTTCGAGCCATGGCCATTCAACAGGATGATCTTCTTGAAGCCGTGATAGGCCAGCGACTGTGTGACATCAATCACCTGCCGGATGAAGGTTTCGTAGTGCGTGTTGATCGTCCCTGGAAAATCCATCACATGGCCCGTGTAGCCATACTGCAAGGTCGGCAGGACCAGGATCTTACTGGCCAGCGCGTGCCCCGCACCATGAGCAATCCCGCCGGGACAAACCAGGTCGACATCCAATGGCAGATGCGGCCCATGCTGTTCGACGGCGCCGCACGGAATGATGCAGACCTTCTGCAGATCAACGGCATCATTGATCTCGGGCCAGGTCAATTTTTCGTAACGATATTCCGTGGCAGCACGACTTGTCATCAGAAAACTCCAGGGTGATCAACTGGTCGAGATGGCTGAAACCGCTCCATGCGTGGAGTATGATGATTCCGGTTACCGCCAGCAACGACAACCAACATTCGCTGCTCCATAGCCGACAACGCGTCGAATTTCTGCAAATCTGACACGGCTTCCACATCCCCGCGGGAAATGGGTCATCGCTCCATGGAAATCATTACCGGTCTGACATCGGCCACGGCAGTAGCGTTCACTGAAGGGCCGGCGGCGGCGGCCAATGGAGCGGTGTATTTCACCGACATCGTCAATAATCGCATTATTTGCCTGCCACGCCCGGGTGCTCCGTTTGAAGTCTGGCGGGCCGACAGCGGCCGCGCGAATGGACTCTTGTTTGATGCCGCAGGGCGACTGCTGGCGTGCGAAGGGAATGAATTCGGCACCGGGGGACGCCGCCGGATCACGCGGACCAACGTGCAGACCGGCCAGATCGAAGTGCTGACTGACCGCTTTGACGGAGTTCAATACAATGCCCCCAACGATATTGCCGCCCGCAGCAACGGACAGTTGTTCTTCACCGATCCCTGCTACGGCGATCGTTCCACCATGCAGATGAGCCACGAATCGGTGTATCGCATCGATCCTGACGGCCAGGTCACGCGGCTGATCACACAACCCGCGATTCAACGCCCCAACGGGATCGCTCTCAGCCCCGACGAACGGACTCTCTATCTCGTCGACAGCTGTCCGGTCATCGGCGGCAACCGCAAGATCTGGGCCTTCGACCTGGCCGAAAACGGGACCGTCAGTCGCCAGCGTCTGGTCTATGACTTCGGCACTGGTCGCGGCGGCGATGGCATGGCCGTCGACCAGCAGGGTCTCCTGTACATCGCAGCCGGCATCTATGCACCCCGCGGCCCCCATGAATCGAACGCAGTACCAACCGGGATCCACATCATCACACCCGGTGGCGAACTGCGGGCCCGTATCCCCGTTATGGAAGACGTCATCACCAACTGCACCTTCGGCGGCGATGATCTTCAGACTCTGTATGTCACCGCAGGGAAAACCCTCTGGCAAATCCGCGTCGACACTCCCGGCTGGGTCGTCCACCGCAAACCATAACCGATGAATTGCGTTCAATCTCCACTTCTTCATTTGTCTAGTAGACTTTTGAAAACAGTCACTCTGCGTCACTCTACGATCTCACCTCAATTGCCAATCCGGATGGCATTGTCGTTTTGGACTCTGCGAGTCCAGTGACTGCTTTCACAGCAGTCAATGGCTTTCATGGCTTCACCAATTCTTCGAGCTTCTTCAGCTGCTCGTGGATCACATCGATCCGCTGCGCGTCAAAGTCACGCGGGCTCGCAAACTGTGCCGGAGCGTCGGGCTGCTGGGGGAACTTCAGTTTCTCGCGTAATGTCTCCAGCGCTGTAAAGAACTCCTGGTCCGCCGCCTCGGGTGCTCGTAGCCGCGCACTCTGCCCTTCCGCCTGCAAACGGGCCTGATACAAAGCGACCGTGCCCAGATAGACCTGCGCTGCCGAGTCCCAATCGCGACTCGATAGTTGCTGGCCATCATGCGTAATCCGCTGCAGCAACTGGCGAATCCGATCAGCCGTCAACGACGCGGGTGCCGTGTGTTTCACCAGTTCCGCGGCAATCAGTTCGCGCGCCCAGCGCGCCTGCGGCAGGACGTCGCTGACCACCGGTGCCGGACGCCCCATCGTTACTTCCAGCTTCTGCAACGCCTGGGTCAGCGGCGAATCAGCCGGCTCCAGGACCGTCAACAGCGGGAAGTTCCATGATCCCCAGGGATAGCTGCCGGGCTTACGACCACCGGCGGGCCGTTGCTGCCGCCAGCTGGGAGCCTGCAAATCGTGATGACAGGCAAAGCAACCATATTCCGCGAACTCAGGCCACGCCTGCGGGGCCGCCGTTTCACCGGCTGGCTGATTCTCCTGGGGTTGTGCCGCCTGAGCCCGAATCGTCAGCAGATGGAGCGCCGCATCGGCTGTCGTCAGTTGACCGACGGTCCATAACTTGGCCTCCAGGATCGACCCGCGAGGATTGTCCTGCACTGGAAACGCCTGGCGATCGGCCTCCACATTCCAGTGGGCCGGCATGTTGACGTGATAGGCCGACAACTCAAAATTCAAACGGGGATGGCCGGCGGCAATCAAATCATGGTTGACGTCACGCCCCGGGCCACCCACATGGCATTTCACGCACGTCTCGGCCCGCCGCACCAGATCCGTCCGCAAATCGACAAACCCCAATGCTGCGCGGTCGGCCGGCGACTTGCGGTCTCGCCAGGTGTGTTCCGTATGAGACGCCAGCCACTTCTCCGCCGGACCGTGGCAGGCCTCGCAACTGACCCCGTCATGCAGCACTTCGTTCTGGGCCAGCCACTGCGGAACCGCACCATCAGTCCCGACTGCAGCTGGTTCCAGGCTCGAATGACACACCAGACAACGCGTCTCCTGATGAGCCGCTCGCCAGCCCTGCCCGAGCTGCCGCACCATATTTCGCGAACGCTCAGTCAACAACACATCATAAGCCCGGGCATGCGGATCACGCTGAATCCACACGCTGTAGGCCGAGTTCGAAAAATCGAATGAACCGTCTGGCTTCTTCTTCGACCCGTCACCACCATGGCACCCGGCAGCCGCACAGGAGCCAACTCCCGTTAATTGAAACGTGCCGGATACAGGCGGATGCCCCCCCGGAAACGTCGGCCCCACGTCCTGGGCCGCCGCGGTACTGACCGCGAACCAACCCCCGGCGGCCAGCAGGCAAGCCCACCGCAAAACTCGGAATTGTCGCCGTCTGCATAACATGAAAGGTCAACCAGAGCTTGTGGTTTGCGGATTAGGACGCCGATTCAACACCCTGTAACAGAAGTCGTAAGACTTCCTGAATTCAACTCGCTATGCAGGAACTCTTCAGAATTCCGCGATCACAATCATGCACAACTGCTGGCAGCAGGAAGCCCCGCAGCTCAAAATTCCTGACCAAACCCGTCGTACGCCATTCCCCACCGGGCCAACTCCAGCCGCCCCGAATGGTTGCAGAGGTTTTGTCGGTCTCTCTAACTCATTGTCGGTCTCACTAAGTAGTATAATCATCGACCAGCAATCCCGCTTGCCAAGACTTACCTGCCCGCTGATAAAACTGTAACGACAAACACAGTCAACACAACCAGGCAAACCTTGCAGATCGATCCGCGAGGAACGCCTTCCCGCTCACCGGAACGCTTGAATTTCCAAACTGACTTCGCGACGACTCCCACGAGCCCTGCCCATGACACATCACATGATTCGCCCCGCGGTTTGGTGTTGGCTGTGTCTGATCGTGTGCGTGCTGACGACGACCGCCCAGGCCGAGGACTGGCCGCGCTGGCGCGGCCCGCGCGGTGATGGTACGTGGCACGGCCCCCGGGTGACGGAAAAATGGCCGGCCGAGGGCCTTAAGACCGCCTGGAAGGCAGACATCGGGGGCGGGTACGGTGGAATCTCCGTCGTGGGGTCGCGCCTCTACCTGATGGATTTTCAACAGGAACCTCAGCCCGAAGAACGGGTCCGCTGCTTTGATGCCCGGTCCGGCACACAAATCTGGATGGCCAGATACCCTGTCAGCTACAAGGGACTGGATTACCCCAACGGCCCCCGGATCACGCCGACCATCGACGAAGACCGAGTCTACACGCTGGGATCGGTGGGCCATGCCTGCTGCCTGGATGCCGCAACCGGGCGTGTGATCTGGAAAAAGGATCCGCAAGCTGACTACAAGGTGAAACTCTCCGAATGGGGCGTGGCTGCGTCGCCAGTCATCTATCAGGATCTCGTGATTGTCCATCCGGGGGCCCTCGAAAACGGGTGCCTGATCGCCTTCAACAAATTGACGGGGCAGGAAGTCTGGCGTTCGGGGACTGACCCCTGCGGCTACAGTACCCCCATCGTGATCGACAGCCCCAGCGGGAAACAACTGGTCCTGTGGTCGCCCAGGCACATCCTGGGACTCGATCCCCGCACCGGTCGCGAGTACTGGCGGGTGCCGTACGAAGTCACCTACGGAGTCTCGATTGCGACGCCGATCTATCACGAGGAACTCCTTCTGGTCTGTGGCTATTGGGAAGGTTCTAAAGCGATTCGTTTAGGACAGACTCCCGCCGACGCCAAACTCGCATGGGAAGACAGCAAACACCTCCGCGGCCTGATGTCGCAACCCCTCTACCGCGACGGGCTCGTGTATTTGCTCGACAAACAACTCGGACTGACCTGTTTCGAACTCGCGACCGGCAAAAAGTTGTGGGATGATCAACACCAGATGACGCCGCGGGGTCGCAATCCCCAGGCCAATCTGGTGTGGCTCGACGCCGGCAAGTCGGATCGGACCATCATTCTGAACTCTGAAGGTGAGTTAATCCTGGCTCGCTTGAACCGGGAAGGCTATCGCGAGTCAGCACGTACCAAAATCATCGAGCCCACCTGGGCTCACCCCGCATTTGCGGGCCACCGCGTCTATGCCCGCAATGACACGCAACTGGTCTGTGTCGAACTCAGCCTCGAGGCCGACTAACCGCGGCCTGACTCGCCTGAGTCGGGCTATCTCGATTGAAGAAAACCGACCCAGAAGATCGGACTACGGAGCGACAATGTTTACCGGACTTGTAGAAGGCCAGGCCACCGTGCGTGGCGTGATCCCCGAAGGGGCCGCCGTGCGACTGGTCCTCGAGATGCCCCCAGAATTCGCCGGCGAAGCACACCTCGGTGACAGCATCGCCCTCAATGGCTGTTGCCTGACGGTCGTGGCGATTGATGATTCGAACTTTGACTTTCAAGCGGGCACCGAAACCCTTTCCAAGACGAACCTGGGGACACTTCGCCCCGGCAGCCTGGTGAACGTCGAACGAGCTGTCGCAGTGGGGGCCCGGCTGGGCGGGCATTTCGTGCAGGGCCACGTCGACGGGACCGGCCACGTCGAACGCATTGAACAGGACGGCGAATGGACCACCATGTGGTTTCAAGTCCCCCGGCCGTTGACGCAACAAATGGTTCATAAGGGTTCAATCACCGTAGACGGCATCAGTCTGACGCTGGTCAACGTCGAAGCCGAACGCTTCAGCGTGGCCCTGATCCCCCACACTCTCGCCGTCACCACGCTGGGACAACGAGCCGTCGGGGATACTGTGAATATTGAAACCGATATCCTGGGTAAGTATGTGCAAAAACTCATCGGCGAAATTCGCCCCGCCTGATCACGCACTCGTCCGGCCACAAAACACCCCCCAACTTGCGTCGGAGACTCGCCTCCCATCACGGCGATACTCACAAACAGGTCAAGTCAACTGGCACTGGGGCTGGCAGCCTGCAGGCGGCATAGACTCCGGAAACGTTCGACTGCTAGCATGGAAATTTCCCGACAACCTTGAGTTCTGACTCGCGACCTTAAGATTGAGCAACGAATCATGAAGCCAATGACAAGCGGCGGTGGCTGGAAGGCGATCGGTTATACGTTAAAGATGGCCAATCGCGTGGGCTGGATGAAGCTCTGGAAGGCCATGCGCAGTAAGAACACCTGCAAGACCTGTGCGCTCGGCATGGGCGGCCAGCTGGGCGGCATGGTCAATGAAGGTGGCTACTTCCCCGAAGTCTGTAAAAAATCGTTCCAGGCCATGGTCTCGGACATGCAGGCGGGGATTACCCCCGAGTTCTTCTCCCGCTTCGGTTTTCGCGAGCTTCGCTCATTCAGTTCGGCCCAGATGGAAGCCAGCGGCCGGCTGGTGTTCCCCCTCTACGCCGGCCCGGACGATACTCATTATCGCCAGATCTCCTGGGACGAGGCCTACGGCATTCTGGCCAGCAAGTTGCGAGCGGCCGGGCCCACGCGCAGCTTCTTCTATGCCAGCGGACGCTCCTCCAACGAAGCCGGATTCCTGCTGCAATTGTTCGCCCGCCTGTTTGGCACCAACTATGTCAATAATTGCTCCTACTATTGTCATCAGGCCAGCGGCGTGGGGCTCGGGGCGAGCGTCGGGGCTGGTACGGGGACCATTCGCCTGGAAGACCTCGACCAGGCCGATCTGTATTTCTTAATTGGCGGGAACCCCGCTTCCAATCATCCCCGCTTGATGCGCAGTTTAATGCAGATCCGCCGGCGGGGTGGCAACGTCATTGTCGTCAATCCTGCTAAAGAACTGGGCCTGGTCAATTTCCGCGTTCCCAGCGATGTCCGCAGCCTGCTGTTCGGGACCAAGGTTGCCAGCCTGTACGTCCAGCCCCATATTGGCGGCGATATCGCCTTGATGACGGGCGTGGCCAAGGAGTTGCTCCAGAACAAGGTCCAGGACACCGAGTTCATCGAAAGTGCCACGGAAGGCTTTCAGGATTTTCTCCAGCAGGTGAACTCCACCTCCTGGGAGGCCATTGAACAGGGCTCCGGCGTCACCCGCGCTGAAATCCGGCGCATGGCTGAGATGTATGCTCAGGCGAAGAACGTCGTCTTCGGCTGGACGATGGGCATCACCCATCACCTGCACGGCGTCAACAACGTCAAGATGATCGTCAACCTCGCCCTGCTCCGCGGCATGGTCGGTCGCCCCCATGCGGGGTTAATGCCGATTCGCGGCCACAGCAACGTACAGGGTGTCGGGTCGGTCGGTGTCACCCCGCAACTCAAGAAGGCCCTCCTCGACAAGTTCGAGCAACGCCTGGGTGTCGAAGCTCCCAAGTCACCGGGCCTCGACACGATGGCCTGTGTCAACGCCGCCGAACGGGGCGAAATGGACGTAGCCCTCTGCCTGGGAGGCAACCTCTATGGCAGTAACCCCGACCTCGCCTATGCCGAAAAAGCGCTCGCCCGGATTGGGCTGGTGACCTACATGACCACCACCCTCAACACGGGTCATGCCTGGGGTCGCGGCCAGGAAACGCTGGTCCTGCCAGTACTCCCCCGTGACGAAGAATCACAACCGACGACGCAAGAGTCGATGTTCAGCTACGTCCGCTTGAGCGACGGCGGGCCCGCGCGGTACCCCGGCCCGCGGAGTGAAGTCTCCGTCCTGACCGCACTCGGTCGACTGGTCCTGGGTGAAAGCGGACCGGTCGACTGGAAGCAACTCGAAAGCCACGACGCCATCCGCAAACTCATCAGCGAAATGATTCCCGGCTTCGAACCGATCCAGGAAATCTCGAAGACCAAGCGGGAATTTCACATCGCGGGCCGCCAGATGGACACACGAACCTTCCCGACTCCTTCCGGCAAAGCCAAGTTCCACGCCGTCCCATTACCCGTGACGGCAGAACTCGAGCCGAATCAATTCCGCATGATGACCATCCGGTCCGAAGGCCAATTCAATTCGGTCGTCTACGAGGAAGTTGATCTCTATCGCAACCAGGAAGGCCGCGACCTGATCCTGCTCAACCCCGAAGACATCCAGCGGCTGGGCCTCAGCACCGATCAGAAAGTCCGGGTCCGCAGTGCAGTCGGAGAGATGCGACTCCAGCGAGTTCGCCCCTTCGACGTGCGCTCGGGCAACGCGATGATGTACACCCCTGAAGCCAACATCCTGATCCCCCGCGATGTCGATCCCGAATCGAGAACCCCCGGCTTTAAAAACATCCTGATCACGATCGAACCGGAACTCATCACGCTCTGACGACCACCGGATCGTGGTCGCCGGCGGGGGTGCCAGCACAGCAAAAACTTTAGCCTTGAACGATACCAAATTGTCAAATAACAGCAGCTCGTCAGACAGCTGAAGCCAGCGGTCTGATCTCACCCCATCGTCAGCTCGAGCCTGGTCCCAGATTGACCCAATCCTGTTTAATTCAGATTTTCGGCGACCTGTCGCAACGCATCGAGCGCAATATCGAGCTCCTGTTGCGTTGTGAACGCCCCCACACTAAAGCGAACGGTGCCCCCGCGATCCAGAGTTCCGAGCGCGCGATGGGCCCCCGGAGCACAGTGCAGCCCGCTACGAACCTGCACCTGGGCCACTTGATCCAACAGAGTCGCCACGATCTGCGGGTCCTGGTCACCTAACGAAATGCTCACGACACCCACGCGGCCCGCCACAGTCGGGGGGCCATGAATCTCCACCCCGGGAATCGCTTTCAGCCCGTTTAATAAGTGCTCCAGCAACTTCTGCTCGTGAGACTGCACAGCAGCGGGCGGCTGTTCCATCCGCCATTTCAAGGCCGCCGACAACCCGATCAGCCCCGGGGCATTGTGGTTCCCCGCTTCGTATTTGTCGGGCAAGGTACTCGGCTGAAATTCGACTTCGCTGCGCGTCCCCGTGCCACCCTGCCGCACGCTGCGCAAGTCCTGTTCGATGCCCGGTTTGATATATAAAAATCCGGTCCCCAGCGGCCCCATTAAGGCCTTATGGCCCGGGGCCGCCACCAAGTCCGCCGAGAGCGCCCGCACATCAATCGGCACGTGACCGACCGTCTGGGCGGCGTCAACCAGATAAACGGCCCCCGCCGCACGCGCGATCTGACCGACATCCGCGCACGGCTGAATGGCCCCGGTCACGTTGGACGCGTGCGTCAACGCCAGCAGTCGCGTGTGGGGACGCAGCGCCTGGCGAAAATCATCCGGATTCACCACTCCCGCTTGATCGACAGGAACCAGAGTCAGTTCAATTCGCCCCTCCCGCTCCAACTCATGCAGCGGACGGAGTACCGAATTATGCTCGATCACCGACGTGATCACGTGGTCGCCCTGCCGCAGGACTCCCTGAATTGCCAGGTTCAGGCTGTCGGTGCCGTTAAACGTGAAAATGATCCGCTGGGGATTCTCCGCGTTCAACAACTGGGCCAGCCGCTGACGACAGCGGTCAACCTCGCCCTGCACTTCAATCGCCTGGCGATACGCCCCGCGCCCCACTGCCACGCCTGATTCGCGATGGTAGCGGTCCATTGCCTCGTAGACGCACTCCGGCTTGGGAAAGCTCGTGGCGGCGTTATCGAGATAGATGGAGTTTTCAGGCATGATTGATTCACCGCAAGCTCGCCGAACCTGTCCGCCCGCACGCACCGCGTGAAACCGTGGGACGGGTCTCCCGGCCCGTCCGTCCCCCGCTGTGCTCAACGACACCACCAATACGCCGCAACTGACCGACAAGTTTCATAGACGCAATCTGGGGCAGGGACTTGATTGCTCTGTGGGCACAGCTGCTGATTCACAATCTGTCAGACGGACGGGCCGGGAGACCCGTCCCACGAAAACTGCGATTCGACGGCCCTATTCTTTATTCACCTGGATCCGGCGTGGTGCGGTCTTGGTCGCCCGCGGCAGCACGACTTCCAGCACGCCGTGATTCAGCTTGGCCGTGATGCGTTCGTGGTCGACTTCGTCACTCAGGATAAATGAACGCAGAAAATCGCCCCATTCAAATTCCTGATGCAGCAGGCGCGCTTCGGCGGGCAGCGACGGATTGACGCGGCCGTATAACGTCAGGCGATTGTCCTGAACTTGAATCTCCAGCGATTCAATCGTCACCCCGGGCAGATCAGCCAGCAGCACCAGGCCTTCGTCCGAATCATAAATATCAATCGGCGGCATAAACACAGTGCGGTCCGCAACCGGCACCTGCGGCACTGGCTGGGATATTGCAGGCTGCTGCGTCGTCATGCCCATCGAGGGCGAAGGAGCTGGGGCCGGTGGTGTGGCTTCGGATTCTGACATAATGCGACTTCCGTACGAAAGGTTTTCCCCGCCCTGATCCGCCTGACATCCGACCGAAACAGCCTGACGAGCGACCGATACTCCGAATTGACAGTCTAAATTTGTCTGTCTAAATCTCGCGAACCCCACAGCTCGCGGCCTACGATTCCCCGCCGACCACCGGAATCTGTCGCGGCTTCACCGCGGGCAACTTCGGCAAATGGATCTTCAACACCCCGTTCACGAACTCGGCCGACAACCGTTCTTCGTCCACGCGATCGGGCAACGTCAGCTGCCGCTGCCAGTTACCCCGCAACCGCTCGTGCCGGCGGAAGCGATCTTCCGGAATCCCATCGGGACCGCGACGCTCGCCCTTGAGGGTCAGGAGGCCACCCGCCACGGTCAAATCGAGGTTATCGGGGCTGATCCCGGGTAATTCCGCCACGAGCAGGAACTCGTCGTCCAACTCATAAACGTTCACCGGGGGATACTGACGCTCCAGACGGAGCCCCGGAAATGGGGTTTTAATGCTTTCCAGCAGTCGGTCGAATTCGCGTTCGAGATCACGCAGGTTACCCCACGACTGACGCCAACGAAACACGGCCATAACACGAATCCCTGGGGTTAACCCCGACGACGAAACGACAACGAAACGGACAGCATGAAATATGTGGCAAAATTCATTCCGCCCCGAGCCAGCCGGACAATTGCCTTCCAACCCGCCCAACAGTCTTCACAACATATTTCACAGACATATGTTATGAAACACTACAAAAATCGTTCCAGAGAATTCGACCGGGATCGAATGATGCCATTTTGACAGCACGGCCCCCTCCCTCCGCCGATCACCGACCAGCGTACCGGCCCCAGATCGAGCGCCAATCCACACCGCGCCCATCAGTCAGCCGCGTTCGCCAGAAAGCGGCCCCAGGACAACTCAGTCCCACCGCAGGGCAACAACAGCCCGGCAGACACACAGAAATTTCTCGCGACTTCTTTGATCCCTTTGCTCCCTTACGACTTTTACCTCC
>CAZQUW010000212.1:2197-11106 GCA_964596215.1 uncultured Planctomicrobium sp. | reverse complement strand
GTTCGGAGGCTACACGAAGGGCAAGAAGCCCGCCGATTACGCGTCGAAGGAGTAGTCGTGCAAGACAACGGGGGCCGGGAATCGCGTTCCCGCCCCCTTCCCGCGGCACTGAATTGTCGATGAACCACGCGAGCGCCTGATTGCGTTTTAATCCGGCAACTCTGCCTTGGGATCAATCCGCTCCCCTTCCCAAGTCGCCACGCCATTCTCGTACGTCAACAACCGCGACGCACTTCCCGGAACTGGTGGAGCATTCTGCCTGGGCAACCAACCAGCAAGATCTCGAATCCTCTCCGCCTGCTGCGGGTCTTTCGCCAGATTCGTCCACTCGTGGGGGTCGTTCCGCAGATCGTAGAGTTCCTCTGAACCATCTGCGTACCGAATAAATCGCCAATGCTCGCTGCGTACCGCGTGATTGTTCTGGTTATGCGTCGTGATTGCTGGCCAGGGACGTTCTGCAGTCGCATTCTTCAACTGCGGTACCAGACTATGCCCTTCCAGATCACTTCGCCTGTCTAGCCGGCACAGTTCCAGTAACGTCGGAAAGACATCCAGCAGTTCAACCGGCCGGTTGCAGCGAGCCCCTCTGGCCGTTCCCGGCCCGGCAAACATCAGCGGCACGCGGGTCGATCTTTCCCACAGGGTGTTCTTGCCCGTGATCCCCTTCTCTCCCAGATGCCAGCCATGATCGGACAACAACACGACGATGGTCTCGTCTGACCGGCCTGTCCCCTGCAGTGCGTCCAGCACGCGCCCCACCTGGCTGTCCATCAGGCTGATTGATGCCAGATAGGCTCGGACGAGCGGCTTCCACTGGTTCTGTTCCATCAGGAACTTCAAGCGGGGTTCCGGCAGTTTCCAATGCAGATAACTGGCAAACCGCGGCAGGTCGTCACGATCATCGGCCTTGTACGGCGGCAACTGCAATTGATCGGCAGGATAGAGATCAAACCATTTTTGCGAGGCGTAACACGGCACGTGCGGCAATCGAAATCCGACGGCCACAAAAAATGGCTGGTCGGCAGGCAGGGCTTTCAACTTCGCGATGGCCGCGTCAGCAATCTGCCAGTCGGCCTGCAGACGATCATTGTCGGGAAACACGCCCCAATCGACCAGCGGATGAGGCGCGGGCGTCTCGACAAACTTCTTAGCGGGCCGCGGCATGCCCGGCGCTGGTCCCCACTGCTGGAACTCGCGCGGCTGATCAGCCTTGGCCACCGAGCCATCGTGATAGATCTTGCCGCAGGTAAACGTGTGATACCCCGCCTGCGTGAACGTCTGCGGCAGCGTCACGTGATCTTGCAGCTTAGCGACCGATCGAATCCCCGGCTGTAAGGCATAAATACCAGTCGTCGACGGACGCAACCCCGTCAGCAAGCTGGCTCGCGAAGGATTGCACAAGGGGGCCTGGCAGTGCGCGTTGGTAAACACCGTCCCGCGCGCTGCGAGGGCGTCAATATGCGGCGTCTTAACCTGCGGATGCCCCTGCAGACACCCGACCCAATCATTGAGATCATCCACGGCAATCATCAGGACATTGGGCCGTTCCGCAGCGCGGCCCGAAGCCTGGCAAGACGCGATGAACAGTCCCAAGGCAATCCAGGTAAGCACTCTCATCATGGCCCTCAGATTTAGAAGTCGTGCTGAAAGGATTCTTTGCGCGAGGGATCAAGTGCAGGTTAGGAGTGCCCAAAAACATGATGCCGGTGAGACGCCTTTACCTAAAGTTTCCACCAGTCATCAATCAGCTTCGTCAGTCGCTCAACTTCTTCCGGATGCTTATTCGCCAGATTAGTCTCTTCCGTGGGGTCGGTCTCAATTCGATAGAGCTCCGGTCCCACTTCGCGGCCGGGCTTGTTCGGCTGCTTCACGTTCGCCAGATTCGGCAGGACCAGTTTCCAGCCCCCCGACACGCACCAGCGATAAGTGACGTTCTGTTCGGGAGCGTGAATGTCGACCGCGTTGTGGAGGAAACAGGCACCAAAGACCGCCTCGCGAGTCGCCACAGCTCGCTCATCCAGCAGGTCAATCCCCGGCAAGCCCGCGGGAATTTCGCGGCCACAGGCCCGGTACAAAGTCGGCGCGATGTCGATGCTGCTGACGGGCGTGTCGACCATGCGCGGCGCCACATGTTCCGGCCAGCGGATCATGATCGGCGTCCGCAGACCGCCGTCATACTGCGACTGCTTGGAGTCAGTGCGGTAGGCCGCCCGGTCCGGGTCTTGAATCCAGCCATTGTCGACCACAAACACCACGATGGTATTCTTCGCCAGGCCCTGCCGATCCAGGTGACCGAGTAACTCGCCGCACGTTTCATCAAACCATTCGCACATGGCCCAATACTTGGCAAGCTGCAGCGAAGGAGTCAGCGGCTGGTATTTCTGCAGCAACCGTTCGGGCGGGTTATGGGGCTGATGCGGCAGCATGGGCGCGTACCACACCAGGAACGGCTTATCGGCGGCCTCATTGATGAAATCATAAATCGGCTGCAGCGACTTGCGCCCGATCTCTAGACCTTCGTCCCCATGCCGCCCGCCACGACTTTGATCACCGTGGCTCATGCCGTGGGTAAAGCCGCCCGTTTGAAAATTTCCTGCCCACCACTTGCCCGTCTGAAAGCTGACGTAACCCGCTTTTCCGAGCTCGTGCGGCAAGCGGGAATGCCGGGCCATGAAGCCATTCAATTCCTTCACCTGTGCCAGGAAGCCTGCGTCACGATAGGGTTGCTTCACCCCTGCCGGCCGTGGCGGCTCGTTACCGGTAATCTTGGTCTGGTGCGGATACTTGCCGGTCAACACCACCGCCAGCGACGGGCAGCATAAGCTCGACGGAACATAGCCATGCCGATAAACCAGGCTCTCACGAGCCAGGCGGTCCAGGTGCGGCGTTTGAATGTGGGGATGCCCCATGAATCCAAAGTCACCCCACCCCTGATCGTCTGAAACGATCAGCACGATGTTCGGTGCGCCGGTCGGACCGGCCATCACCATCGCAGGCCCACCCAACAGGCACGCCGCGCCGAGACACACCAGCCACAGTCGCAAGTTTTTCATAGGCCAGTCTCCACAGAATTAGCAGTCTGAAGAACTCGGATTGGACAGACCGACGCTTGTTTTGTCAGAGAGTTTCTTCAGGATGAAATCGCCCATCGAGTCTCTCCCAGGACTGAGAGTTGCCCTGCCGTGGGGGGGAGTCCACATCACGCTTTACACGCTTCGATAATACTTAGCTCGGTGGTCGTCGGCACGATCCGCGTCAGCTTAAAACCAGCTTTTGCAAACAGCGTTTCATACTCCTGGGCCGTTCGTTCCTGACCACCGGGAATGACCAGCATATTCAGATCGAGCAGCTTGCCGAAGAACGGATCGTTGCCCGGCGGGATCACACTTTCGGAGACCAGCAGCCGGCCGGTGGCCGGCAGGACTCGATGAATATTCTTCAAGATCGTGAGACATTGCTCATCATTCCAGTCGTGGATGATGTGCCGCATCATGTAGGCATCCGCCCCCGCGGGCATCGATTCAAAGAAACTGCCCGAAATCAACTGGCAACGCTCCAGCAGCCCGGCCGCTGCAAAATTCGGGGTGGCCCGCGCAATCACACCTGGCAGGTCAAACAGCATACCGCGCAGCTGGGGATTGGCCTGCAAGGTTGGTATCAGTACGCTGCCGTTGCCCCCACCCACGTCTGCCAGCGTCTGAATGCCGGAGAAATCGTACGCTTTCAAGAACGCCGCCGTTTCGCGGCCATGGACCGAGACCATCGCTGCATCGAAATTGGCCGCTTGCTCCGGATGCTGCGACAGCCAATCGAAGACAGGCATCCCGTAGATCTTGTCGAACGCCGGCAGCCCCGTTTGCACGCTATACAGCAGGTCGCACCACGACCGGTAGTGCTCTTCGCCCGACATGATCGCCATGGCCCGTTGCGAACCTTCCACATCACTTCGCAAGCACTGGCCAACCTCGGTCAGCGAAAAGCGTTTCGCATCGTCTTCCACAAACACACCCATGCTGGCCAACATCCGCAGTAACCGATACAGCGACAGCGGGTGCGTATTGGTCCGGGCAGCCAGTTCGTCAGCCGTGGCCGATCGATCCTGCAATAAATCGGCCAATCCCAGCTTGGCCGTCACATAGATCCCCTGCGAAATCCAATAGCCACTCAGCATCTGCCCCAGCCGGGCGGCGGGAGGTGGATTTGACATCTGCATTCCTTCCATGATTGCAAATCAGCGGTTTGGTGGTTGCCGAAGAATGGAACGTGGAAACACCTGGATCTCGGCAGCATATGCCAAACGATCCGCAGCCTGTCTCCACGCCGGTGACTACTTCAATTCTTCGTGCTCGGTACTGACAATCGCCCCACGCGCATCTTTCAACGTGACAAAGAACACGATCGGGCGTTCCTTCGGGATCTCGGCGGTGATCAGATCGCCGTTGATTGCCGCGTCGCGTGACTGCCACTTGCGCTGCTGCCAGGCCCCGGTATCGGTCGTCCAATGAAATGCCGGCTTCGGTTCGTCAGCGCCGGCCCAGGCCGCCGTTGCTGACGTGTTTTCTGCGTTCAATTTTAACCGGGGATCGACCTTGGGTAACGGTTTGCCGCCGCGAACAATTTGATCACCGAACAGACCGATTTCCATGGGCGCCCAGCCCTGGACGTGCCCGTGTGGCATGTTGACAGTCACACACAGCGTGCGGTCCTTCACCAGCCGATAGGTCTTCTGATAGCTGCCCATCGGGTAGGCGAAATCATTCGTTCCATTCACAAACAACACCGGCATCTTCGCGCGGCCGACATGACTGGAAGGATCGAAATTCTTCACCCACTCGGCGCGCCAGTCGTCAGACATCGCACCGAACTGTTTTAACCAGGCACTGTCTTCCTGCAGAAAACCACACCCATAGACCGGCACCGCAAATTTAAAGCGATCGTCCACACCCGCCACGATACAGGTCAGATAGCCACCCCAGCTGATCCCGGTGACCCCCGTCCGCTCGGCATCCACTTCCGGCAGGCTGGCCAGCAAACTATGAGCCCGCACACAGGCGGCGACGGCGTGGTAGGTCCACATGTCCTTCAGGTTCATGGGATCCTTGGGCAGCTTAAACGTATCGGTCTGGTCGGGACCGCCATCGGGCAGCGGCTGACCGTCGGGGCCTTTCCCTGCCAGATCCATGGCGAGGGCAATGTAACCGCGATCGGCCCATAACTTGGCCCATTCCGGAAACGCCTTGCCGCCACCGCCATGAATCAGGACCACTGCGGGCACCTTGCCTTCAATCTTCTCCGGATAGGCACAGTAGGCGAAGACGCGTGTCGGTGCACCGTTCCGCGGTTCGCTCTCGTAGTAGAGCTTTCTCAGCGGGCCGGACTCATCAACCCACGTCACCTTGGGCGTCTGCTTCAGGCTGGCCAGATCCCACGGTGCGGTATCGTCGGCACTCGCGACGGTACAGGCCAAACAGCCCCACACCAGCAGTGACAACATCCCCTGCAGGACAGTTCTACGCAACATGAATCACTCCCTTGTTAAATGTTGGCTGAACGGGGTGCGTGCCTCGTAACGCAGGGCCAGCCCTACGCCCAGGCCAGCGGTTTCTGCCAGCAGGCCTTCAGTGTTTTCAATTCCGCATCGATCACTCGCACACCCTGCGGTGAGTCAACCTTCAATACCTGTTCCGCGACCGTCTTACCAATCCTGGTGACCGGCAATGCGGCGAAGAACGCTTCGAACTCGGCGGCCTTCGCCGGCACCACTTCGACCACGAAACGGGTATTGCTTTCCGAGAAGAGCAGCTGCGCGCTGGTGTTCAACTGCGATTGCTGCGCCAGCCCGGCCAGTGACAATTCGGCACCGACTTCGCCCGCGAATGCCATCTCGGCCACAGCGGCGGCCAGACCACCTTCGCTCAAATCGTGACAGCTGCGAACCGTGCCCGCGTTGATGGCGTGATGCAAGGCAGCAAAGATCTTCACAGCCACCGGCAAATCAACCTGCGGCACGCGGCCGCCGGTCAGCTGATTGACCAGTGAGAAATGACTGCCACCCAATTCATCTCTCGTGATACCGATCTGGTACAGCAGATTGCCGGCGGCCTTCAGATCCATGGTGACGGCCCGGTTGACGTCTTCCATCTGCCCCATCGCCGTAATCAGCAATGACGCCGGAATGGCCACTGTCTGCTTTTGCTGGTTCGCGTCGAAGTACGAGAACTCGTTATTGAGGCTGTCCTTGCCGCTGACGAATGGCGTGCCAAATGCAATGGCCACGTCGTGGCAGGCGAGTGACGCGCGGACCAGGCTGCCCAGGGTTTCGGGGCGATCGGTATAGCCCCAGCAGAAGTTGTCGAGAATGGCGATGCGCCGGGGATCGGCTCCGACCGCCACGCAATTTCGTACCGCTTCATCAATGGCCGACGCCGCCATCCAATACGGATCGAAATCTCCAAAGTGGGGATTCATGCCGCAGGCGATCACCAGGCCGCGATTGGACTCGAGAATCGGCCGGACGACCGCCGCGTCCGACGGCCCATCATTGGCCGCTCCCACCAGCGGCTTGACGACACTTCCGGCCTGAACTTCGTGATCGTACTGCCGGATGATCCATTCCTTGCTGCAGACATTCAGCGAGCCCAGGATTTTCTGCAGATCTTCGTCATAGCGTTCACGGACCGGCAGCTGCAATTCCTGCAGCTGCGGAGCCCGGTAGATCGCTTCGCGAATCACCGGGGGACGGCCGTCATGCAGAAACTCCATCGCCAGATCGCCGACGACGTGGTCCTGGTATTTCAACAACAGCCGGTGATTATCCTTGAACTCACCAATCGCCGAAGCTTCGACCCCTTCGGCCGCACAAAGTGCCTGGAACGCGGGCCAGTTCTCCTTCGGAACTGACAGCACCATGCGTTCCTGGGCCTCGGAGATCCACACCTCGGTGTAGGACAGGCCGGTATACTTGAGCGGTGCCTGGTCGAGCCACACTTCGGCCCCGCATTCCGCACCCATCTCACCGACGGCACTGGAAAAACCACCCGCGCCGCAATCGGTGATGGCGGTATACAGCCCCTTATCGCGGGCTTCCAGGATCACATCCAGCACCATCTTCTCGGTGATGGCGTTGCCAATCTGCACCGCGCCACCCGACAGCGATTCACTCTCTTGAGTCAATTCGGCGGAGGAAAATGTCGCCCCATGGATCCCGTCGCGCCCGGTGCGGCCACCGACCGCCACGATCAAGTCGCCCGGCTGTGCCCCCTTCTCCACCATATCAATCGGAATGAGTGCCACGTTGCCGCAATACACCAGGGGATTACCCAGGTAGCGTTCATCAAAGTAGACCGCCCCGTTCACCGTGGGAATCCCCATGCGGTTGCCGTAATCGCGCACCCCCGAGACGACGCCCCGCGCCACAACCTGGGGATGCAACACCCCTGGCGGCAACGATTCAAATGGCGTATCCGGCGGCGCAAAGCAGAAGACGTCGGTATTGCAGATCGGCTTGGCCCCCAGCCCCGTACCGAGAGGATCGCGAATCACGCCCCCCAGGCCGGTGTTGGCCCCGCCGTAGGGCTCCAGGGCCGACGGGTGGTTGTGTGTTTCCACCTTGATGCAGGCATGGTACTTCTCGTGGAACTCAACGACGCCCGCATTGTCCCGGAAGACGCTGACGCACCAGTCCTGATCCCCTGCCTGCTCACGCAACTGGCGGGTCGCTGCGAAAATCGTTTCCTTGAGCATATTCTGGAACTGAATGTCGCGTGTCTCATCAACATAATGCACGCGGCCACCCAGCGTTTTGTGCGAACAGTGTTCGCTCCACGTCTGCGCGACAGTCTCGAGTTCGGCGTCGGTGGGGTCACGATCCAGGCTGCGGAAGTAGTTCTGAATCGTCTGCATTTCGGTCAGGCTGAGATACAACTGACCGGTCTTGCTGAGTTGCTGCAGCTGCTCGTCGGACAACTCGCGAATCGCCACCTTCTGCAATTGGAACTGGTACTCGCGGCCAATCGACAGATTGCCGATCGCCAATGAACCACGCGTCACGTGTTCGATGGCGTCATTCGACAGAATCTTCGAACCGAGCAGTTTCAGATCGGGCTCACTGGCACCGGCATTCACCCAGTACTTGCGGCAGGTCGACACGGCTTCGACAGCGTACCCCAGATCGACGAGTGCCCGCTGAGTGCTGTAGGCGATATTGTCAGTGACACCCGGTTTGAACATGACATTCAACAGGTTGGCGTCTGCCGCGGACGGGGCCGTAGTTTTCGACAATGGGTGGATGGCATACGCTTCCACTACGGTATCGACGAGGAAGGTCCGGGCTGCGCGTTCGATCTGGGCCTGATCCAGATCGCCCTGGATCAAAAACGATTTCGCCGCGCGGATCTCGTTGATCGACGACAACCGCATCGACTGGCAACTGCCCTGCACACGGGCCGCTTCGCGATCGATCTCTGACGGCAACGGACGAATCTCAATTTCCCACAACATGAAGCAAAGTTTCCTGCTACGAACGCTGACTGAACTCAAAAATCCTGGTCGGTCGCACTCTATTCAATTCAGACGCGAGGTTTCCGGCCGATCTGGCCAGTTCTCGTTCCGGAGGACCATCAGGGGTGAAAGCGAGCGTGGATTTCGATGACGCATCAGCAACGACTGATCCAATCCGCAATTCAGACTAATTGAACCGTGTATTGTCGTGATTGACTGAGCCCTTTCAAGTGTGCTCGTTTTATCCATCGCGGCTTCGCGCTCGAATATCAGGCCGTTTCCATGCATATTCGCGATTAGAATGAACCATCACGGACTTCGAAATGGGTCGGCTTGCCCAGGGTTTGCCCCCCGTGCCGCACCCAGTTCGCAGTGGCGTCGATCATCTCATCTAACGTAACGGTCGGCGG
>CAZQUW010000212.1:0-2097 GCA_964596215.1 uncultured Planctomicrobium sp. | reverse complement strand
GCCGCACCCAGTTCGCAGTGGCGTCGATCATCTCATCTAACGTAACGGTCGGCGGGCCGAAAAGTTCGTACGACTTCCGGGCATCAAAGAGCCAGGCCACCGGCCCTTCACTGCCGGTGATCACCGGTTGTTTCCCGAACAATTCCCCGAATCGTTGGGCCAGCGTCCGAATCCGGACCGGTTCCAGCCCTGTGACGTTCAAAGCCAGCGGTGGCGTCGAGGTGTGCTGCAAGCACTGGATGGCCCGCGCATTGGCATCACCCTGCCAGATGACGTTGGCGGCCCCCATCGAAACATCGACCGGCTCACCCCGCGCGACTTTCTCGGCAACATCCAACAGCACGCCGTATCGCAGATCGATGGCGTAGCTCAATCGAAACAACACGATCGGCGTGCCATTTTGTTTGGCGAAGTAGGAAAAAACCCGCTCCCGCCCGACACACGCGTTCGCGTACTCCCCCGGCGGCGTTAAAGGATCGTCTTCCTGTGAACCCGGGCTGTCCACAGAAACCAGAGGATAGACGCAGGCTGTCGAGAAAACGACGATTCGCGACTGGGCATATCGCTGGGCAATCTCGGCCGGGACCAGGGTATTCATGACCCAGGTCAGTTCGGGGGCCTGGGACGTGCCGAACTTCTGCCCTGCCATGCAGATCACATTCGGGACGTCTGGCAATTTTCCCACTGCGTCACGATCCAGAAGATCACAGACGATTGTTTCGACGCCGTGCGAATGCAGCTCAGCGGCGACCGCGGGTGAAGAAAAGCGGGACGCCGCATAGACCTTTCGATCGGGTTGGCCGAGTTGATCGCAGGTGCGACGGACCATGCGTGCGAGAGTTGGGCCCATCTTTCCACCGGCACCGAGGACCATGATGTCGCCTGGAATGGCCCGCAAGGTTTCCAGGGCGCCAGCGGTAGGTTCACTGAGTTGGGTCTCGAGATCGGCAATATTTAGTATGGGACGCATGAGGGCTCGCTTAAGTGTGCTGAGACGAAGTCGTAGCCTTCGCAGGCGAGCGTCCGGCGTGAGCCGGATGGTTGTTGGCGACAGTCATCAGCGCGGGGTTAGGACAAACAAAGTTGCTTTCGTTCCTTCGCAAGACAGCGAGCGCATCTTGTAGTTCCTAACCGTCTAACAACCATCCGGCTCACGCCGGACGCTCGCCTGAGTATGTCGATCACTCCGTGATCACGGAAATCTCGTTAACCGCTCTAACCGAGTTGCTCGCGAATCTGCCTGGCATGTTCCCAGAGCTGCTTGATGGCCCCCGCATCACGGCGCTGCAACGCCGTTCGATATTCGTCCAGAATCCCGGCGAATTTCTCTAGACTCCGCGTGACTTCCTCGGCATTGTCGAGCAAAATGCTGGTCCACAAATCGGTATCACCCGCGGCAATCCGGGTCGTATCACGAAAGCCCCGGGCCGCGAGGGCCTGATGTTCCGGTGCCAGGGTCGCGGCCAGCACGGAAGCTGCCACATGTGGAAAATGACTTGTTTCAGCCACGGCCCGATCGTGCGCCCGCGGCGTCATTTCGATCAACCGCGCTTCCAAACCCGTCCAGAATGAACGCAGCCGCTGCAGGCCCGGGGGCGAGGTTCCGGCATGCGGAGTCAGCACGCACACGCGGTTGGCAAACAGTTGCGGATTGGCGTGCTCATAGCCACTCTTCTCCGACCCCGCGAGCGGATGGGAACCGATAAATTCAACTCCCGGCGGCAGACCAGTCTCCAGCGCCTCACAGATCTCGGCCTTGGTGCTGCCCGCATCCGTAATCAGCGTACCACAGCGACAGGCGGCCGCCGCTTCACGCACCCCGGCGACGACTCGATCAACCGGAGTGCAAAAGACAATCAGATCCGACTGCCGGGCAGCCGCAGCCAAATCGGCGGTCGCTTCATCCAGCAGACCGCGTTCAATCGCACCAGCGAGCTTCGACGTACTGCGTCCCACGCCAATAATGCGCGTCGCCAGTCCGCGCGCTTTAACGGCAGCGGCCAGCGAACCACCAATCAGCCCCACGCCGATGATCGTCAGTGTCGAAACAGGGAATTTGTCTGATTCTGAGGGGATGGTCATAGCCTCAGCATTTTA
>CAZQUW010000211.1:2935-11181 GCA_964596215.1 uncultured Planctomicrobium sp. | reverse complement strand
CAAAGAATTCATCTTCGTGTCCTTTGTGACCTTCTGTTAAAAACGATTGGAACAGAAGGTCACGAAGGACACGAAGAATTCAAAGAGGTCAAAGAGAACGCGAGAATTCGGGGCGTGGTTTAGTCGGCTGATCGGCAACTGCTGCCGGCGATCTTGATGAATCCGATGGCCGCTGTCTCGATGGAGGCACGCGCTCGCGCTGCGCGCGATGGGGGATTGAAGCCACCACGTGAGATCAGTACTCCGCAACAGTTGCTGATTCACTGATCCTTGGCCGCAGGTTAACTCTGTTACTGTCTTTCCGGTAATCATTGAGCTATGTTGCGGTACGCACAGACCCCATGCGCCGCAGGTCGTGCGGAAGAATTGTTCTCGAACTGACGAACGCTGCGGTGCCGCGTTGCTTCACGGCGGCCGGTCTCGTTTGTCGACCGACAAGGAGTCGCCCTGCATGCTCGATGTTTTCCCCGTAAATGATTACGGGCCGCTGATGCCTGGTCTGGTCATGGCGGCCGTCGCGATCGTCCACGTCTTCCTGGCACAATTTGCCGTGGGGGGCGGAATCCTGCTCTGCTACCTGCAATGGCTGGGGATGACGGGGCGTAATCCCCACGCCCGCCAGTTTGTGGCTGGCTACTTTAAAGTGCTCGTACTGATCAGTTTTGTGCTAGGAGCCCTGACCGGCGTGGGGATCTGGTTTACCGCGATCCAGGTGAGTCCGCATACGATTGGCTCGATGGTGCAGAACTTCCATTGGCTGTGGGCCACGGAGTGGCTGTTCTTCTGCCTGGAGATCGTGTCGGGCTACTGCTTCTACCGCTATCACTCGCGCCTGGATGATCGCTCTTCCATGTTTTTGCTCGTGACTTACGCGGTCGCGGCCTGGATGAGTTTATTCCTGATCAATGGGATTCTCTCGTGGCAATTGACCCCCGGTCGCTGGCTGGAGACGCATCGCCTGTACGACGGCTTCTTTAATCCCAGCTTCTGGCCGAGTCTATTGTTCCGCACGGTGGTGGCGCTGACGCTGGCCTCGTTGTCTGCCTGCGTGGTCATCAATCTGATGACAGAGGTTGATCGTGAAGGCAAACGGTCACTGATGAATCGCGTGGCCGAATTGCTGATTCCGATGGTCATCATGCCGGCCTTGGGGTTATGGTTCCTGGCCGTCATGCCCGCTGACAGTCGCAGCTGGGTGCTGGGAGGGAGCCCGGCGATGATGCTGTTTCTGAATATCTCCATCGGATCATCACTGGCCATTGGCGCCTACGCGTTGCTGGGGCTGGTGCTGCAACGCCTGTTTATCAATACGGCAACGGCAGGTCTGTTGCTGATGCTGGCATTCGGTGCGACCGCAGGGGGCGAATTTGTACGGGAAGGATCTCGAAAACCCTATTCGATCCGCCATGTGCTGTACTCGAATTCGATCCGGCCGCAAGATGTGGCGCAGCTGCGCCGCGACGGTTGTACGGCAGATGATCCGTATCCGTTGCGGAACGACGCGATCTATCCGAACGATCAAGTGCGGTTGGGTGGCCGCGTTTTCCGGCGCCAGTGCAGTGTCTGCCACACGGTAACTGGCACGAACGGCGTCAGCGAACTCACTGGCTCGTGGGATACGAATCAAATGCGTCTCAATGTGGCGAAGCTCCAGCACACCAAGCCGTTCATGCCGCCGTTTGCCGGAAGTCCCGAAGATCTGGAAGCTCTTGTGCAATTCATCAACTGGTCGAGTGCCGAGCGACCCGCAGCCTGGCAGGAGAACAGTGATCCGCAGAATTTGTCGCAGATTGCCACCTGGCTCCAGGAAGCCGGGACTGCACCGGGCGACTTCAAGCAGAATCACAAGCGACGCCAGGAGGTGATCCGATGAGTCTCCCCTTCCCCTTCGCTTACCCTGGTCCGACGGCGTTTTATCTCACGCTGTACGTACTGACGTTTGCTCTGCATCAGGCATTCATGCATTACGTGCTGGCGGGCAGCCTGTATGTGGCCTGGACCACGACGTTCCCGGGGCGCGGCAGCGTCTCGCGCAACGATCAACCGCTGGCGACCATATTGCGCGACTGGCTGCCGTTTCTGTTGAGTGCCGCCATTACAGCCGGCGTTGCACCGTTATTGTTTATTCAGATCGTCTACCAGAAGCAGTTTTATACCGCGAATCTGTTGCTCTGGTGGCGGTGGTTGTTAGTCGTGCCCGTCTTAATTGTGGCGTTTTACCTGCTGTACTTGCTGAAAAGCAAGATCATGACCCGGTGGCCCCGTGTGGCGCGGTCGGCGGTCGCCGTGGGGACTGCCGCCTGCTTTGTGTTTGTGGGCTTTTGCTGGACGGCCAATCATTTGCTGTCAGTGAGCGAATCGCGCTGGCCGGAGGTCTATGTCACGGGCCAGTTGCCCTTCACGCCGTTCGAGGTCCTGGCGCGCATGGGGATCTGGATCAGCGACTCGTTTGCGACTTTGGCCGCGATCGTGGCGTGGCAGTTGTATCGCCGGCAGTCCGCACAAGCTGAGGCTGATGTGGTCAGCACGACGCGGACGGTGGCCGTGATCGCTGTCGGAGGTCTGGGTCTGCTGACCTTGGCCGCACTGACGTATTACGTGACGGCTGAACCTCGAACGCGCACGGCCCTGTTCTCGAACGGGACGCTGCCCTACATCGTCTTATCCGTGGTTGGTGTGGCACTGCAGATCGCAGGCTGGTGGCAGCAATGGCGGCTGAGTCGATTGACGGGATTCTGGTCGACGATCGTCTCGGCGGGCGGCGTCCTGTCTTTGCTGGGGATGTCATTTGCTCGAGAAGCGATCCGAGCCAGTGTGATCGATCTGGCACCGCTCTACCAGCGACATGCCGACGCCGCACAAGTTGGTGGATTTGCAGTTTTTCTGATCTTTACAGTGCTGGTCTCGGGAGCGATGGCGTGGTGCTTTGTGACGGTTCACCGCGGGTTGCAGTTGAAAGTGAATGACCGCCAAGGCGAGCGTCCGGCGTGAGCCGGATGGTTTCTGGACGTTTCCAGGCAACAGTATGAATGCCGGTTTTCAGGACGGGGATTATCGGATCGGTGTCCGACAAAAAATGCATCTGGGACTGGTGACTATGAACCCGCCAACAACCATCCGGCTCACGCCGGACGCTCGCCTTGCATCAGTTCGTGATGCCGCAGACGGGCCGGGTGGCCCGTCCTGCGACCCTGTGCTAATTGCTTACGCGACGCCATGCTTCTTGAACCACTCCAGCAATCGCTTCCAGCCGTCGTCGGCCTGAGCCTGGCGATAGGTCGGGCGATAGTCGGCATAGAAACCATGGGGAGTATCCGGATACAGGACGATCTCCGAGGGCTTGTTGGCCTTCTTCAACGCTTCTTTCATGGCGTCGACAGTGGGAGTCGGAATGCCCATGTCCGCGCCGCCGTAGAGTCCCAGGACGGGGGCCTGGAGTGATTCGACGAGATCGGTCGGGTGTTTCGGGTGGAGTTCGTCTTTGTCTCCCACCAACCGGCCATACCAGGCGACGCCCGCTTTCAAATCCTTGTTATGAGCTGCATACAACCACACAATGCGTCCACCCCAGCAGAAGCCGGTCACGCCGAGCTTCGCCGTGTCCCCCTTGCCACTCTTCTTCACCCAGGCCACGGTCGCATCCAGGTCGGCCATCACCTGGGCATCCGGGACCTTCGAGACGACCGTCGAGATAATCTTCGGGATGTCCGTCATCTTGGAAACGTCCCCCTGCCGCGCGTACAACTCGGGGGCAATCGCCAGGTAGCCCAACTTGGCGAGGCGCCGGCAGATGTCCTTGATGTGCTCGTGCACGCCGAAAATTTCCTGCACCACCAGGATCACCGGGAACGGGCCACCCGATGCGGGTTGGGCTCGGTAGGCGGGCATTTCGCCGTCGGTAACGGGTACCTTGACCTCACCCGCTTCAATTCCCTTGGTGTCAGTGGTGATGGTCTCGGCCGAGACCGGCAACACGGCCATGGCGAACCCGGCCGCCAGGCTGGTGACGACGAAGTCGCGGCGAGTGAAATCCATGCGGGGCAGCAAGCTCTGCAAATCTTCATGCATCGTTGTGGAACTCCCTTGAGATGTTGGCGAGGACCGGACGAACGACTTGGTTCGCGTCCTAACGAATTGTGCTGTGCCCGCTGTTGGCCGTCAAGAACCGCGGACACAAGAAGTGGGCGGACGTCATCAACAATGAATCCGCGATCCAGGAAAAGTTCTGAATTCTGCGTGGTGAATTGGATTATTCAGTGCCCTGCGCGGTACCCTGACACCCATCAACAAACGCCGAGCTACCTGCTCAGAAGTCCGCCGTCCCCCAACCCGCCTGATGGAGCCCTTGCATGAACCTGTTTTCCCTGCGTGTCCTAACCTGCCTGATGTGCCTCACGGCAGTCCTCTTCGTCGCACCGGCGGCCATTCAGGCTGAGCACGACGGCAAGGTGCAGATCTTGTTGCTCGGCGACAGCACGACGATTGGCAGCGTTTGCCGACAGACGAATCCCGCGGGCCCGCATCTCGAAGATGTGGTGCGCCTGCTGCTGGCAACTGACAAAGACCTGCCCCCGACGAATGTCATCAACCAGGGGCGTGACGGTGAGTTCATTCACGGGCTGCTGACCGGCGGGCGTTACGAGAAAGACATCTCGAAACTGCCGGGGATCGACTATGTCTTCTTTCGTTACGGCTTGAACGACCGAGCCAAGCGGGAAGACTTTCCCAATAATTTTCCCAAGGACATCCACGAATTGACTGCTCGCCTGCAGCAGGATTTTCCCCAGGCCACCATCATTCCGATGACCATTATTCCCTACCTCTCTGCTGACAATGACGCCCAGATCAATGAACTGATCACCAAGGCCGCTGCCGAGGACAAACTGCCGCTGTTCGACGTCTACACGCGCTACAAAGCGGAACTGAGCCACGGTGAGAATATGCTCAATTATCGCCGTTACGCGCTAGAAAAAATTCCGGAACAGCACCGCATGTGGGTCCAGCCGTTCGTACGTGGAACCAGCGTCGTGACCATGGACAACCAGCTGGATGCTCATTTCCGCAATCTGCCGGGCTGGTTTGGTGATCGCCATCCGAACCTGGCGGGGTATCATGTGATCGGTGATGAGACCGCCAAGTACGTGGCCAAGTTGATGAAAGAGAAGAAAGCGGCAGCCAAGTAAGGACCACTGCCGGCAGGACCCATAAAGCCAAGGGTGACGCTCAAGGCTCACCCGACCCGACTTATCCACTCACCAACAGGATCAATCGCGCTCATGTATCCTAAAATCTGCCTTACCGTGTGCTTGTCCGTATTGTTGTTAACGCCCCTGGCGACAGCATCCGCTCAAGCCCCGGCAGCGCTCCTCACTCCGCAAGAACTTCTGAAACAATCGAGGCGCATCGTCTTTTTGGGCGACAGCATCACGGCCGCCGGGGAATATGTCGCTTACTTCGATGCCTGGCTGCTCACCCAGGGATTGGAAAAGATTCCGACAGTGATCAACGTCGGCCTGCCCAGCGAAACCGTGTCGGGGCTGAGCGAAGACGGTCATGCAGGCGGCGCGTTTCCCCGACCCGATCTGGCCGAGCGCCTGGACCGCGTATTGAAAGTCACCAAACCCGATCTGGTCGTCGCGTGTTACGGCATGAACTGCGGGATTTATCTGCCGTTCGATGAGGGGCGGCTTAAAAAATATCAGGAGGGAATCCAGCATCTGAAGGGGGCTGTCGAAAAAGCCGGAGCCAAACTGGTCCTCGTCACGCCGCCGTTCTATGACGATCTGCGTTCGCCTCGCGACTTTTCTTATAACGGAGTGCTCGACCGTTACGCCCAGTGGTTGCTTGAGCAACGTCAGGCCGGCTGGATGGTGGCCGATCTGCACGTGCCGATGACGAAGGAAGTTGCCAAACGCCGGGTGGCCGATCCCAAGTTCACCTTCCAACCGGACGGAGTGCATCCTAATTCCGCGGGACACTGGTTCGTAGCCCAGCAAGTGATTGCCTGGTTTGGAGACGAATCGGCCACGGCTGCGGCCACTCCCGAGGAGTTTTTCCGGGCGAAGAAATTGCCCGCGGAAGTGCTGCCACTGGTCAAACAACGGACCAGTCTGCTGCGAGACTCGTACGTCGGAACCGCGGGACATAAGCGTCCCGGGGTTGCCAAGGGCTTACCCATTCCTGAAGCCGAACAGAAGGCCGCGGAGCTTACGGAGAAAATTAAGCACGCGATCGCTCCGAAGTAGATCCGGATTCACGCAATCCAGGTGGTGTCAGCCGGCTGTCTTCGTCCGTCGTTTCCTGGTCCCCTGATCCATTCGAACGCTAGCGGGAACTTGCTATGAAGTCTGCAATTTTGTGCATCCTGTTGTGGGCGTGCGTGGCCGATTCCGGTGTGGTAGAGCCGGCGGCTGAACGCCAATGGCCGCGCTGGAGGGGACCTCGTGACAACGGATGTGCCCGGGGCGGGATCTATCCGACCGGTTGGAAGGATCCCAAACAGATTGTCTGGAAGGCCAAGCTGCCCGGCATCGGCTGTTCGACGCCGGCGGTCTGGAACGAGCAGATTTTCGTGACGTGTCCGATCGAGGGGCACAACGCCGTCATGGCTTTTGACTGGCAGGGCAAGGTGACCTGGAAGGCGGTCTTCGGCCCGGAAGTTGCCGGCAAGCACCGCAATGGCTCTGGCTGCAATCCGTCGCCGGTGACGGACGGCCAACACGTCTACGTCTATTTCAAGAATGGCGAATTGGCCGGCTTGGATCTCAGCGGGAAGGTCTTGTGGAAGACCAACCTGCAAGAACGTTTTGCCAAGGACACCCTCTATTGGGACTTGGGCACCTCCCCTGCCCTGACTGAAAAATCGGTGATCATGGCGGTGATGCATACCGGCCAGTCGTACCTGGCGGCATTTGATAAGGCGACAGGCGATCTGCAGTGGAAGGTCGCCCGGAACTATACGACTCCGCCAGAAGGGGATCAGAGCTATTCCACTCCGAATGTCATCGAACGCGATGGCCAGCAGATCATCATCGTCTGGGGGGCCGAGCACCTGACCGCACATGCTGCGGATGACGGGCGGATGTTGTGGACCTGCGGCGGCTTCAATCCCGAGGAGAACCGTAACTGGGTTTCGGTGGCCTCGGCGGTCATCGACGGCAACGTGGCCATCGTGCCCTACGGTCGGGGCAGCCGTGTCACCGCCGTGAAACTGGACGGTACGGGAGACGTGACGGAAACGCATCGCCTGTGGACTCGCAACGATACCGGGTCGTTCGTGCCGACACCTGTGATCGACGATGGCCGCGTGTACTTCGTGCGTGATGGTGGTGAGGTAGACTGCCTGGATCGAGATACCGGTAAGACGTTGTGGAGTGACCAGTTTCCCAAGAATCGCAACAAGTTTTACGCGTCGCCAGTGATCGCCGGTGGCAAGCTTTATGCACCGCGCGAAGACGGGGTGGTCTTTGTGGCCGATATTTCCGGCAAGTTCCAGCTGCTCTCGGAGAACGACATGGGCGAACGGGTGATTGCCTCGCCAGTTCCTGTGGCTGGTAAGTTACTGATTCGCGGGGAGGAGAATCTGTTCTGTATCAAGCCATGAGAGCGGCCGCGGCCGGGTATCGTAACCTGGAGATTCAATGTGCACCGAGGTATGCCTTGCGGACTTCGTCGCTGGCTGCCAGTTCCGCGGCCGGGCCTTCCATCAGGATTTCGCCGACTTCGATCACATAGGCGCGATGTGCGACTTGCAGTGCCATACTGGCATTCTGCTCGACCAGCAGAATGGTCGTCCCTTCGCGATTGATCTCGCGAATCACCTGAAAAATCGTCTGCACAATCTGAGGAGCGAGTCCCAATGAGGGTTCATCGAGCATCAGCAATTTGGGCCGAGCCAGCAGGGCGCGGGCGATGGCCACCATTTGCTGTTCGCCACCTGATAACGTTCCGGCCTGCTGTTTTAATCGTTCCCGGACCCGGGGGAACAAGTCGAGCGCCCGTTCGCGGTCTTTGCGGATTTCAGCGCGATCGGATCGCGTAAATGCCCCCAGTTGCAGATTCTCATCGACGGTCAGGTTGGCGAAGATCCCGCGACCTTCGGGCACCTGAATCAGTCCACTGGTCACAATGTTATGCGGAGCCTTACCCTGAATCGGTTGACCCTGGAACTGGATCTCTCCACTGCGCGGCTGCAACAGACCGGAAATCGTTCGCAAGGTGGTCGATTTGCCGGCTCCATTACCGCC
>CAZQUW010000211.1:0-2835 GCA_964596215.1 uncultured Planctomicrobium sp. | reverse complement strand
GTTCCCTCCGAGATGATGACGCCATGATCGAGTACCACGATGCGTTCGCAAATCTCCATGACCAGACCCATGTCATGTTCAATTAACAGGATCGAAACCTGGAACCGATCGCGGATCTTGCGGATCGCCTGGGCCAGCTCGATTTTCTCTTGTGAGTTCATCCCGGCAGCTGGTTCGTCCAGCAGCAACACCTTGGGGCCAGTGGCCAATGCCCGAACAATCTCCAGATGACGTTGATGTCCATAACACAAGCTGTCGGCCGGCTCGTGGGCTCGATCCTGCAGGTCGAACAACGCCAGCAATTCGAACGCCTGCTTCTGGATCGCTGCTTCCTCGGCCTGATGCGCCGGCGTGCGCAGGAGCGTCGCAAATAGTCCGTGCGAGCTCCGGAGCTGGCCTGCCAGACGGACGTTATCGAGGACACTCAGTCCTGGAAATAACCGAATGTTCTGGAAAGTGCGGGCAATTCCGGCGGCAGCGATCCGGTGCGGTTTACGCCCCATCAGATTCTGCGAATCGAGCAACATCTGCCCGCTATCCGCCTGATAGACGCCAGTCAGCAAATTGAAGACGGTCGTCTTGCCCGCGCCGTTCGGACCAATCAAACCGTATAATGCTCCGGCTGGCAGATTCAACGAGAACCCCTGGACCGCTTTCAAACCGCCAAAGGCGATTCCGATGCGATCGACATGCAGCAACGGTGTCCCCTGTGCCACTGGAACGGAAGAGGCACCGGGGTTCGGCGATAAGGGTACAGAAGATGACGACATCAGGCCTTCTTCTCCGACGTTCGGGTGCTTCGGCCTGGCCACAGTTGCCAGATTTCATGGATGCCAAACAACCCCTGCGGGCGCACCAGCATCATAATGATCAACAGCAATGCGTACATGATCAGGCGGTACTGTTCGAAATCTCGCAAGGCTTCAGGCAGCGTCGTTAAGATCAGTGCAGCCAGCATCACACCCGTGATTGAACCGCGCCCCCCCAGGACTGTCATGATGACATAGTCAAAGGATCGCTGAAAACCGGAGTCTTTCGGACTGATGATCACCCCCGCCTCGTGAGCGAACAGGCCACCCGCGGTTCCCGCAAAAAAGGCTGCCAGCACGAATGCGAGGACCTTGTTGCGGGAGATGTTCACCCCCATCGCCTGGGACGCGATCTCGTCTTCGCGAATCGAGATCATGGCCCGCCCGAGGCTGGAATGTTTTAAGCGGTAGGCGACCACCACGGTAATGGTGACGAATGTGTAGACCCAGAACAGGTCGGTATATTTGGGAACCCCGTCGAACCCGACTGCCCCACCGACGGGTGGAGGGATCAACTGCGACCACGTGGCCGTTTTCAGAGCCTCGGCATCCTCGATCACCTTGCCCGTTTGCTGCAGGACAACGCGCAGGATTTCGCCGAAACCCAGCGTCACAATTGCCAGGTAGTCGCCCCGTAACCGCAAGGAGGGCAAGCCGACGACATAACCAGCCGCTGCCGCGACCAGCCCACCGACCAGGCAGGAAACGGCAAACATCCATTCGCCGACTCCCAGAAAGCCACCATGCTTCAGCGACGTGCCCCAGATCGACAGCGAGCCGTAATAGGTCAACATGGCGGCTGTATAGCCACCGAGCGTCATAAACCCGGCATGCCCGATTGAAAACTGACCCGTCATGCCATTCACGATATTCAGTGATACGGCCATGATCATGGCGATACCGATATCCATGACGATGCGCGAGTAGTATTGCCCGATCAACTTAGGCAATACGAAATGCATCACTGCTGCCAGGATGATGCCGACCGCCAGCGGCCAGAGTCCACGCCAGACCGATGTTCGCTCTTCACCGTGCGGTGGCGGTTGACTGGGGGGCTTCTGAGTTGAGGTCGCAGCTGCTGTAGGGGCCAAGGTCACACTTTCTCCCGGACTGGAGAACCCAGCAGACCAGTTGGCCGAACCAGCAGAATAATAATCAACAACGCGAACACATAGACGTCGCGATAGTTCGACGAAATGTAGAACGCGCCGAACTGTTCGACGAAGGCAATGACAAATCCACCGAGAACTGCCCCGCGGACATTCCCAATTCCGCCGATGACTGCCGCCACGAAGGCTTTCAATCCCAGCAGCACCCAGATCGAATGTGCGGGTTGATTTAAGCCGGGATATTTCATGACGTACAGGAATCCGGCCGCGGCAGCCAGTGAAGACCCCAGTACGAACGTAAACGAGACAACGCGATCTACCGGAATCCCCATCAGCGAGGCGTTATCAGTGCTGAACGAGACGGCTCGCATGGCCGTCCCCAGCTTGGTGCGAAACACGAGATATTCGAGCACCAGCATCAAGACAGCGGACGTAGCGAAGATCATGACATCGACGAGGCCCAACACGACGTCGCGGTAGCCATCACCGCTGGGGAGCGAGAGTCGCAGTAATTCAATGTTGGGCAGCAACGCGGGCATCTTCTGCGGGCTGGCACCGAACACGTAGTTCAGTTGCCCGACGTTCTGCAGCAGCAGTGACACGCCAATCGCCGTGATCAGCACATTCAATCGTGCCGCACGTCGCAGTGGTTTATAGGCCAGTCGTTCAATCACAAAGCCCAGCAGGCCACAGAACAGCATGGCTGCCATTAGAATCACGGCTCCGACCCACAACGGGGGGGCGGTCTCGGGATTGTGCGGATTCAGGCCAAGCAGCGGTAGCAGCCTGGTCGCCAGGGTATAACTGACCCAGGCGCCGAGGACGACGATGTCACTGTGCGCGAAGTTGATGAACTTCAGAATGCCATAAACCATGGTGTAGCCCAATGCAATCAGCGCATAGAGGCTGCCGATTGC
>CAZQUW010000210.1:5835-11270 GCA_964596215.1 uncultured Planctomicrobium sp. | reverse complement strand
AAGATGATGCCGCTCATCAGGTTGAACTTGAGCTGCAGCTGGCGGTCGTATTCGACGAGTGAATCGTGATCGCCGCTCGGTTTGACCAAGTCCAGCTTCCAGACTTCCTGCATCAGTTGCTGTAACTCAAGCTGCACTTCCTGCGAGCGGGTGTACCAGCTGCGGAGTGAATCGACCATCTCCGGAGCGAGCACCGCTGCCGAATCGCTCTGGCCTGTTTTCGAGGCCTGGATCTTCACCGTCGCATAAGTCGCGGATGCAATCTGCCACAATCTCGACAGCGTTACCTGGAACTTCAAGCGGCCATCCAGCCGTTGAGCCAGCGTATCGAGGTCGGTATCGAACGAGGAGCGTCCGGTATCCATCGTGCTGCCTTCGTGGCCATCCTTCGCGCTGTCGCGAAAGACCACGTTTTCATAGGCCGCATCGAACAGTTCATCGTCATCATCTTCATCGTCGTCGCGCGGGCGTTCGTCTTCGTCGGGACGCTGCATCCGTGGCAGGACGATGTCCAATGTCGGCACCGACCAGTAGTCGCCGGCGTTGGCTTCCATGTAGTCGAACAGCCGCACGATGATGGGCCACGCCTTCTGGAATCGCTGCAGATTCTCGGCCGCCTGATCGGGCGGAGCACCGACGGTCACATCCTTGGGATTGATGCGCAGTACCAGCCGCAGCCAGCGGAAAATGAGATTGTGGAACGAGTACGAACCCGATTCCAACCCCACCAGGTCAGCCTGGCTGAGCCATTGAATCAACAACGCCATGGCCGCGACCGTGTCCTGCTTGCTGAGCAGCACGTCGAGCACCAGCGCATAGGCTTTTGCCGTTTCAAACTTGTGCACGTGTTGCCGCCAGAAGGAAATGTCCCCGGCGGCTTCTCCGGCGGCATGCCATTCGGCCAGGGCATCTGCCACCTGGTTTGCTGATTCGAAGCTTTCCAGGGCCTTGACCTCGGGCAGACCCGAGACCGTCGAACTGGCAAACTGATCCCACCACTCGGCAAATTTGCGGCAGTTGTACGACAATTTTTCACGCAGGATCCGCTGCCCATCGGCCGCCGCCTCACTGACGACGCGGGCATCCAGCACCAGGATCTGGTCGATCAAATACAACATCTTCTCGATGCGCGGATCGACGACCGTGTCTTCGCGGGCGTGAAAGAGCGGGAAATTTCCCTGAAAGCCCAGGATATTCCACGGATCAGCCAGGGCGCCGCAATCGATTCCACGGTGCAGCCAGTCTTCAATCTCGGGAACTAACGCGGCGGAGGCCGCAATATCTCCACGGTCGAGGAGCAAATGGGCTGACGTCAATCGCCATTCGAGTTCGCATTCAAACCGCGCTGCATTGGCCGGGATCATCAGCGCCTGCTCGCGCGCGGCATCGGGGAAACCCATGCGGGCAAACAGGTAGGACAGGTGCCCGTGCTGGACTTGCTTCGAGCCATTATTGGCGACGAACAGGTTCAAATGCTGACGAACCTTGCCAAACGGCTGCTTGGCCTGATGTGATTCCTTCTTGAGACGCTCGGCGTGTTTGCCCGTCACCGTTTCCAGCAAGCGTGCATAGAAGGCATCGCGCTGCCGAGCCACCTTCGACAACAACGTTCCCAGGCTGACCGTCGAATCGTACGTGTGCGGGCCCGAACCGCTGATAGTCGACGCCATCAACATCGTGCCACACAGCACGGCCGCGGCTTCGTAAATCACTTCCTCATGCGGCAGCTTGTCGACGATCCGCATCCAGTCGAGCAACGCCCCCAGTACCACCGATCGCAGTACGAACCGCCGATAGCGGCCCTTATTATCAATCTGATGCGGGTCCCATTCGCCGAACATGTAATTCGTGCGTTTGAAGACGGGATGCTGATGGTCATATGCCCGCGGATCCAGCGCGATTTCCTCGAGTTGCTCCATGTGAAAATGGGCGTCTTCGAGAACGGCGGAGGGCGTCTCCTTGAGATGTCGAATGACTCGTTCCAGGATCTCCTGATACGGCCCGACAGCCACGCCGACACCCGCCAGATAAATCGGGATCGGCCGGAACCGTTCGTGCGGATACGGTTGCATCGCCTGGCCGTTTTCGAGCATCGCGACGGGGCGATGTCCGATAAAGTCGTTCAACTGCGTCAACGCACCCTGGACGATGCGTTCGGTTTCGTCCCACGGACCACCTTGAGCCAGCGTGGCTTCGCACAACCGTGCCAGAAAGAACGGGACTTCGTACTCGCTGTCAGCCAGCTGGAACAACAGGTCGGCATGGAATTTTCGATAGGCCGGAGCAACTTCATCGAACACCAGCCGCAAGACCTGGGTGGCCTGATCAATGTTCGTGAAGACGGCGCTCGTGCCGACATACCGCTGCAGCGCATCGCGCAGAATGGCTGCCAGTTCCTTCCAATGCCCGACACCCAATCGCGCGTGGAGCTGATTGAGATACCCCTGAAACTTGGGGTCGGGCTTGCCGCTGGCAAAATTCAGGTAGCCAAGGACCCCCTGGAGCGCAACTTCATCGTCGGGGGCAGGTACCGCGGCTAACGGGTTTGAACCGGAGACACTCATCGAAACAGAACCATTCTTTACAGACAGCATATCGCGAAATTGTCCGCGACCGGTCGACCGGAATCGGGGACACTGCATTCTACCGAGACCTATCACGGGAAGCGACATCCAGACCAGCCCGCGGGCACGGCACCAATTTTTCCAAAGTGGCCAGTGCGGCTGACTTTCACCTTTACCCGAAAATCGACCAATTTACAAAATTCGGGGCAGCGACATGGGAGTCATTCCCGCTGAACGTCATGCGCTATAATTCTGTGTCAGCAGAAAAAGTGCGGTGTCACACTGGGGGCTGGGAATTGGAGCGACGCAGCGGAGCGATCCCAGAGCATTGCAAAGCCTCGTTCACGGCGGCAAAATAGACTCATGGACTTTAATAAGCGGTTGCAGCAGGCCATCGAGCGTGGCCAAAAGGTAAGTGACGGGCATGTTCAGGCACGCGCCTCGCGGGCTCTGAATGAGGATGAATTGCGCAAATTGCACGGCGATTTGCGGATTCAACTGTCCGATCACATCGAACAGTGCTTGCGCCAACTGGCCGACCATTTTCCGGGCTTCGAATGCCGCTCGGTCGTCGGCGAAGAGGGCTGGGGCGCAGAGATGTCTCGCGATGACCTGGGGCTCGGGGGAGTCAAATCCCAGCCGAAGACCTACTACAGCCGCTTCTACAGCAAGCTGTTGCTGGTGATCAAACCCTTTTCCAGTGCCCACATTGTGGAACTGGCGGGCAAGGGTTCCATCCGCAACAAAGAGGTCTTCAGCCGCAATCAGTACCAGCGCTTGCCTGACGTCGATGTCCCGGTGATGATCCAGACGATCGACCAATGGGTTCTGGAATACGCCGAGAAGTACGCTGCCCAAGCGTAATTGCCGCCGAATTTTTTCATCCCAGGCGAGCGTCCGGCGTCAGTCGGATGGTTGTTAGCGACGCCGTAAAATCCGTACTCGAGGCCAAAAATTGGTTCCCGCGAGTCGGGCGGAGTCAGCCCCCGGATTGTTTTCCATACAAACTTGGGATCACAGAGTTACAGACCAAACAGTGAGCGAAAGCCACTCTGTTTCCTCTGTGTCTCTGTTGTTGGATTTCTTCGTGCTCTTCGTGACCTTCTGTTTGAAACAAGATATTTCAACAGGGCTTCTGAAGACTCCTGGAGCATAATGCTGCCGGTTTGCCGGGTGGAATTAGACAACCGTTGGTTCAAAATAGCTTGCAGATTGCAAGACAACCATCCGGCTTACGCCCGGACGCTCGCCTGCGAAGAATCACCGCTGGTAAATCGGCAAATACTGATATTCCACCGACAGCGCCAATACCGCCATGCTGGTGCAATAGATCATCCCGGCACGATTCTCTTCGTTTTGCTGAGGTTCCCATCGGCCGTCGGGCAATTGCAGGCTGAGGATCAATGGTTCGAGGTGATCGCGGAGCACATCCCAATGCTGGCCGCCGATCTGAAACATCCCCACCGTGCAATAATAGACGCCGTAGTAAAAGAACGAGTCGCGGCTCATCAACGGGCGTTTGAGCAGATAGTTCGCGGCCCCCAGCGCTTCGGCCGAATGATGCTCGCCGCAGATCTCCAGGCACAGGATCCCCGTTCCCGCTCGCACCGGCGTGGTGCCGACTGATGGCTGGTAGCCGAAACCCTCATTCCCGGGGACGGCACATTTCTTGACATAGGCGACCGCCCGATCGATGCACTCGGCGGGGATGTCGCAGCCGACATTCTTTGCCGCCCGCAGGGCCAGCAGCTGCCAGCCTGTCGCACTCAGGTCACTGTCCTGGCTGTTCGGCTGATAACGCCACCCGCCTGCGTTGCGCTGATCCTTGCGGACATCCTGGGCGATCAGTATGAGTTCGATCGCTCGTTCGAGGGCTTTCCGAACCGGGACCGCACTGTCCTGCGGAGTCATCCCCAGCACCTCGGCCAGCATCAGCGAACAGATGCCGTGGGTGTACATCGGGCCGTGCGTCCCCTGGTCGAGGAACAGTCCGTTAGGACCTTGCTGATCGACCACCCAGCGGATGCCACGCTCGATCTGTACGGCATACGGCCCTTCCCCGGGAACATGCCCCGCCGCCAGAAAAGCCATGATGGCCAGCGACGTACAGGCAGGAGACGGCCCGATCTCGTCGCTGCTCCAGGCGCCACTCGCCAATTGCTGCTGGGCCAGAAAATCGAGGGCCCGGACAATTGCCTGATCAATCTGCTGCCGACGACCAGCGGCGGGCTGAGCCAGCTGCAGCCCCACCGCCGGAAATTGAAACGCCGGCGCCTGCCCCGCCAACCATATCCCGGCACACAGGGTCCCCAGCACAAATTTAGATGGCAAGCGGGGCGACATGGGGAGACCTGTTTAAAAAATAACGAACGTCATGGGCCTGAAGACCGCCTCAAGCGACTCGGTCGTCTTAGGGGGCCGTAGTCGCGGGTTGGGTCTTGGCGATTTCCTTGAAATACTGGCGGATTAGCTCGCCATATTCACTGTTCGGCTTCTTTTGGGCGGCCTGCAAAATCTCCGTTTGCAGGGTGCCGGGTAACTCACCCCATTTTCTGCCGGCGAGGCGTTTCTTTAACCGCGCGAGATTCGCCGTATCGACACCGGCATCGGCATCCGGACCCGGCTTGCCGCTGGTTCCCGGCGCTTCACCTGGAACACCGCGACCCGTCCCGCCGGGGCTCCCCTCCTGGGGCTCGGCTGCCGGGGATTTGCCACCGGCGGTTTTGGACTGCCATTGCGCGTTAGCCTGTCGCAAAGCCGCCGCGGCGCGCTGCAGGCGTTCGGCAGCCGATTGCAGCGGAGTCTGTTCGGACTGGGACTCGCCGGCCTGTCCCTGGGCCGCTCCCGGTTTTCCCGAACCACCAGCTTTCG
>CAZQUW010000210.1:2377-5735 GCA_964596215.1 uncultured Planctomicrobium sp. | reverse complement strand
GCTTTCGCACCGGCCGACGATGGCTGCCCTGATCCCGGCTGAGCTTGCGCCGCCGTTTCGCCCGGCTGGCCTTCGCCCGTGGCAGGAGGTCCCCCGGGCTGGCCCGCGCCGGAACTCGACTTGCCGGACTGTCCCTCACCCGCTTGTGATTCCCCTGATGGGGAGCCACCGGACTTGGATTCGCCCGCTGGCTTGGATTCGCCCGCTGGGGAGTCGCTGGGTTTCCCCGTAGCGGAACTGGACTGGCCCGTTTGCCCCTTGCCCGATTTTGATCCTCCAGACTGAGGCTCGCCGGACTTGGATTCCCCAGCCTTGGATTCTCCTGCCTGGGGCTCGCCAGGCATCGGCTGCCCCAGCGGCGAACGCGCGGGATCAGTGCCCGCGGCAGAGGATGTTTCTTCGGAAGCAGGCGGTCTCGAACCTGTTTCTTTGTCGCCGGATGTTTGTGATTCAGGGGGCCGCGCGGATCGCTCGGTCGGGGGAGTCGAGAGCGCTTCCTGCAAGTCTTGCACGGCTTGCGTGACTTGCTCCGCGGCTTCCTGCGGGATGGGGTCGTTCGCGGAAGTTTTCTCGGGAGTTTCGGACGGCTGGCCGTCTGCCGGCAGGGGACGTTCAGCGGAGGGGCTGTTGCCGGACGGGGTTTCCTTTGACCCTGATGGCTGCTTCGGCTTAGAAGATCCCGACTGCGGACCAGTCTCCGGCCCCGACTGCTGCAGAGCCTCGGCGGCTTTCTGACCCGCGGCAGCCGAGCGTTCCAGGTTCCCTTGCTGGAGCTCGCGTTGTGCTTCATCCATGGCGGCTTGCGCCTGCTGGTTTTGAGCCGCCTGGCTCCCGGGATCGGCGGGGCCTTTGGCCGATTCGGGGGTCGACCGCGGAGCCGATTTTTCTTTCGCGGCAGGCTCCTGGGGGCCGGGGGACTTTGACAACCGGTCGCTGGCCTGCTGGATTTCCTCGTTCAATTGACGGAGTGTTTCCGCCAGCTGTTTCTGTTTTTCCTGCTGCTGAGATAAATCCTGCTCCAGTTTGGCCTGGGCGAGTTCCTGCTGCAACTGGCGGGCTTCCTCGGCAAGTTTGGCAGCCTGTTCGGCGTTGGTCCGAGGTCGCGCTCCAGCCTCGTCAGCGGCAGCCCCTGCAGGCTTCGCGGATGAAGACTTTTGCTCAGGAGATTTCTCCGCTCCGGCTTTGGCTTGATCTTCCGGCGTCCCCGCGGGCTGTGCAGGCTGATCGGTTTTGGTTTCCGGACTGCCCTGCCCCTGCGGCTGTTCTGCACCAACCTCGGGCTTCGCTGGGGAAGGATTGTCTGCGGACTTGGGCTTGCCCGGCTCGTCGAGCGTTTCATTCCGCGGCGATGGTTGCGAAGCGGGCGATTCTGGTGCATCGGCTTTGGCTGGGTCCGTCTCTTTTGTCCCTGCGGCTTTCTCCGATGCGGGCGGCTGCAATTGATCGGCCAGCTTCTGCAGTGATTCGGCCGCGGCCTGCTGAGCATCGGCGTTTTCTTTCAACAACCGCTGCAGTTCTTCCTCTTGCTCCTCGGGGGTGGCCTTGGAGTCGGGATCGGGCTTGGTCGATTTTTCGGCCAGTGCCTGCTGTTTTTCCGCAGCTGCGGCCAGTGCGGCTTCCGCGGCCTGCTGTTCTTTATCAGCCTGTTCGGGGACGAGTTTCTTGAGCTCTTCTTTCGCTTTCTTCAACTGTTCGGCGGCAGCGTCCTGCTGCTCTTTTGCTGGGGCGGCCTGGTCTTTCGCTGCGGCTTGAGCGGCCTTGGCTGCAGCCGCTTGCTGGTCGGCCAGTTTCTGGGCTTGCTCTGCCGTCGATTGATTGGCTGCCTGCAACTTCTTCTCGAGTTCCTCCAGTTGCTGCGCGAGACGTTCTTCTTCTTTCGCCGCCGCTCCCAGATTACCGGCGCGCAGTTCCTCCAAGGCTTTCTCGAGCTCTGCGGGATCAATTGGCTCCACGCCCGGGGGCTGCTTCGCAGCGACTTGCTCGTTCAGTTGCTCAATTTTCTGTTGAAGGTCTGCCTGGCGTTCGGCCAGCGTCTCGTTATTACGGGCACTCTGATCTGCAGCGTCCCGCAATTCCTCGGCCAGGGCCTGTTGCGGCTGGGCCAGCTGTTCGGCCCGCTGAGTCAACTGGGCCAGTTGTGCGAGTTGATTCTGCCGTGCCGCCTGCTGCAGTTCGGGCTGTTTTTGTAAGAGCTCTGCGGCCTTCTTAGTCAGCTCCTGCTGCTGAGCGACGAGCTGATTTTCCTCGGCCTTCTGCAACTGCTCGCGGTTGGCTCGTTCCTGTTCGGTTTCCTGCAACGGGACCGGTTCGCGCTGTTTTTGATCGAGGGCTTTGAGACGCTGCGCCAGTTGCTCGGCGTTGGCGGCCAGGCGGTTTAATTCGAGCAGGTCCTGCTCCAGTTTGGCGAGTTTATCGAATCGTTGCTCCAGTGCCTCCAGCTTTTCGTCGGCACGGGCGAGCTCCTCCTGGGCGACCTGCAACTTATCGGTCCGCTCGGTTCCGGCTGCCTGCTCGGCGGCGCTCAAGGCGGCCTGGGCCTGTGTGAATTCGCCGGTGGCCAATTGTTGTGCCTGCTGGGCGAGGTTGGAGAACAGCGGATGATTTTCAAACGCGGCGGCCAGCTGCTCCAGGCGTGCTTGCAGTTTTGCCTGCTGATCGGCGGCTTGTTCGAGTTCTCGTTGAAGTTCGCGGGCGGCCGCGGGATCGTCTTGCGGCTGTGCCGCGGATTCCTGTTGCAGTTGTTGCGCTTGCTTCTGCTGGGCGGCCACGTCAGCCTGCAGTTGCTTCAAGAACTGCTGCAGCTGCTGTTGATCGAGGGCCAGTTGCTGCGTTCCGGGTGCCTTGGCTTTAGCATCAATACGAATCAACCGTTGTTCCGACCAGGTCTCGTTCGGGCCCGGTTCGGGACGTTCATCCGCAGCACGGACACGGTAGCTGACGACCTCGCCATTACGCACGTGCAGGTCAGTCAGGTGGAGCTCAAACTGATGCTCCAGCTGGGGTTTTCCGAGCAACTTCGGATCGCATTTCAAGATCCCTTTGCGAGTCGGATCAATCTCATAATGCAGTTCCAGCGCGCCGATACCCACATCGTCCGCGGCCACAACATGGACCGGCACGACATCGCTGGCCTGTGCCACATCGGATTCGTGGTTGCCTGAAACGGTCAAAGTGGGGGCCGAGTCGGGGGTCACGATCAACTGCCGCGCGCCGTCAGTGTCGTTGGTCAGGCCATGCTCATCACGGACCACCAGCCGGAACATCCCGCCCTGTTCGGGAACATCTTCCCATGTTGCCGACAACCGGTCAGCAGCCAGCTTAAAGGGGATGGCAGGCGGACCCTGCGGTGCAGCTGCCG
>CAZQUW010000210.1:0-2277 GCA_964596215.1 uncultured Planctomicrobium sp. | reverse complement strand
AGCGGCTTGTTGAAGGTCAGCTGCCAGCGGAGGCGGCTCCGTTCGAGAACGGCGATTTCTCCCGTGGCGCCATCCAGCAGGCGGGCCGGTTGCCCGGTGTAAGCGGGGGGCTGGATTTCCACCTTCAGCCCCGTGATTGCGGGGGCTTCGACGACTTGAATCCGGTACGTTCGCGAACGGTTGCCCGCACCTGACAGCGTGTACCGGAATCCGTGCATCACGTGGGGAATGGTGGTCGAATACAGTCCGGTGGACGCGTCAAAGTCCACGCGTCGCGAGTCTGATTCGCCCTGCTCATTGACCCAGTTCAGCTCTGCGGTCGCCGGAAATTCACGTACCGCCCCCCGCGGATGGGCTGCCAGGATGACGTCACTCCCGCGGACGACGACGCGATCACCCCGTTCGACTTCAAACCAGAAACTGGTGACTCGGTCGAGATTCTGCCAGGGGGTGAAGAAACGGGCCATCAGCAGCCGGTAGTTGGAAGGCAGCAGCAGTGGAACCAGCAGCAGCGCCCAGGCCAGTAAGCCGCCCAGCGCCATGCGGTGGGCGGGACGGGGCGAAACCGCCTCGCAAAAATCGAGCGGTGCCACATTCTGCAGAGCCTGCTTCGCGGCCAGTTCCCGCATCAGGGCGGAGCCCCGTTCACTCTCGGGGATCGTGGTGTCGTAGAGCTCGATGCAGGAGACCAGGCTTTCCTTGAGTTCGGGGTGGGCCCGTTCGACGACCGCCGCCAGATCCAGGACCGAGCGCTGTCGCCGCCACGCCCGCCAGATCATCGCATAGGCGCTGCCCAATGTGACCGCGGCCGCTGTCGCCAGCAGACCGATGCGAACCGCCAGCGGCAAGTCCAGGGTGATATCCGCCAGAAGACCCAGCCCGAGGGAAATCGCGGCGATCGCCAGAGTCCAGCCACACCCGCGGACGATGTCGAGTTGGCGAACGTAGGCCTCCAGTTCCGCGAGCTTCAACCACAGCCCTTCGGGAAGCGACGTCAAGCGTTTGCGAGCCATGCCAACATCTCCCCGGGAAGGATCATAGTCGTGTGAGAATCCCTGGGAATTCCCCGACGCCATGCCCATTTGTGCCGCTGCTTGAATGAAGCCGCATTCGCGTTGAACCTGCTGGCGACGCAGCTGACGTTATGCCGACTTCTTCTTTGGCGGTGCTTCACCGAACTTCTTGCCTGCTGTCTTCATCTTGTCTTCGAAGCGTTTGCGAACCTGCTTCCAGGCGTGGTCCATCAACGGGATATGGCAGCCACCCTTGCCTTTGCATTCGTTGGCGGCGGGGTTTTCACCACAGCCACCCTGACCTTTGCATTCGTTTTCGCCACCGCAGGCATGTTCCTTGACTGTCGCGCATTCGCCGAGTCCCGCGCAGTCGTTCTTGCCCTTGGTTTCTCCACCCCCCTGGCCTTTGCACTCATTCAAACCACGGCAAAGATGCCATTCCTGTTTGCCCGCAACCTCACCCGTGGCGGCTACGGCCGGCTCCGCCGAACCCGTGGGAGCGGTCGAAGGCGCTGCCGTAGGAACGGCCGGTTTCGTCTCACAGCCTGCAAGACTCCCTGCCATGACGCCCCCCATGGCGGCCATCGACAATCGATGAAAATCACGGCGATTCAATTCGTTCGAACTCATTCGTGGTTCCTAAGTCATTTCTGTGTATGAAATTGCGTCGTATCGCGACGTTCGGGATGGCTGGTCAGGCCGTGCCTGCACGGCAGTGGCAGGTTCCATAAATTTATAGCGTCCGCGGGCGGAATAGACAGATCAACGTCTCTGAAATGAAACACCATTCGCAATTAAACGTAGCGGTGGTAAGTTGGCCTGTCCAGAGGATCGCTTCAGCGAGCAGGACGACTGCCAATCTCTCAGGGCCAAAAGTTGAAGATTGTTTCGGTCTCATATCGCATCTTCTTAGACACGCTTTATGAGACACTCGTCATTTCGCCAGCAGTTCCAGAATCGCATCTCCGACTTCGTTGCAGCGTGCGGTTCCGCCCAGATCAGGGGTGCGTGGGCCTCCGCTCTTCAGCAAGTCGGCAACCGCCTGGTGCAAGGCATTGGCGGCGGGTTCGAAGTGGAGATGTTCCAGCATCATGGCTGCCGACAAAATGGCGGCCAGCGGATTGGCGATTCCCTGGCCGGCGATGTCCGGCGCCGAACCGTGGACTGGTTCGAACATGCTGGGATGCCGGCGCGTCGGGTCGATATTGCCGCTCGCGGCCAGCCCCATGCTGCCCACGACGATCGCCCCCAGGTCGGTCAGGAT
>CAZQUW010000209.1:0-11298 GCA_964596215.1 uncultured Planctomicrobium sp. | reverse complement strand
CATCTGGTGAATGTCGATCACGACCTCAGTACCTTCGGGCAGGTCCAGCGGTTGCCCAAGAACCAACTGGCCCTGTGCATAGCGAGCATTCACGCGAACCATGATTTCACTCCCTTTCAGAGACAACACAGATCCTGACAAGAATTGCGAGACACTGACCGCCACGATCAGAGCGGGCTGCGGGGTCAAGCACCGCTGACGCCCAGCCGGCAAAAACGGCGGCGACCAGGGATTAAGACACACCTCTAACGATAGAGGTTCATCGTGAGTGCGATCACATTCTTAAGTTCCAATTATTAGGGCCGACACCGGCAATGTAAAGAAGTGGTTTGACGGGTTTGCAGATTTCACACAACTGAAGACTTTGTGTCAACACACGATTTCCGACTAATGATTTGCTGGGATTCAGCCGCCGCTCCAGGCCAGTCGCGAATCGCGGCAACTCCACAAGACTTTTTTTAGATCCGTCGATTCAAATGGTTTTTTAATCATTTTGATATTGTGACATCGAGTCATATATTGTAATAACCCTGCCCAGTCCCCATTTCATTGTTATTGGTCCGAACTACAGTGTCCCCTCGTCAGACGGTATCAAGACCGGCACCTGTCAATCATCCAGTGACCGGCAACTGCAGTTTTCAGAAAATGGCCAGTCCCCCGACGCGTGAGATGTCTCCCGACCCGCGTGCCCCGCGTGCCAGGTCATCGCGATATCTACCAGCACACATCCAGCCATCCCCAACGCTGATCTCAAACCACACACACCGACACGGAATCTAAAAGCTAGCGCAGCCCGCACCTTATTACATCAGCTCCTTGCTTTCGGAACTCGGCAATATCTACCTGGGCCACAGGTTTGCCGGGTCCGCACTTTGTCTGAATTTTCCGCACATATCAGTAATCCAGCAGATTGCCATCAATTCGCAACATGCCGTGCATGTGTGGATCGACGGTGGGTTCGGAATCCGCGCGGCGGTATTCCGCTGCCGCTGTGACCAGTCTCCATCGGACTGCGCGCACCTCTGCACGATTGCTGGAAACTTAATTCGCCTCACTACTTTTTTGGGAGTTTCGATTGTGGTTATCACCAGCTGGCTTTCCGCATTGAGCAGCAAATTGTTTAGCAAGAAGACTCCCCCGCGTACGCGGAACCAACAATCGAAACTGGCCGTCCAGGCCACCCAGGCTTCTGAAGTTCTGGAAGAACGGACATTGATGACCGTGAACCCGGTCATCGATATCTATACGACAGGGATCGATGAAGATCACGCCTTCAATGTGCCTGCCCCCGGTGTCCTGGCCAATGACCCGACCGGCGTCGGGGCGCTCGCGACAATTCAAGTGACCAACACTGCCGTCGGTGTCGCAGTACTCAACGCGGACGGATCATTCGTTTATACCCCTGGCAGCAGCATGCAATCGCTGAACCACGGCGAATACTCGATCCAGGAATTCACCTACAAGGTCAGCGACACGGGGGACTTCTCGGTGGGTCCCGCGGAGATCGTCCGCCTGTATGTCCTGGGCCTGAACGATGCCCCGACCGCCTCGAATGCCACGCAATCGATCGACTACACCGAAGATGGCGGCCTGCAATCGCTCGGGGCCATCGTGGCCGATGACGTCGACCTGAACGACGTGCTCACCGCCACACTGACACTCTCTGACGCGGATGCTGGTACTCTGTCAGCCCCCGGTGCCACTTTCAGTTCGGGCGTGCTGACCATCACCGGTTTGAAGTCCACCGTCAATACGGCCCTGGCGGCCGTGCAGTTCACTCCCAGCACCAACTACGACAAGAACTTCACCATTGCCGTCAGCATCGCTGACAATGGTGAAGACGGGGCCGTTCCGTACACGGGCGTGATTTCCATGACGGCCAATCCCGTCAATGACGACGCCCCGGTGAGCGAGGCTGGAACACTGACCGTTGACGAGGATTCGTCCTTGAACAGCGGCACGCTGATCGGTTCCGATCCCGATACAAATCCCGCGTCACCGCTGACCTACGACATCGCCGTCGGGCCCAGCCATGGGTCGGTCACCATCACCAATTCGTCGACCGGAGCCTACACCTACACGCCAGACGCCGACTATTTCGGCTCGGATAGCTTCACCTTCCAGATTACGGACTCCACGCTTCTCACGAGTAACATTTCCACGATCAACGTCACCGTGACGTCCATCAACGACGTCCCCAGCTTCCTGGTGGGTGGTCCCCAGACGACACTGGAAGACGCCGGAGCCCAGTCGGTCCCGACCTTCATTACGGCGATCTCCACGGGCGCCGCCAACGAAAGCGGCCAGGCGGTCAATTTCATCGTCGAGAACGACAACAACTCGCTCTTTAGCGCGCAGCCCTCAATTTCGCCCGATGGCACCTTGACCTATACCGCTGCGGAGAACCAGTTCGGAACGGCCACGGTCACAGTCCAGATTCACGACGACGGAGGCACTCTGAATGGCGGCGTCGATACGTCTATCAGCCAGACGTTCATGATCACCATTACTCCGGTGAATGACGTGCCCACCTTTACGGTGGGTGAGACCCAAACAACGGCTGAAGATGCCGGCGCACAGTCGGTTACCGGATTTATTTCCACCTTCGCACCCGGCCCCGCGAACGAAAGTTCGCAGACCATCGATTTCGTCGTCACCAATGACAACAATCTGCTCTTCAGTGTCCAGCCCACGATCGATGCCAATGGCAACCTCACCTACACCGCGGCCCCCGACCAGAACGGATCGGCGACGGTCACCGTGTCCATTCACGACGATGGCAGCACGGCGAATGGCGGCGTCGACGCATCCGTGACGCAAACCTTCACCATCAATATCACTGCGGTCAACGACGCCCCGTCCTTCACCAAGGGGGCCGACGAGACTGTCCTGGAAGACACTGGCTTGCATACCGTCAATGGCTGGGCCACGGCCATCACCACGGGACCGGTTACGGCGAGCGATGAAACCAGCCAGACGCTGACATTCAACATTACCACGAGCAACGACGCGCTCTTCTCGAGCCTGCCGGAGATTGATTCCAGCGGAAATCTGACCTATACGCTGGCCGCCAATGCGTTCGGTTCCGCCGTAGTCACCGTGACGCTCCAGGATAACGGAGGCACTTCCAACGGTGGCAGCGACAGTTCTGCCTCCCAGACCTTCAATATCGACGTGACCGGCATCAACGATATCCCCAGCTTCGAGGTCGGCGATACCGAAACGTCCAATGAAGACGCCGGGGCACAATCGGTTCCCGGATACATTTCAGTGTTCTCAGCCGGCCCTAATGAGGCGACACAGACGGTCAATTTCGTCGTCACCAACGACAACAACCCGCTCTTTCTCGTCCAGCCGGCAATCTCGGCCGACGGCACTTTGACCTACACGGCAGCGCCCAATCAGAATGGGACGGCGACCGTCACGGTTTACATTCATGACGATGGCGGAACCGCGGACGGTGGGGTTGATCAGTCGGCGACTCAGACCTTCACGCTCAATATCAATTCGGTGAATGACGCTCCCACGTTCACCAAGGGCGCTGACGAAAGCGTCCTGGAAGACTCGGGTCTGCACACGGTCAACGGGTGGGCGACCCTGCCGACTCCAGGACCTGTCACTGCGATCGATGAAGCCGGCCAGACACTGACCTACAGTGTCACCACCAACAACGACGAACTCTTCGACGTCCTGCCGGAAGTGGACTCCAGCGGAAATCTCACTTATACCCTCGCAGCGAATGCCTTTGGCACAGCGACGGTCACCGTGAAGCTCAGCGACAACGGCGGCACGGCCAATGGCGGCGTCGATTTTTCCACCCAGACGTTTGAGATCGTCGTGGAGGGCATCAACGATGCTCCCAGCTTCAACGTCGGCGGTACAGAAACGTCGGATGAAGATGAGGGTGCACAAAGCGTCCCCGGTTTCATCTCGGTGTTCTCACCCGGCCCCAATGAAACAACCCAGACGGTCGACTTCGTCGTGACCAATAACAATCCTGGACTCTTCCTGGTCCAGCCAGCGATCTCGGCCGACGGCACTTTGACCTACACCGCAGCCCCCAATCAGAATGGGACGGCGACCGTCACGGTCTACATTCATGACAACGGGGGAACCGCGAACAGCGGTGTCGACCAGTCGATGAGTCAGGATTTTACTCTCAATATCAACTCTGTGAACGATGCTCCATCCTTCACCAAGGGCAGCAACGAAGAAGTCCTGGAGGACAGCGGGCTCCATTCCGTCACCAATTGGGCCACGAATCTCGCTTCCGGTCCGATTACGGCCACGGACGAAGCCGGCCAGACGCTGACGTTCAACGTGACCACCAACAACGACGACCTCTTCGCCGTGCTGCCGACCATCAATGCCAGCGGCACTCTCACTTATACCCTGGCGGCCAATGCCTTCGGCACGGCCACCGTCACGGTAACCCTCAGTGATAACGGCGGCACCGCCTATGGCGGTATCGACACATCCGAATCGCAGACCTTCGATATCGTGGTCACGAACGTCAATGATGTTCCTTCCTTCCTGAAGGGTGCCGATGAGACCGTCTTCGAAGATTCGAATCCCCACTCAGTAGCCGCCTGGGCCACGGCCATCTCAGCGGGCGCCGGCGAGGGTACTCAGACCCTGACATTCAGCGTGACGAATAACGACAATCCCACGCTCTTCAGCGAGGCCCCGGCCATTGCCGCCGACGGCACCCTGACTTATACGCTCGCACCGAATGCCAACGGCACGGCGATGATCACCATTACGCTCAGCGATAATGGCGGCACGGTGAACGGTGGCATCGACACTTCGGCGTCACAGACGTTCGCCATCAACGTCGTGGGTGTCAATGATGCTCCCGGTTTCACCAAGGGAGCAGATGAATCAGTTCTGGAAGACACGGGACTGCACACCGTCAACAACTGGGCGACCGGGATCACCAAGGGACCGACAGCCGAAGAGGACTCGCAGAACGTCACCTTTAATGTAACCAACAGCAATCACGCGCTCTTCTCGGTTCAACCGGCGATCGATGCCAATGGCCAACTGACATATACGCTGGCGGCCAATGCTTTTGGCAGTGCCGTGGTCTCCGTCACTCTCAGTGATGATGGCGGAACGTCCGACGGCGGCGTGAACACTGCCGAAGTGCAAACCTTCAACATCGTCGTCGTGGGTATCAACGATGTCCCCACCTTCACGGCCGGCCCCAATCAGCAAGTCCCGGAGGACTCCACCACAGTCACCACGAACTTGCTCACCAATGGCGGCTTCGAATCGGGCTTGACCGGCTGGACCACCGCTGGTGTGGATGAAGAGCCGGGTGCTGACAACGATTTCTATCCCCAGACGGGCACAACCGACCCGCTCTCCTCGAGTCCTGAAGACAGCTTCGTCGTTTCCGCCCCTCCCGAAGGGACAGGCGCCGCGATGGCGGACCAGACTGGCCCGGGGGCGGCAGTCATCTACCAGGACTTTGTGGTTCCTGGCGACATTCTCTCGGCCACCCTGTCGTTGCAACTCTACATCAACAATCACGCCTTCGACTTCACGGCCCCTGCCCCGCTGGATGATTTCGAAATTGAAAATCAGCAGGCTCGAATCGACATCCTCGCGTCGGCCGCGGACCCCCACAGCATCGACGCGAATGACGTCCTGTTGAATCTGTTCCAGACCAATCCGAATGACGCCGCACACTTTGGCTATTCCACCCTGACCGCGGATCTCACGACGTTCCTGCAGGCCCACGTGGGTGAAACCTTGCGGCTGCGGGTCGCCACTACTAATAACTTGTTCTATTTCAATGTCGGCGTCGATGACGTGCAGTTGAACGTCACCACCCACCCCGAGGAGCAGACGGTTCCCGGCTGGGCGACCAATATCTCGTCAGGCGCCGGCGAGTCGCAGGACATGGAGTTCCTGGTCACGAACGACAATCATGCCTTGTTTGCAGTGCAACCCGCGGTCGATGTCAGCACGGGCAACCTGACCTACACCCTGGCCCCCAATGCACACGGAACGGCGAACGTCACGGTCATCCTGAAGGACTTCCTCGGCACGGCCAACGGTGGCGTGGATACTTCGGCACCACAAGTCTTCACGATCACGGTGGATCCCGTCAACGATGCTCCCAGTTTCACCACCCCGCTCTATACCGAGGCGCTGGAAGACTCGGGCTCACACACCGTCGCTGGCTTTGCCACAGGAATGTCAGCCGGACCGTCCGACGAGTCATCGCAGATTCTGAGTTTCATCGTCACGAACGACAATAACTCGCTGTTTACAACCCAGCCTTCCATTGACCCGGTTACCGGCGACCTGACCTACGTCCTCGCCCCCGATGCCCACGGTAACGCGACCGTCCAGGTCGAGCTGCGGGACGACGGTGGATCAGCGTTCGGCGGTCAGGACTCCTCTACACGCCTGTTTACGATCGTCGTCGATGACGTCAACGACGCCCCGTCCTTTAACCTGCCGGTCAGTGCGGACCAGACCGTTCTGGAAGATGCGGGGGCCCAGACGGTGACCGCGTTTGCCACGAACATTTCGGCCGGCCCCGATGAAAACGATCAGTACCTCGAGTTCCAAATCACCACGAGCGATGATTCGAAGTTCGACGTCCTGCCGTCCATTGATCCGCTGACGGGTGATTTGACCTACACCCCCGCGGCGAACGCCAATGGTGACGTGCTGATTACCGTCACTTTGATCGACTACGCAGGTACGGTAAACGGCGGCGCGGACACTTCTGCACCGCAGACCTTTACGATTTCCATCACTCCGGTGAATGACGATCCAGTCGCCGCGGACGACGTGGACATTGAGGTCTTCGAGGATGGGTCGCAAGACATCAACGTCCTGTCAAATGACCTGGATGTGGACGGCGATCCGTTGCAGATCACCATTGCCACCCCACCCACACACGGCGTGGCGACGGTCGACAACAATGGCACGCCCGGCGATCTGACCGACGACTTTATCAATTACACGCCGGACGAAGATTACTTCGGGACCGACTCGTTCACGTACACGATCTCCGATGGCCAGGGCCTGCCCTCGACGGCCACGGTCACCATGAACGTGATTTCATTGAACGATGCTCCCACGTTTACAATTGGTTCGAATCAGTCGGTCGATGAAGATGCCGGCCCGCAGACCGTGGCCAACTTCATTGCCACCTTCGCACCGGGGCCGGCCAACGAAGCGGGGCAAACCGTCAACTTCGTGGTCAGCAACGACAATACATCCCTCTTCAGCGTCCAGCCGACGATTGATGCCAATGGGACTCTGACCTACACCCCGGCGGCCAATCAGTATGGCACCGCAACTGTCACGGTGTATGCGCATGATGATGGCCTGACGGTCGATGGCGGCGTGGATACTTCCGCGTCCCAGACATTCACCATCACGATCAATGCCGTCAATGATGTGCCAAGCTTCACGGTCGGAGGCAACCAGACCACCGCCGAGGACGCGGGTCCCCAGACTGTCGCCGGCTTTATCTCGATCTTCTCGCCGGGAGCGAATGAAGCCTCACAGACCGTCGACTTCATCGTCACCAATGACAACACCGGGCTCTTCAGCGTTCAACCCACAATCGCGGCCGATGGGACGCTGACCTACACCGCCGCCCCAGACCAGAATGGCTCGGCTACTGTCACCGTGCAGATTCACGATGACGGCGGAACCAGCCTGAGCGGTGTGGATACGTCGACGACACAGACCTTTACGATCACGATCACCGCCGTCAACGACACTCCCACTTTTACCGTGGGTTCCAATCAGACCACCGCTGAAGACGCGGGGCCGCAGACGGTGGCCAACTTTATCTCGACCTTCGCCCCTGGCCCGACCGACGAATCTGGACAAACGATCGACTTTATTGTCACCAACGACAACACCTCGCTCTTCAGTGTGCAACCATCGATTTCCGCTGACGGCACACTCACTTATACCGCAGCCGCCGACCAGAACGGCTCGGCCACTGTGACCGTGCAGATTCACGATAACGGGGGTGGGACTGACACTTCGACCACCCAGACATTCACGATCACCATCACCGCCGTCAACGATGTCCCCAGCTTCACCGTGGGTGGCAACCAGACGGTCGCCGAGGATGCCGGAGCCCAGACCGTGGAAGACTTTATCTCCACCTTCTCGCCCGGTCCCTCCGACGAAGCGTCACAGACGATCGACTTTATCGTCACCAATGACAATAACTCGCTCTTCAGCGTGCAACCGTCGATCGCGGCTGACGGCACGTTGACCTATACCCCTGCAGCCAATCAGAACGGCACGGCAACCGTGACCGTCCAGATCCATGACAATGGCGGGGGGACCGACACGTCGACCAGCCAGACCTTCACGATCTCGGTCACGGCCGTCAACGATCCCCCGGTCGTCACCGGTGCCACCTTCAGCCTGGCGGAAAATTCCGCCGACAACACGGTGGTCGGCACGATCGGCGCCACCGATGCCGATGCGGGTGACACCAGGACTTACTCGATCACCAGTGGCAATACCGGCGGCACGTTCGGGATCAACCCGAGCACCGGGCAAATCACGGTCATTGACAACGCAGGTCTCGATTTTGAAACCAATCCGGTCTTCCACCTGGTGGTGACCGTAACCGACGGCAGCAACGCCACAGGGACCGCCGACGTCACGATTAATTTGACGAACGTGGAAGAGCCCCCCACGTTGAACCTGCCGAGTGCGCCCAGTACGTTCTATATCCGGCACGGCCATACTGTCATCGACAGCGCGGCTTCGGTCACGAACCTGGAACCACCGTTCCTCGATTACCGCGGCGGGCGGCTGATTGTGCAGGTGACGGGCAACGCCAACGGCAACGATCGGCTCAGCATCGCTTCCCAGGATACGTCCCCCGGCCGGATTTCGATCAGCAGCAGGAATGTGAGTTACGGGGGAACGTTAATCGGCCAGATCACTCAAACGGGCAGCGGTGGCACGGCCATGATTGTCACGTTCAACCAGAGTGTCACGTCGGCCGCCGTCGATGCCCTGCTGAAGCTGGTCACCTACAAGTCCACATCCACCACTCCGCCCACTGCCCAGCGAACGATCACGTTCACTGTGCAGAATGCGGGCAACACGGAAAGTGCCACCAATACGCAGTTGATGAATGTCTCGACCAGCCCGCCGAGCCGTGCCATCACCATCAGCGGCGGTGCGACGCCGTATGTGAATGGCGCCGCGGCCGTGGTCGTCGCCCCGACTGCGCTCGTCACGGGACCCTCCTCACTCGATTTCGACGGTGGCCGCATCAGCGTGCTGATCACGTCGGGCACCAGCAATAAGAATCGGATGGGCATCAGCAACGTCGGTGGCATCACGCTGGTGGCCAGCGACGTGTTCTACAATGGCCATAAGATTGGACGAGCCACGATCGGCAACAACTCGTTGTCGGTCAGGCTGTCGTCCATCGACGCCACGCCGGAAGCCGTTCAGGCCCTGGCCCGGGCAATTACCTTCTCGACACTCAGTACAAACACCAGCCTGGTGAATCGCGTGGCAACCTTCACCCTGACCGACGTCACCGGTTCCACCACTGCAGGTGCCAACCAGACGATTACTCTCGGACAAGAAACGTAACGAGTTGTAGTACCCACAAATACCCCAGGGACGGCCGACCAGACTGGTTTGCCGTCCCTGTTTTTAATTGATGACCATCGATTCGTTGGTCTGAATGCCAGCCGGGTTGCACGAGATCAGCCTGCTCAGGCTGGTGCTGGTTTGCATCCGCCTGAATGTCACTCGCTCCCTGCTAACAACCATCCGGCTCACGCCGGACGCTCGCCTATGAAGAGACGGGCAGCAGTGCGCATCTTACAGGGCAAACAAAAAGCCCGGACTTCCAACTGGAAATCCGGGCTGCATTGTTTAATGCCGTCCCACGGCTTACTGCTGCAACGCAGCCTGGGCCGCGGCCAACCGGGCGATGGGTACACGGAACGGTGAGCAGCTGACGTAATCCAGGCCAATCCGGTGACAGAACATCACCGAGGCCGGGTCGCCACCGTGCTCGCCGCAGATGCCGATCTTCAGGGCGCCGCGAGTGCTGCGGCCCTTGTCGACACCCATCTTCATCAGGCTGCCCACACCGTTCTGATCGATCGTCTGGAACGGGTCGTTCGGGACGATGTCGTGCTCGCGGTAGTAGGTGATGAATCCGCCGTAATCGTCACGGCTGATACCCAACGTCGTCTGAGTCAGGTCATTCGTGCCGAAGCTGAAGAACTCGGCCCCGCTGGCAATCTGATCGGCAACCGCACAAGCGCGCGGCACTTCGATCATCGTTCCCACCAGGTATTCGAGTTTCACCTTCTTCTCGGCGAGCACCTTCTCGGCGATCTCGCGGATGACCTTCTCCTGGTCCTGGAACTCGGCGAGGAAGCCGACCAGCGGAACCATGATTTCCGGATGCACGTCGATCCCTTCGGCCTTCACGATGCAGGCCGCTTCGATGATCGCTCGCGCTTGCATCGCAGTGATTTCGGGATAGACGATGCCCAACCGGCAACCACGGTGACCGAGCATCGGGTTCGATTCGTGCAATTCCTTGACCCGCTTGGCGACCGAATCAGCCGACCGACCGATCTTTTCGGCCAGGGCATGCTGCGACGAATGGTCGTGCGGCAGGAATTCATGCAGCGGGGGATCCAGCAGGCGGATGGTCACCGGGCGACCCTGCATGGCGCGGAACAGGCCGGCAAAGTCGTCCCGCTGGTGCGGCAACAATTTTTCCAGGGCCTTCTCGCGAGCCGGCAGGTCGTCGGCGAGAATCATTTCGCGGAATTCATCGATGTGGTTGAAGAACATGTGCTCGGTGCGGCACAGGCCGATCCCTTCGGCACCGAAGGCCACTGCGCCTTCCGCCTGCTGGGGTTCGTCGGCGTTCGTGCGGACCTTCAGCTTGCGGTACTTATCAACCCACGTCATCAACTTGGCGTAGCGACGATAGATCTCGGATTCTTCGGGCTTCATCGTCTTACTGATGAGCACCTGGACGATCTCGCTGGGCTTGGTGTCGACCTTGCCTGCAAAAATCTCACCGGTGAAACCGTCGATGCTGATGTAGTCACCCAGCTTGAGGGTCTTATCCTTCACCTTGACGGTGCCGGCTTCGTAGTCGATGTTCAATTCACCGGCACCGACGATACAGACCTTACCCATCTGGCGGCTGACGAGTGCCGCGTGCGAGCTGGCACCACCGAAGGCGGTCAGAATGCCCTTGGCGACCTTCATGCCACGCAGATCTTCCGGGCTCGTCTCGCGACG
>CAZQUW010000208.1:0-11330 GCA_964596215.1 uncultured Planctomicrobium sp. | reverse complement strand
GGAAATCCTCAACGAGAATTCGGTCTAACGAGAGATCGCATTTGGTGATATGGTTCCTCACGCGTTCGCTGTCAGGTCGCACTATCCTGTGTCGCGACGTTGACGGTCACGCGAGTTGGGGCGGCCCCCTGCGTTCTTTGTATTTCGGTTCCCCGTTCGGTCGATTGAGACAGCAATGTCCGAGTTCCCAGACAGCCCCATTCGCAGACTTCTCACTGACGGCACTCCGCACTCGGTCTATCTCGTCGGGGCGTGCGGTTCGGGGATGAAAGCGCTGGCCGAAGTCTTTGTCGGTCAGGGATGGCGTGTCAGCGGCTCCGATCTGCAAGCCGACTCGCCGGCTGGAGTGTCGTTGCAGCAACGCGGGGTCACGCTATTTGCGAAACATTCCGCGAGCCACATTCCGAGCGATGTGCAGCTGGTGGTGTATAGTTCCGCGGTCAAACCGGAAAATCCGGAGCGACAGTGGGCCGTCGAACAGCGCGTGGCAGCCTGTGCCTATCACGAGATGCTGGGTGAACTGATGCGCGGGAGGGTGGGAATCTCCATTGCCGGAACGCACGGCAAAAGTACCACGACTGCATTGACCGGCTGCGTCCTGACGACTTCGGGCCTGGAACCAACAGTCCTGGTCGGAGCGGAAGTCTCCGGACGGGGGGCGAATGGCTGGAGCGGGTCTGGGAGGCATCTCGTCGTCGAAAGCTGCGAATATCAGCGCCATTTTCTCAGTCTGCACCCGCAGATGTCTGCGATCCTGGGAATCGAAGCCGATCATTTCGACTGCTTTGCTGACATCGACGAGACCACCGCGGCGTTTCGGGAATTCGCGCTGCAATTGCCTGCCGAGGGCCTGGTGGTGATCCATCAGGAATGTGATTTCTCGCGCATGGCCTGCCGCAATCTTGCCGCACGCGTGGAGACATTTTCGCTTTATCCGGGAGCAGACTGGCGGGCGGTGAATCTCGAAAAGATCCCATTGGGGCATCGCTTTCAAATTTTGCATGGAGATCAGGAATTCTGCACGACCCAGTTGCGAATCCCTGGAAGGCACCATGTACTGAATGCCCTCGCCGCGACGGCGTTGTGCCATCAGGCTGGCGCCAGCCCCGTTCAAATCGCGAGTGGAATCGAGCAATTTGCGGGCATTCGGCGGCGCTTTGAAGTACTGGGCGAAATTCTGGACGGAGTGACCGTCATCGATGACTACGCCCATCATCCAACCGCAATTCGGGCGACGCTCGAGACGGCGCGCGAAGAATTTGGTCGACGACGGCTGGTGTGTGTCTTCCAACCGCATCAGGTTTCGCGGACCGTGGGACTGCTGGACGATTTTGCGCACAGCTTTACACTCGCCGATGAAGTCCTGATCATTCCGGTATACGGGGCTCGGGAAACGTACCAGAAAGAGCTGGTGGAGGTGTCTGCCCGCCTGGCGGAGTTGATTGCCGAGCAGGGAGTTATGGCTCGCTATAGTGGCAGCCTTGACCAGACCCGGGCAAGTTTAGACGATACGCTCCGCCCCCGGGATGTACTGCTAACGCTCGGGGCAGGAGACATTGACCGGATTCACCATGACTTCACTCGCCGACTTCAGCGAAATCACTCGCCGTGACGAACCCCTGGCCCCCTACACCTGGATGAAAATCGGTGGACCGGCCCAGTTCCTCATTCAACCTCGCACGCCCGAAGAATTGGTCCAGGTCGTCAAGACCTGCGATCACGTCGAGGCCCCTGTGAAGTTGCTGGGGGGCGGATCCAATCTGCTGGTCCGGGATGCCGGGGTAGGTGGCGTCGTCCTGAGAATCTACGGCGAGCCCTTCGCCAAGGTGGAAGTTCAGGGAGACTTGGTTCGCGCCGGAGCGGGAGCGATGTTGACGACCGTCATCTCACACACCGTGAACGCGGGCCTTGCCGGCATGGAGACGCTGGTGGGAATCCCGGGAACCGTGGGCGGTGCACTGCATGGCAATGCCGGCGGCCGCATTGGTGATATTGGCCAGTTCGTGGAAAGTGTCACGGCACTGACCATGACGGGCGAAGTTGTGACGCGTAATCAGGACGAATTGTCTTTCGGCTACCGTGAAAGTAACCTTGATGATTTGATCATCCTGGAAGCCACGTTCCGCCTGCAGCCAGACGATCCGGATGAAATCACCCGCCACATGCGCAAACTGTGGATTTCGAAGAAGGCGACGCAGCCCTACAGCTTCCAGTCAGCGGGCTGTGTGTTCAAAAATCCGCGTGGTATGAGTGCGGGATTGTTGATCGATCAGGCCGGCCTGCGTGGCACTCGCATCGGGAACGCCGAGATCAGCGATCGACATGCCAACTTTATCGTGTCACACCCCGGGGCGTCGTCAGCCGACGTGCAGCGCCTCATTGACCTGGCACGCTCCAAAGTTGCTGAACAATTCGGAGTCGATCTAGAGCTCGAAATCGAAGTGTGGTAGTCTACCGTCACCCAAGGTTTTCGCACGACAAATCGTCTGTTCTCCCAGAGGGGACGCGATTAAGAAATTTTGTCCGATTCGGAGAATCGGGCGACGCTGTTCGACTTTGTCGACTACCCGGATGCAAGGAGGCACGCCGTGGCAACTTACTCTATTCCCCCCACCCATGTCGAATTTCGACGCTCTGGCCCGTGGAAAGTCGCCGTTTTGCTCGGCGGCGAATCGGCTGAGAGAGAAATCAGCCTGGCGAGTGGCCGCTGTGTTTCACAGGCGTTACGGGACCGTGGCCATCAGGTTGTCGAAATTGACCCCAAGTTCATCAATCTCACGCAGCACGACTGGCGTGAGACTGACGTCGCATTTCTCGCTTTGCATGGCCGGTTTGGGGAAGACGGTCACGTCCAGAGCATCCTGGAAACGCTACATGTCCCATATACCGGCAGTGATTCTGAAGCATCACGCGTTGGAATCAGCAAGTCGGCGACGAAGGAGCGGATTACTCAGCACTCCGTGCCGACCCCTGCTTATCTGTTGATTCATGAATCCGATTCGGCAGAGCGAATTCTGACGCACGCGAATAGCCTGGGCTATCCCGTGGTCATCAAGCCTGACACGCAGGGTTCCAGCCTGGGGGTCAGCATCGTGCAGAACGCCGAGGAATTGCGCGACGCCATGCCCAAGTGTTTCGCCCTCGATTCGTTCGGCATTCTCGAAAAGGCCATTATCGGCAGTGAATGGACGGTCGGGATGCTCGACGATTTCATTCTGCCTCCGATTCAGATCAGTACCGATCGCCAGTTCTTCGATTTCGAAGCCAAATATCACGATGACGGCACGGGTTATCGGTTCGATTACAACGTGACCAGCGATGTCGTGCGACGCATCGAACAGGTCGCTCAGAACGCGTGCCGGGCCCTGGGAACTCGGGGATTAGCCCGTGTGGACATCATGCTCGACCGCCACCAGCAGCCCTGGGTGTTAGAAATCAATACGATTCCCGGCCTGACCGACCACAGCCTGGTCCCCAAAGCGGCAGCTCAGTTGGGTTGGAGTTTTGGTGAGCTCTGCGAACGTGCCATTTTCAGCTGCCTGAAATCGACTGCGACCGGCGCCAAGCGCATCACCGGGCGCACTCCTTGAACGATCGAATTCATCCTCACTCCATACACGAGCCCGGTCAATCGCCACCGATTCGACCGGGCCCGCGAGGAAGTCACCTCCCTCCTGCCAAATCACCTCTCCTGAGATGCGACTGAATGTTGTCTGCGACTTGAATCGAATAGTGCAATTCCATCATCCAAAACGGCTACGCTTGATTCCTCGCCCGATGTCGCCCCGAATTGGGCGGGAACCGAACTCAAGTCTGAGTTGGATGCCGTCATGATCCGAAGATGTTGTTAGCGAGACTTGGGCGAACCCGCTGCGTGGGTTGCGTATCCATCTGGCTGAACGGATCGAGTCGCAAACTGCCAATCAACTGGCAATGAGTCAATCGTATACCCCCCGTCTGCCTGCCACTCTCCCTTCTGATACATATTGCCTGGACGTCATACGTCCCTCAACCGAATTCACAGACATTGTGAAGGATCGTTACATGGTTTCGTCTTCATCTTCCCATCTCGGCCCGGGCCAGCGTCGCTCGGCCGGCGATCGGATTGAAGAAGTTGGTCGCGTCTGGTTTCAGCCCTGGTGGCTGGCTGGAATTGCCCTGGTCTGCGGGGCCATTATTCTTGCCCCGCGCCTGGTGAAATCGCTGCCGGAAATTGGAAATCGTCCTGAATATCAACTGCGTGTCAGCAACATTCAGATCACGGAAGTACCGCAATGGGTCCCCCGCGATCTGGTAAAGCAGGTCGCACCGCAGGCCGGAATCAATCCCTCGCGGTCGGTCCTGGATGAGAATTTGACGTCCGACCTGGCCAAGGCCTTTGCCCAGCATCCGTGGGTGGAAAAGGTGGTCAAAGTCTCAAAATCGGTACCCGCGCGCGTCACCGTCGACCTGGTCTACCGTCGTCCGGTCGCCATGGTCGAAGTCGCGACCGGCCTGCTGCCGGTTGACGGATCGGGCGTGTTGCTGCCGCCGACTGCCTTCACTCCCGAAGACACGCCGCGCTATCCGTTGATTACTCAACCCAAGTCGTCACCGGTGGGCGCGATCGGCAAGCCGTGGGGCGACCCGCAGGTCACCGCGGCGGCGCGGCTGGCCGCAGTGCTGCTGCCGCACTGGCAGGACTTTCGACTCACCGCGATCGAGATCCCCGCTGGAATCGATTTGCGCGCACCGCAGGAAGAACTGGTGTTTCAGTTGCAGACCCAGGGAGGTTCACGCATTGTCTGGGGGCGCGCTCCCGGGGTCATTTATCCCCTCGAGTTGTCCGCCGACCAGAAAATTGGGCGGCTGGAAGAATGCCTGAGTCGATTCGGGGGATTCGACCAGCCGGACGGGCCGTATGAGATCGACATCCGTCACTTCCAGGAGATCACCCGGGTACGGTTGACGGCGACCAAAGAACTTCGGCGAAAGTTGTAGTTTCAGTAATTTCGAGAATCTGATATGACCCGCTGACACGAACCAGATCGCAGCATTCGTCCCTTATTCAAAGCCACCTGCCTGGCTTTGGAAGCGCCGCAACGCGAAATGGTAGCCAGATTTCTGATGGAATCTGGCCTGAGTTACCGGGTCGACGATTCACGGAATGAGCTGACTTGATCGGATTGCGCCTAGCCGTTGCGGGAGCGATATGGGGACTGGCCGCCATTGCCGCGGCACAAGGCCCAATCGTGTATTCAACGGCACCGGACACGCCGATTTACAGGCCTCAGCCCCCCCAGGCAGCAATGGGCCTGGCCCAGCAACCCGGGTGGCCACAGCCGATTTATGATCCCCAGGTGCCGCCCCCCGCCCCCGATTACGGACAGTCCCCGTGGCCGGCAGATCCGTTGCAGACCTGCCCCCCGCAGGAAGGCGGGATCTTGGGTCTTCAACCCCAGGGCGAATTCATGAGGGCCATGCTGGGGCAACAGGAACGTTGTTTCCTGCAGAACTATTACGATCCCTTCGCCTCGCAGCAGTTCGCTTATGGTTGTTTAGCCCATACTCCCTACCGGCTCGGCTGGTCTGCCTATCGTGATGTTGCCTACATCGCATCGGCCCCCACCAGCGGCGTCAGCGGCGACTTTCAATCCACCGAGGTCAATACTTCGATGCGCTACTCGACACGGTTGAATGAACAACTGTTGTTCGCGGGTACCGGCTCGTGGAATAGCCGCTACTGGAGCGGACCGACGGGCATCGCCATGCCCCCCTATGTCAGTCTGTTTGTCGCGGATCTGCAATTGTCATCTACGTCCCCCGGTCCCTGGAACTGGATGGTCGGAGTGACGCCGCAGATTAACAGCGATTTCGACCGCCAGCTGACGAGCGACGCCTATATGGTGGATGCCCGCGTGGTCCTCTTCAACAAGATTTCACCACAGCTGACACTCGCGATTGGAGCGGCGTACTGGGATCGGGCCGACAACATTGTGATTCCGTATGGCGGCGTGGTCTGGACCCCCGATGATCGCTGGGAAGTTCGCGCAATGTTCCCCAAGTCCCGTGTGAGCTATTTCACCGGCAGTGTTGGGCAAACCGACTTCTGGATGTATGGGTCCGCGGAATACACCGTCGAGGCCTACCAGATTAATTTCGATGACGCCACGCGACTGAAAGACCGGGCCGAGTTTCGGGATTATCGATTCATGCTGGGTGTCCATGCCCAGGGCTACAAGTGGTCGGGATTCTTCGAAGGGGGATACATCACCGATCGGCAGGTCGAGTTCCGCGGTTCCACACCCGGGTTTGGAATCGGCGACTCCTGGCTCCTGCGCGCCGGCTTCTCTTTCTAGCGGATCTCGTTTCCAGCCGGTGATGGCTACTCACAGCCTCCCGCAGAATAACGACACGCTGTCACCGGACAGCAATGAGCACGATTCACTGAATGTGTTCGCCGCCCGGCCCCTGGCCTCGTGAAAGCCTTGGGAAAAACGCCGACATCCCGTGTCCGCGAGTCCCCTGACAGGGTGTCATCCAGGCGCGATTCCGGGCAGAGATTGTCGAATAAATTGTCTCGCGCCGGCAAATTCTGCGTATAATCCTGGAGCGGGATTCTCCGCACCGCAGACCTGTCGCTCCCTTCGCAAACCGTATCAGCTGCGGTCCAGATACAACGCCCCGGTGATTTTAGATCTCGATTTGCAGAACCTGGACGCGATAATTGGGTTAGATAATACGTAACGTATTGGCGGAGTGGGTCGCTGGAAGGTCAGCAGGCAATGGACGAACCAATCAGCAGCACGCAAGCAGCGAACGGGAACGTAGACGTTCCTGAGTGGATGCTGAAGCGTCGCGCCCGGCAAGCCGCGGCCGCTGCTCGCAGTGCTTCCCAGACCCCTGCCATGCCTGACGTCCAGACCCCCGAAATCACTCTCGAGAACTTCACAGACAGTTCGGAACTCGAAACTGCGATTGCGGTTACGCATCCCAGCAAGGCGCCACCCGCGTGGTTCCGAGCCAAGCCCGCACCTGTCGGCAGCAGCATCGCCCCGGCGAAAGATTCGAAAGCCGGCAGCGAGGATCAGTCGAGACTCGCGCCCGCCCCGGAAATTCAAGACACGGGCGTCGTGCTGCCTCCAATTGAAGCCGAAGAACCCGAACTGCTGGAGTGGCATGAAACGCTGCGAGAACGCTGGTTGGGAAAATCCGCACTTCGCAGCTATGCGATCTCGATCTTCATGCATGTCTTGATCGCGTTGCCCCTGTCAATTGTTGTCTTTCATCAGGAACTGACCGATCTGGGTGTAAATACCCTGATGGCCGTTCAAGGCGAAGACCTGACCGCCGAGTCCCTGGATGAAACCCCGGTGTTCCAGGTGGATACCTCGGGGGGCTTGTCCAGCGATTCGCTCGACAAAATGCTGACAGCCAGCGCAGTGTCCAATGCGTTTGGGCCTTCCTCTTTGAAGGTGCCTGAGGATATTGGCAGCGTCAGCAAGGGTGAAGGTGAAGGGACCGGCGACGGGATTGGGAATGGGCTGAACATCGGCGGGTATAAAATGCCCGAAGGTGGCAAAGCGGTCAACAAAGGGAGTTTCACGGCGTGGACCGTACCCGACGACCCTGCTCCCGGTGAAGACTACAAGATTGTGATTCAGGTGAAGTACAAGAAACGCAATCAGAAGATTCCCGCGGGCGACATCACCGGCTCAGTGGTGGGCACCGACAAATTTCGGCTGATGATCTCGCCCCACACTTCCGAAGTGATCGCCGATGCCAATCAAGTCGTAATCTTCGTCCCCGGTGCGGCGGCCCGCGTACGCGATACGATTCGCGTTTACTCGGCGATGCTTAAAGAGAATCAACGCCTCGAAATCGTGTTCTGAGATATCCCGGCGAGCCGCTCAGCAACGAATCTCGGACGCGAACTCTCCATTTCCCTCACGCTACGGGTCGCCTGGGTGCATTCCAGTTGTGTAAACCGCGTGAAATTCGCTGGTTGGCTTGAAGAGCGCCGGCCTTCCTGCGGCGACTTCCTGTTCCACAATGTGGCACCATCCGGGGCAGACTCTTGGCTGCAACGCTGAAAGTCGCCAGAATACGAACCACATGCAGTGACCGGTCGCAGACAAACCCGTTCGCGGCCCTTCGAGGTTCGGAAGTTCTTGATTGAGGATGTGCTACGTGGTGTCTTCCACGGCTTTGGAATTGCTGGCTGCAGAAGGCTTATGCGCCGAACGGCTACCGCGCCACATCGCTGTCATCATGGATGGCAATGGACGCTGGGCGCAGCAGCGCGGGTTGCAACGCGTGGAGGGCCACCTCCGGGGTGTGGAAAGCGTCCGCACGATCGTCGAGGAATCGGCCCGCCTGGGAGTTGAACAGCTCACGCTGTATTGCCTGAGCAGCGAAAACTGGAAACGGCCCAAGCCTGAGCTCGATTTCCTGATGCGCCTGCTCGAACAGTATGTGATTGAAGAACGCTCGGAAATTATGCGGCAGGATCTGCGATTCGCCATGATCGGCCGGCAGGAAGGCCTGACCCCGGGGGTCCTGCGGGAAGTCCAGCAAACTCTCGATCTCAGTCAGCATAACAGCGGAATGTGTCTTTGCCTGGCCGTCAACTACGGCAGCCGCAGTGAACTGACCGATGCCGTGCAACGGATTGCTCAAGAAGTGGCGGCCGGCACCTTGAATCCCGCAGAGATCAGCGAAGAAACGATCTCATCCCGACTCTACACCGCCGGCATGCCTGATCCGGATTTAGTGATTCGTACCGCCGGTGAGATGCGCATCAGCAACTTTTTACTTTGGCAGATCAGTTATGCCGAATTATGGGTCACGGAGAAATGTTGGCCTGAATTTCGGCGTCCAGATCTGATCGCAGCACTGAAAGACTATGCCGCCCGCGACCGTCGGTTCGGCGGATTGAAAACCCCCTGAAGGAGTGGGTCCCTGGCTCGGCAGCAGCCCCCCCTTCCATCGACCACTCCCCTGAGACAGATTTGCGAGGCTGGCTTTGCGCTGGAGGATGATACTTGGCCCCTGCCTGGCACTGGCCCTGGTGGGATTGCTGACCCTGGATGCCTATACCGGTCGCGCCGCCTGGGGCCTGCTGGCACTGGCGCTGCTGATCGCACTCCGTGCCACCTGGGAGCTCAGCCAGCTCTTACGGATTCGCTCGTTCTCGGTTCAACCCTGGCTCGTCCAGCTGGGCAGCCTGCTGGTGCTCAGCGCCAACTGGATCGAGCGTGCTGGTTCCCCCACCGCCGACCTCTATGTCCGAGAGACGGCAGCCCTGGGCCCGGCCATGCTGGTGTTTGCCTTGTCACTGATGGTTCTGCTGTGGAGCGAGGCCTATCGTTACCAGCGGCCCGGGCACAGCATGGAATCGCTCGGTGCCGAGATCTTCATCGTCAGCTACATCGGCATTCTGCTGAGCCTGACGGTGCAATTGCGCTGGGTGGCCGGTGCCGATGCCGGGTATGTGGCGCTGGGCTCGCTGGTCGTCGCCGCGAAATGTGGAGATATCGGAGCTTATTTCTTAGGCAAGTTTTTTGGCCGACGCAAGCTGATCGAACGGCTGAGTCCCGGTAAAACCTGGATGGGAGCCTGCGGTGCCGTACTGGGTGCTTCCCTCGGCTCGCTGTTGTGGTTTGGATGCCTGGCACCACTGCTCAATCCGCACGGTCCGCGGTCCAATCTGCTGGCAGCCGCATTTTTCGGCGTCGCCATTGGAATTGTGGGACTCATGGGAGATTTGTGCGAATCTTTGATTAAGCGTGACACCGGACAGAAAGATTCCGCGGAATTACTCCCCGAATTTGGAGGAATTCTGGATCTAGTCGATAGCGTCATTTACGCAGCACCGGTAGCTTATCTGTTGTGGTTGATCCTGCCGTTGTAGGCCAACATGACTGCTGTCGAATCTTGAGGTGCTCCCATGTCGCGTCACTGGCGCTGGTGCTTTGCTGCTCCGTTGACCGTATTGATCTGTCTCGCCGGATTGTTGAATCAACGTGGCATTTCGACGAGCCTCGATGTCAATTCCACCGTTCTCGCGGCCAACACTGCCGAGCGCTGGTATCGCGGCAACTTGCACACCCACTCGCTGTGGAGTGACGGGGACGAGTACCTCGAAATGATCGCGGTCTGGTATCGCGATCACAACTACGACTTCCTGTGCTTCACGGACCACAACGTCATCCAGCGCACCGAACGCTGGATTGATGTCGAGAAAAGTGCCGGCAAACGCCTGGCGTATGACAAACTGCGGACTCGATTCCCCGAAAACTGGATCGAAGACCGCATGCGTGAGGGCCGCCTGGAAGTGAAGTTGAAGACGTTCGACCAGGTGGTTGAGCGCATCGCGGAACCGGGGAAGTATCTGCTGATTCAGGGACAGGAAATTACTGACCGATTCCAGAAAAAACCGATCCACATGAACGCCTCCAACGTGCAGGAGGTGGTGCCGCCACTGGGTGGTGATTCCGTCTACGACGTCATGCAGAACAACACGAACGCCGTCATTGCCCAGCGCGAGCGAACGGGTCAGCCAATCCTGATCCACCTCAATCACCCTAATTTCGGCTGGGGAGTTACCGCAGAGGACCTGGCCAAGGTGCGGGGTGAAAACTTCTTCGAAGTCTACAACGGACACCCTGGAGTCAATAACCGGGGTGACGACATCCACGCCTCGACCGAGCAGATCTGGGACATCATTCTCGCCAAGCGACTGACGGAACTGGATTTGCCCGTGATGTACGGCATCGCGACCGACGACGGCCACAACTATCATCAGATTCCCAGCCGCAAGTCCGAACCGGGACGCGGCTGGGTCATGGTCCTGGCGAGTGATTTAAGCACCGCTTCGCTGATCGAGAACCTGGAAAAAGGCCGCTTCTACTCTTCGTCCGGGGTCACCCTCAATCGCGTGGTCTCCGATGAAAAGGGGCTGTCCATCGATATCGCCGGGGCGCCCGATGTGATGTACACAATCGAGTTCATCGGCACTCGCGCCGGCTTTGATCCCAAGAGCACGCCCGTGACGGACAAGGACGGAACCGAGCTGAACGTGACTCGCCGGTACAGCGCGGAGATCGGCAGTGTACTGGCAAAATCAACGGGCACTTCAGCCAGCTACCAGTTCACCGGCGACGAACTCTACGTCCGAGCCCGAATCACTTCCTCCAAGCTGCACCCGAATCCCTCGAATATCGGTGATTTCGAGCAGGCCTGGGTGCAGCCGGCATTGGGACCAGGAGCGAAGAAACCGGCCGGCGAAACCTCGAAGTAGGTCTAGAAACAGACCAGCCCGAAGCGTCAGCGAGTGGCTCCGCGGGCAG
>CAZQUW010000207.1:8378-11392 GCA_964596215.1 uncultured Planctomicrobium sp. | reverse complement strand
TCGTTTCAACCGCTGATCGAGTGCGCGAGAATACTGCGGAGAGTGTTAATGAAGAAATTCGGAGCCGCACCGCGGCCATCGTGGCGCGGGTGATCGAAGCTGGACCGGATGCGATCTCTGATCGACTGAGCGTCCTCGATGCCGAGTGGGACATCGAACGCTACCTTGAAACCGTGGCCCCTTCAATTACGTTGACGGGAATGGCGCTCGGCCTGACCACCAATCGCAAATGGTTCGCCTTGCCGTTCCTGGTCCAGGGCTTTCTCTTGCAGCACGCCATTCAAGGCTGGTGCCCCCCATTGCCAATTCTCCGTCGCCTGGGAATCAGAACGGCGAGCGAGATTGACGAAGAACGCAACGCGTTAAAGGCCGCGCGTGGCGACTATCGACGGGTCGTCGGTCAAAATGGTCAGCTTGCTTCGCAAGCTCTGGCAGCTGCACAGCATTAGCACGCCAAACGTGCTGCAGGGGTGGCACAATTCAGCGGTATAATCCCTGTGCACCAAGCTTGTTTGCTCATGCTTCTCTGATGACATCACGGTAAGTATCATCAATCGCGGTCGCCCCGTTTGACATACTTGGTCCGTACATCACCAGAGGAGCATAGCATGACGGTAGGTTTTGGCATTGTCGGTTGCGGCATGATCGCCGCATTTCACGCTCGGGCAATTCAAGACCTCACTGGCGCTAAGGTCGTCGCCGTCCACACTTCCAATCCGGCGAACGCTCAGAAAATCGTCGATCAGGTCGGTGGCTGCGCCGTCTACACGGACTATGCCGAATTCCTGAAGCACCCGGGATTGCACATTGTCAATATCTGCACCCCCAGTGGCGCCCATCTCGATCCTGCTCTGGCCGCAGCCGCTGCCGGCAAGCATGTGGTCGTTGAAAAACCCCTCGAAATTACGCTGGAACGCTGTGATCAGATCATCGCCGCCTGTGAGGCAGCCAAGGTCCAGCTCTGCACGATTTTCCCATCACGCTTCAGCCCCGCCAATATGGCTCTCAAGCATGCCATCGATTCCGGCAAGTTCGGTCGACTGACTCTGGGCGATGCCTACGTCAAGTGGTGGCGAACCCAGGAATACTATGACAATGGCGGCTGGCGCGGCACCTGGAAGCTGGACGGTGGCGGCGCCTACATGAATCAGGCGATTCACAATGTCGACCTGTTACAATGGTTGATGGGGGATGTGGCCGAGGTCAGCGGATTCACCGGCACCCTGGCGCATGAACGGATTGAAGTCGAAGATACTGGTGTCGCCGTGATCCGCTTCAAGAACGGGGCGCTGGGAGTGATGGAAGCCACGACCAGCGCCTGGCCCGGATTGCTCAAGAAGACCGAGATTCACGGCACGAAAGGCTCGGCCATCGTCGAGCAGGACGACGTGCTGCTGTGGAAGTTCGACCCCGAAACACCCGACGATCAACTCACCCGCGAACGGTTCGCACAGAAGGTGGGTGGCGGCGGCGGTGCAGCCGACCCCAAGTCGATCAGCTACCAGGGGCACTTCAAACAGCTGGAAGACTTCGTCGACGCGATTCAACATGGCCGCAAGCCGTTGGTCGACGGCGCTGAAGGCCGCAAGAGCGTCGAAATCATCCTGGCAATTTACGAATCCGCCAGGACCGGGCGACGAATCACCCTGGGGTAAGCGCCTGGCAGTACCAACAATACCAGCCCGAAGCGCCAGCGAGTGGATCGCGCGATCCACTTGCCGGCACCTCGGGCTCTGGTCGAGGCTTATCTAAAACAACTCGCTGATCGGTGACGCATCGACAACTGCCTGGGGCCATCCCGTGGGGCCCACTTCCATCGCTCGGCGGGCGTCAACTCCCAGCGAACGATAAAGCGTCGCCAGCAGTTCTGCTGGCGACACCGGACGAGTTGCCGGCGTGCCACCAAATGCATCGGTCGAACCCACGACAACTCCAGGTTGAATCGGACCTCCCGCCAGCATGACCGACCATGCGTTGGAGTGATGGTCACGGCCTCCATGGCTGTTGATCAGCGGCGAACGTCCCATTTCACCACATACCGCAACGACCGTTTCGGACAGCAATCCACGATCCGACAAGTCGTCCAGCAAGCCACACAGGGCCTGATCGAGTTGCGGACATAAGGTCTGGCGATAATCGCGGGCGGTCGAATTCAAACGCCCGCCATTGGCATGCATATCCCATGTCGTTTGATCAAGAACCGAACCAAATTGATTGATGGTGACCGTCCGCGCTCCCCGCTCGATCAACCGCCGCGCTTGCAGACACTTTCGTCCCAGTTCGTGGAAACCATAGTGTCGCTGAACGTTCCACGGTTCCGATTGCAGGTCGAGTTGCGTGTTAACCTGGGGCACAAAAGTGGCGTTCGCGGAACTGCCGGCAAAATGTGGTGCATGGCGCGGATTGAGCCACGCCGCGGTCTGACTATGGCCATCCTCGCTGATGTCGTCCGCCAGCGGGCCTCCCAGCACAATGTTCGCCGGCACATCGCCAGTACTTCCCAACAGCTGCGAAAGCACCGAGCCGAAATGCGGGGCTGTTTCCTGGTGATAAAAATAGCGTCCCGTCATCAGCAGTTGCAGACCTGCCGAGTGCGTCGCAGGGCCATCGTGCGACAATGATCGGACGAGCGCAACCTGGTGCAGGCGAGCAGCCATCCCGGGCAAGTTTTCACTGATCCACACGCCCGGTACGGACGTCGCACACGCGGGATCAAAGTTGCGATACTCCACCGGTGCATTCGGCTTGGGGTCCCAGGTATCGATCTGACTGGGACCACCCGTCAGCAGGATCATGATGAGCTGCTTGGCGCTGCGTGGCGGAATATTCGAGACGGGCACAACGGAATTCGCCAACCCCAGCTGGCTGGCGCACGACCAGCCCAAGGCTCCGCCGGCTGCAACTTGCAGAAAGGACCGCCGGGACACATTTGATGCGGGACCACTTACGTCAGTCGGCAAAAGAGTCATATCAGCAGTTCTCATGAAGTTTCAGGTATTCTCATCGACGGACGG
>CAZQUW010000207.1:5228-8278 GCA_964596215.1 uncultured Planctomicrobium sp. | reverse complement strand
GCATCGGCATTGACCACTGCGATTGTACGACTGCCCGTGCAAATGCACCATATTTCCAGCCGGTTCAAATTCGCGAATGCGCAGAATGGAGTGGGGAATATCGATCTGCCCAGATACCCGCGTATTCCCCTTACCCGGAGCGTACCAGTTCCATCGGGGTTTCAAATCGATCCAGCACGCGAATTTTCAACATCGCGAATTCGGGCTGATCCAGACGTCCTGAATTGACCAGCTGGAACGCAACCGAACGGGCTTCTTCGAGTACCGTCTGGTCGCGTAATAGATCGGCCACGCGCAACGGCAAATTACCATGCTGCCGCGTTCCGAGAATATCCCCCGGCCCGCGCAATCGAAAATCGGCCTCGGCAATTTCAAACCCGTTCGTCGACGTTTCCAGTGCCACCAGGCGCTGGACCGCTTCCGGCTTGTCGGTTTCCGTAAACAGAAAGCAATACCCTTGAAACTCACCCCGTCCGATACGCCCCCGCAGCTGATGAAGTTGTGACAGCCCGAACCGTTCGGCCTGAAAAATCACCATCAGGTTGGCATTGGGCACATCGACACCGACTTCAATCACCGTGGTGGACACCAACGCCTGAATCTGCCCCGCTCGAAAATCGGCCATCTGCTGTGCTTTGACGTCGCGGTCCAGCTGCCCATGTACCATGCCGACTCGAAAGCCTCGCAGTTCGGTGTTCTGCAATTCGCGATAGGCGGTCTCGGCACTCATCATGTCGGCCGCATCGCCGTTCGATTCTCCTTCTTCGACACGCGGACAGACAATGTAAACCTGCCGGCCCGATTCCAGCTTCTGGCGGATAAAATTCCACGCCTTGCTGCGATGATTGTCCGTTGAGATCCGGCTCGTCACGACCTTCTGCCGCCCGGGTGGCAAGTCCGCGTTGATGGTTAGATCGAGGTCCCCGAACTGCGTCATGCAGATACTGCGCGGAATCGGGGTCGCCGTCATCACCAGCATATGCACGTTCTCGGTCCCGCTGGAAAAATGGGCGCGTTGCGTCACACCAAAGCGATGCTGTTCATCCACGACGACCAGCCCCAGCTTGGAAAATGAAACATCCTTTTGAATCAGCGACTGTGTTCCGACAACCAGCTGGGCCTCGCCACTACGGATCTGATCCAACGCCAGTTGCCGCTGCTTGGCCGTCAGGTTACCGGTCAGCAACAGGCGTTGAACCCGGCTATGGCCCAACAGCCGTTCAACAGTTTGCCAGTGCTGCATGGTCAGCAATTCGGTCGGTGCCATCAGGCACGCCTGGTAGCCCGCCGCTACGGCCACCAGCATGCCATAAATGGCAATCGCCGTTTTGCCCGCTCCAACGTCGGCCTGCAGCAAACGCTGCATGGCCTGCCCCGAGGCCATGTCTTCCGAAATGTCCTTGATCGCCTTGTCCTGTCCTGCCGTCAGGGTAAACGGGAACAACCGCCGAATACGGGCATCGACCTTGGGAGTCGCCGGCAACATAGGAGCCGGGCTGCGCTGTCGCCAATACCGTCGACGCAGGGCCAATGCCAATTGAAAATCGAGCAAGTCATGGAACACCAGGCTCCGTCGGGCTTCCTGGGCATCGATCAGACTCTTGGGAAAATGTATTCTGCGCAGGGCATCCCGCATCGACGCCAGCTGCCATTCAACCTGGCATGCCGCCGGAATGGGATCGGGAATGAAGTCGACAAACTGCTGGACCACCTGCTGAGCGATACGCCGCATCTCGGACATCCGCAGGCCATCTGTCAGACCATACCGCGGCAGGACCGAAACGGCCGCAGAGCTGTCGTCATCGTCACCGATCCATTGCACATTCGGATTCGAAATTTCCCAGCGTCCCTGACTCCATTTGGGCTTCCCGGAGAAAACCACCTGCTCGCTGGGGCGAAATTTTTTGAGCATCCACGGCTGATTAAACCAGACACCCCGCAGATAACCGCCGTCACATTCCAGCAGCACCCCGATCATCACCCGGCCCTTGGTGAGTTGCCGGTAATCGAGATCCACGACCCGCCCCACCACCGATTGAACAAGATCCTTTTCCAGTTCCTTGATGCCCCGGACGTCCGTTAAATCGAGGTAATCACGTGGTAAGTACCACAGCAGATCTTGAACGGTCCACAGCTCCAGCTTCGCCAGTAATTCAGCTCGCTTTGGCCCCACGCCTGTGACAAACTGCAGCGAAGTCAGTAGTGGGTCTTCAGCGCCGGACATGGGAGAGGTGTTCTCGAGTCAAGTCAATAACGGACAAAGCGGGCCGGTGATCGACGGCGATTCTACGATACCTGTCGGAATCCGGTAGAATACCACGTCTCAAACCAAGATTGATCCGCGACCCCGCATTTTTTCAGGGTGCTGCTCGCACATGGAAAACATTGCGGGCAACCATTGTTGTCGGTCGGCCACTGGATGACTCTAATAGATTCAGCTGCGCTCCGGCGATCCCCTGAACTATACCTTCGAGATAAGGCTGTTGAAAAATGCCCGTTCCCAGAATCCTGGCCTTCGCGGGAAGTTTGCGCGCTGGTTCCTACAATAAGCAACTCGTCCGGATTGCCGCAGACGGGGCCCGTCTGGCTGGCGCCGAAGTCACTGTCATTGATCTGCGAGATTTTCCCCTGCCGGTCTTCGACGAAGATCTCGAAGCACAAGGCACACCGGAAAACGCGTTGAAACTGAAGCAATTGATGTTCGAGCATCAAGGCCTGCTGATTTCGTCGGCGGAATATAACAGCTCACTGTCGGCGGTGCTCAAAAACACCATCGACTGGATCTCACGTCCCATTCCCGGCAAGCCGCGACTGGCCTGTTACATCGACAAAGTCGCCGTGATCATGAGTGCCTCAACCGGGGCGCTGGGCGGATTGCGCGGCCTGGTTCACCTGCGAGCCATCCTCAGCAATATCAACGTCCTCGTGCTACCAGAGCAGATTTCCATCTCCAATGCGGCTGAAGCCTTTTCTGCGGAAGGACAGCTCGTCGATACGGCGAAGCAGGTGGCCATTCAAGGCCTGGGGCAGAAACTGGCGGCAACGATTGC
>CAZQUW010000207.1:1387-5128 GCA_964596215.1 uncultured Planctomicrobium sp. | reverse complement strand
ATCCCCGCACAATTTCCGCAGCGTGAGCCTGGATCTTCCTGGCGGCCACCACAATCTGCTGCAAATCGTCGGGCGACTCCGCAAGTAAGATCGGGTGGTGCAATGTGAGGACCTGCTCGTCGGCTCGATCAGCTTCCTGCAAACGACTGGCCGTTCGAAAACGACGGGCAGAGTGGACGCGATGCAGGCCGCGGAATCCCGCGTCGAGTGCAATCCCTTCCGCGCGCATCGCCTGCGCGAATCGATCTCGAGTCAGCCCCCCCCATTGTGCCGGCTCAAACTGCAGTCCCAGCTTGTAGTATCCCGGCTGGGAGTCAGTGAGCGACTCGGTAAACGGATGCAGTCCCGGAATCGTGAGCAGCAGTTCGCGCAGCCGTCGTGCATTGCCGGCTCGAGTGAGATTCCGCTGGGCCAGAGCTTCCAACTGCGGTTCGAGGACGGCCGCCTGCAATTCCGACAGCGGGTATGCCTCGTTACCCCGGTGCGAATAGAGATGGATTCGCTGAGCGATCTCCGCCTGGTTCGTATACAGCACCCCCCCCCGCCCAGCCGTCAGCAGTTTCGAGCCCCCAAAACTCCAGACTCCGATGTCCCCCCAGGTTCCCGCCGGCCGGCCACCGATAATGGCTCCCGGCATCTGGCAGGCATCTTCGATCACTGGCAATCCGCGTTCTTGAGCGAACTCCATCACCGTCGGCATATCCACCATGCCACCATGCAGATGTGACACCAGGATCGCCTTGGTCCGCGGCGTGACGGAAGCGACGAGATCAGCCGTACAAAATTGCCAGTCCCATTCGTTGACGTCCACGAGCACCGGAACGGCCCCGACCGTCAGGATGTTTTGAAAATTCCCCTTGAAGTCATATGCCGAGAGAATAACTTCATCACCCGGACCAATTTTCAGGCCGCGCAAGGCCAGTTCGATGGCAACGGTCCCGCTCGCGCACGGAATGACGTCTTCCACCGCCAGCATCTGCGACACGCGCTCACTCAAGCGGCGGATGTGCCCGCCGTGATAATGTCCCCAGGATCCGGAGTCCCAAGCGGATTTCAGGATTTCCAGCACAGCGGAATCGCGCACCGGCCATACGGGCGGCCCCTCGGGACGCACCGCCAGCCCCCCCAGAATGGCTGGGCGAGACGGATCGAGGGGTGAATTGGCCGCGGTTTCGGGCATAGTTTCAAGTGCCAGGTGTCTGAATTTCTGGGAGGCATTTCGAGAGGAAAAATGACGCGTTCGGTGATGATCGGCGGACTATCCTTATTAATCAGTTTTGCCCGCCTGATTTCCCGTTCCCGTCGCCGAACAAATTCCCCCTTGATTGCAATTCCTGCGAGTGCCGATTAACCTCCAGAATTGGCCGAAGTAGGCCAGTCATGGCGGTTTGCGCTATGAAAAATAACGGTGCGGTAAGATTTTCGGTCAGCATTTGCCGCCACCGACAGTTTTGTCATGCTGTTGTTCGTTGAATTTAGGGACACTGAGCAGGCTGCAATAGCCTTGCGTACTGAAAAACTCGCGATCCCGCCCTCGACGATTCATTCCAATCAGTAAGGTCTGTGAATCATGGCAGTGGAACTAAAGGTCCCCAGCATGGGGGAATCGATCAAGGAAGTTCAGATCGGTGAGTGGTTGAAGAAAGAGGGCGACTGGGTCAACAAAGACGAAAACGTGTTGATCGTCGAGTCTGAGAAATCCAACGCCGAGATTCCCGCTCCGTCTGCCGGAGTGCTGACCAAGATCCTGGCCCAGCCCGGTCAGGTGGTCCTGGTCGACTCGGTCGTGGCCCAGATCGACACCGACGGCAAGGCTCCTGCCAAGGCGGCGGCAGCGCCGGCCAAATCCGCTCCTCCCCCTCCGGCACCCGTGGCCACAAAGGCCCCGGTAGAAGCCAAGCCCGCTCCGTCGGGTGCGCCTGTCGTGATGCCTGCGGCAGCTCGCGAATTGTCCGATCGCGGTTTGTCGGCCGGGCAGGTCACGGCGACGGGGCCTGGCGGACGGATCCTGGTTGGCGATGTCATTCAGCATAAGGGGGCCATCGCCACGACGGCGGCCCTGCAACCTGCCGGCGGTGCCCGTCAGGAAGAAACCGTTCCGATGTCGATGATGCGACGCACGATTGCTCGCCGGCTGGTCGAGGCCCAATCCAATGCGGCGTTGCTGACGACGTTCAACGAAGTGGACATGACCAACGTCATGGCCCTGCGCGGCGAATACAAAGACGCGTTTCTCGCCAAGCACGGCGTCAAGCTCGGCTTCATGTCCTTCTTCATCAAGGCGGCCGTCGAAGCGCTCAAACTGATCCCGGCCGTCAATGCCGAGATTCGCGGCAATGACATCGTCTATCACAACTACTACGACGTCGGAGTCGCGGTCGGCGGCGGCAAGGGACTGGTCGTGCCCATCATTCGCAATGCCGAGATGCTCGGTTTCGCCGAGATTGAAAAGACGATCGAAGACTTCGGCAAGCGCGCCAAAGATAACTTGATCAAGCCGGAAGAACTGCAGGGTGGCACCTTCACGATCAGCAACGGCGGCATCTACGGATCGCTGCTGTCGACGCCGATCGTCAATCCCCCGCAAAGCGGAATCCTGGGCCTGCACGCCATTCAAGAACGACCAGTCGCGCTCAACGGCCAGGTGGTGATTCGCTCGATGATGTACGTCGCCCTGACTTACGATCATCGTCTGGTCGACGGTCGTGAAGGGGTAACGTTCCTCAAGCGGATCAAGGAATGCATGGAGAATCCTTCCCGCATTCTGCTGGAGATCTAGAATTGGAAGTTCACCACGGAGACACGGAGAACACGGAGTGACTCATTTCGTCCTCTCTGTGTTCTCCGTGTCTCCGTGGTGCAAATGATTTCAAATCGTGCTGTTCCCGAGTCGAGCAAGGTCATTCAAAGGATTCCTGTCGCCGCGGCGATCGCTCACACGAAACTAGAAGTTGGAAACTGGGATGTCGAACGAACACGATCTGGTGATTATCGGGGGTGGTCCTGGCGGTTACACAGCCGCATTGCGGGCAGCTCAGTTGGGCATGAACGTGGCGGTGATCGAGAAAGAATCGAAACTCGGTGGCACCTGCCTGCGAGTTGGCTGTATCCCCAGCAAGGCGATGCTCGAATCCAGCTATCTCTATCACGAGACGCAGAACAATCTGGCCGTGCACGGCGTCAAGGTGTCGGGCGTGTCGCTCGATTTGCCCGCCATGCTGACTCGTAAAGAGAAGGTCGTGACCACTCTGGCCGCCGGCATCGACGGGCTGCTGAAGAAGGCCAAGATCACGCGGTATCTGGGGACCGGGCGCTTCGATGGCGTCGGCAAGGTCGTGGTCGAAAACGGTAAAGAATCGACCCTATTAACGGGGAAGAATTTCATTATCGCCACGGGCAGCAAGGTCGCCAATCTGCCTGGCGTGAAGCCGGACGGAGACCGGGTCGGTACCAGTACCGAGGCCCTCTCGTACACGGAAGTTCCCAAGCACATCGTCGTGATTGGCGGCGGCTATATTGGCCTGGAAATGAGCTCGGTGTGGCGCCGTCTGGGGGCCAAGGTCACCGTGCTCGAGTTCCTCGACCGCATCCTGCCGGGCATTGATGAAGAAGTGGCGAAGGAAGCGTTTAAGATTTTCCAGAAGCAGGGCTTTGAGTTCAAACTGGGAACGAAGGTTCTCGAAGCGAAGTCTGAGAAGAAGCAGGCGGTCGTGCGTTATGAAGGGGGGGATCCCATCACTT
>CAZQUW010000207.1:0-1377 GCA_964596215.1 uncultured Planctomicrobium sp. | reverse complement strand
TGCGATCGCGTGCTGCTGGCTGTCGGTCGCGCACCAAATACCGAAGGCTTGGGATTGGACTCCATCAGCCTGAAGCTGGACGAGCGGGGCAAGATTCCGATCGACGATCACTTCAAAACGGCTGTCCCCGGTGTGTTTGCCATTGGTGATGTCGTTCGTGGGCCGATGCTGGCTCATAAGGCGGAAGAAGAAGGCGTGGCCTGTGCCGATGCCATCGCCGGCAAGTACAGTCATGTCAATTACGATGTGATTCCCGCCGTGGTTTACACGCATCCCGAGATTGCCGCTGTCGGCAAGTTGGAAGACCAGCTGCAGAAGGAAGGGATCGCTTACAACAAGGGTAAGTTCCCGTTCCTGGCCAACGGGCGGGCTCGCACGCTGAACGATACCGAAGGCTTCGTCAAGATCCTGGCCGATGCCAAGACCGACCGCGTGCTGGGAGTCCACATCATTGGGCCCCGCGCCGGTGATTTGATCGCCGAAGCTGCTGCTGCGATGGAGTTTGGAGCCAGCAGCGAAGACATCTTCCGCACGTGTCACTCGCACCCGACCCTGTCGGAAGCGGTGAAGGAAGCCGCTCTGGCAGTGCACAAACGGACGTTAAGCATCTAGTCGGACAACGGATCGTGGCCGATGCTCCCTGCATCGGTGCCGACGCTGGAAGCATCGGCCACGAGGTTCAGCTCACCAAGACAGAATAATCGCGTCACACCCGCGACTTGCACGCGCTGACGATCATTTATTGAGTTGTCGCCATATCCCGACCGACATGTACGATGAAGCGAGCTATGCTTCATCCATGTCAGTGTGTGGCGATAACACAACAAAGGTCCTTTAGCGCGTAAAGCATTTTCCGGGCAGGCGATATGGCAACGATTCTAGTGACTGGGGGGGCTGGATTCCTGGGGAGCCACCTGTGCGATCGGTTGATCGAACGGGGCGACGAGGTCATCTGCCTCGATAATTTTTTTACCGGCCGCAAAGAGAATATTGCTCATCTGCTCGGCCATCCCCGGTTTGAGTTGATCCGCCACGATATTGTCGAGCCGATCCTGCTGGAAGTCGACCAGATCTACAATCTTGCGTGTCCCGCATCGCCGAAGGCCTATCAGTACAATCCGATCAAGACAATCAAGACTTCGACCGTAGGGATGGTCAACGTCTTGGGGCTGGCCAAAAGGTGCCGGGCGCGTATTCTGCAGGCATCGACTTCGGAGGTCTATGGCGACCCCAATGTTCACCCTCAGCGTGAAGACTACTGGGGGCACGTCAATCCGATCGGTCCCCGCAGTTGCTACGACGAAGGCAAACGCGTCGCCGAAACGCTCTGCATGAACTACCACATCGAGAACAAGGTCGACGTGCGGATCATCCGGA
>CAZQUW010000206.1:4214-11451 GCA_964596215.1 uncultured Planctomicrobium sp. | reverse complement strand
TCGACATCAACGGGGGACGGTTCTTGAGATAGCCACTTTTTGTGACGCGACGCAGGTACTTTGGCCGTCCCGATCGTCTTTCGACGACCAACGCGACCATAAAAAGTTCTCGCCCAGTTGAACAGATTTCGCTGACAACTCTTCAGCACCAAAGGTGCGTACCAGGCCAGCCTGGGGCAACGCCCCAGGTAGCACATGTTTAAGATTGCCTGAAGCCCTGAAGGGGCGCGCTCGCAGCCAAGCGCGCCCCTTCAGGGCTCAGCAATTTTCAGAAAATCACAACCTGGGGCGTTGCCCCAGGCTGGCCTAGCGCGCACCGTTGGTGCTCAATACAAATGCCGAATCACTGTGTCACGCGACATCCGAAAGTATTCAGCACAACAGCCCCGCATCGAACATACTTTCGATGCGGGGCTGTTATTTTATCGCGGTTCCCAGAACCCTGCGGCTACTTCTTCTACTTCTTTTTCAGCGTAGCTAAAAACTCCACAACATCGGTCATTTCCTCGACCGACAGCAGCTTGGCCAGGTCGGCTGGCATCAGCGACAACTTCTGCTTGACCAAGTCATCAATATCCTTACGCGCAATCACCTTGGTAATCGCCTCGTTGTTGCGCAGGGTGACAGCTTCGTCGGTCTGGCTGATCAGAATGCCATTGAAGATCGTGCCATCGTGCATCACCGCCGAGAACGTCTCGTAGTTGTGGCTGATCCCGGCACTCGGGAAGACGATCGATTCGAACATCGCCTGGCGGCTCAGTTTGCTGCCGATTTCAGACAGGTTCGGGCCGACTTCTTTGCCCTGATTGTTGACGATATGGCAGGTGGCACACTTGCCGGTCGTGGCGTAGATCTTGGCGCCGTTGCCGGCGTCTCCCTTGCGTTGTGCCAGCTCGACCAGCGATGGCAGCGGCTTGGAATCTTTGCCCGCTGGTGAGGGGAACAGTGTCTCGAAAATGGCCTTCTGAGCGGCATCCAGCGGCGCGCTCTGCAATGCGGCTGACAGAGCCGGTGCATACGTGTCATCGAAGGCCTTGGCTGCAGCAAGTTTCAAGACTTCGGCGGCTCCGGCCTTGGTCCGCGTCGCTCCCTTGATCGATTGGCGACGCAGGTCCGCGGGGGTGGCGGCATCCTGCACGAGCGCTAACAGCAACGGCACAACCTGGGCGTCCCCCGAGTTACTCAGGGCAGTGGCGAGGCCCACTGCCAGGTTGTTCTTCGCCTGCGAGTCTTTCAAGAGCGAGGCCAGTAACTTCAATTGCTGCTTGGCCAGCAGGACGCGCACGGCGTCGATTCCGATTTGATCGTCGGGCCGGACTGCGGCCAGTTGAGCCAATTCCGGATAGCGGTCCGCGACATTGAACTTCTCGACCAGGGTGATGAACTGCGGCTGTCCGACCAGCCCCGCCAGCACGCGATTCAGGGCCGCCTTCTGCTGTTCGTTCTTGGTGACGTCAAAACCTTTCAGCCGGTTCAGGGCCTCCGCGGTCACGAATTGGACCTTCTGTTCGTCACCGGTCGTCGCAAAGGCCAGCTGGACCAGCGCGTCTTCCTTTTCCGGCCCCGTCAGGAAATCGAATGCTCGCAGATATCGCGGGCAGTCCGCGGCGGTCGTACTGGGATCCGCAATGATCTTGGCGAGTAACGCGGGCGTTTGCTTGGCTCGCGAACGCCAGACGATGTCGCGTCCGGCGGGTGAATTCCACTTATCGCCGGTGTGATGCAGCCAGGCACCCAGGCAGGCATCCCAATCCTGTCCCGCGCCAATTCCCAACGCCTCAAGGTACCAGCGATCTTTACCGTCATGCCGAGATGCCAGTTCGGCCCAGTACAGGGGCTTGGACGATGACTTTGTCAGGTGCAAGGCAATCGCCACTTCACGCAACACTTGTGGATCGATCGGGCTGTCGGTCAAGACATTGTCCAGTTGCGAGCGAATGACCATTTCTTCAAATGTGATGGCCAGTCGCTTTTCGCCGACATCGGTTTCCACCGTGACATTTCCCGCACCCGAGTGTACCAATTGGCGCCCCGCCCGAATGGCGGCGACGCGAATATCGGGATTTTCATCGTGCAGCGCATCGGAGACGTGCACGAGTCCTTTGTCCTTGATCTTGCTCAGCAACCACATCGCCCGCGCCCGCAGTCGAGGATTAGGATCAATCCGGGCCAGGTCTCGCGGCTTGCCGTTCGGGATCTTCGGGAGCTTAGCCAGCACGACCAGTGCCGCTTCCGCCTTGTCACCCATGGCCCGCAACGCCGTCCAGGCCATGTACCGCGTCGCCAGGTTGGGATTCTTCAACGCTTCAATGGCGCCGGCCACAGTGGAGACGTCCACGGGAGCGATCTTGTAGGGAGTCTTCGGCGGTGCGACTCGGAACAGGCGGCCTTTGTCTGCGTCACCCATGCGGTGCCCGCCGACACCCGGATCGTACCAGTCGGCCACGATCAGCGATCCGTCCGGAGCCACGCACACATCGGACGGGCGGAACCAGTTGTCACGGGCTCCATTCAGAATATTGACGATCTCGGCCGAGTAACCCGCCCCCGACTTCTTGGTCGGATAGGCGCGCACGACATTCGGCCCGGCATCACAGTGAATGGGGGCATTGCGGAAGATTGCCGGCAGCAGTGTCCCTTCGTAGAAACAGATGCCGGTCGGTGAACCGGCGCCGGTCTGCACCAGATTGGGAACCACGCCGGGGTCATTCAGGTGCCAGTGCTGCAGTGGAATTTCGGCTTCCAGGTTCGTCCGCGGTGTTTTCCAGCCGGCACCAGTGATTTCATCGACGTAGCCGAAGTTGCCGAATTCCATCACATAATTGATGCGGACACCCTTGTTGCCGTCGTCGTCATTGTCCGATTGCCACAGCGTGCCAAAGCTGTCGACGGTCACTTCGTAATTGTTGCGGAAGTTATTGCCGAGAACCTCGAACTGGCTGCCGTCGACGTTGCAGCGGAAGACCAGTCCCTGGCGGTAGGGCTTCCCGGAATCATTGACGACATTGCCAGCCAGATCCACGACCGGCTGGCCTGCCGCATCGCAAACCTGTTTGCCCGTGTTGCCGACATTCCAGTACAGCTTGCCGTCGGGCCCGAAGATAAAGGCATGGGTCGAGTGGTCATGCTGGGGCTGGCCGACGTTGGTGAAGAGAAGTTCTTTCTTGTCGGCTTTCAAGTCGCCATCTTCGTCGGTGAAGATCCAGACGTTGGGGGCACAGGAAACAATGACCCGGGTCCCCTTGCCGCTGGGGGTGGGAAACACGCCGATGCCGAGTGCCGAATCGACTTCCGGCCCCTGGAAAAACACGGTCTGCTTGTCGGAGACTCCGTCGCCGTTGGTGTCTTCGACCACCAGAATGCGGTCACCTGCTTTGCGTTCCCCCTGGCGATGTCGGTAATTGACGACTTCGCAGACCCAGACGCGGCCGAGATGATCGATGTCGATGTCCGACGGGCTGAGCATGCCCGAGGCTTCCGACGCGAAGAGAGTCGCTTCCAGACCGTCGGCGACATCCAGGCCCTGGACGGCGTCCAGAGGATCACGGCTGCCGATCCCAGCGGGGGTTCCACCCGCCGCGGCCAGGTATCGCGCCTCAGGCTTGTCGGTGAACACGAAAAATTGCACCGTCGAACCGCTCCCTTGAGACGTCCCACCGACGTCCAGGGCCGCTTTCGCAGTGAACTTGGTATAGCCCTCGGGCAGCGCGTACTCAATGACGGAATTGGCGTGTGTGCCGATGCCGAACTCGACGTTCTTCCCGGCGACTTTCAGCGGATGGCCTTCGCAATTGGCGTTGATGTTGACCTTGCCGAAGCCCGTGGTCGCGGACTTCCACTTCACTTCGGTCAGCTTGAGGTCCCCCTTGGGCCCCACGAGCCGGGGTTCGACCCAGTCGGCCCAATCGGCGGTGAAGCCATCGCCCCCGTCCTGGACAACCAGGAACAGCGATTTCGCGCCAGAGATATCGACGTCCACATTGACCGCATGGCCAGCAGTGGCTGCGGAGACAATTTTGCTGTCAAATTTCGGCTTGGCCTGGGCGTGTGCCAGAGACGGCACGAAGATCGCCGCCGAGGCCCAGCCCCACATGAACACCAACGATGAGCGCGTCAACTGCATGTAAAGGCTCCAGAATGGAGAAGTCACTTGGGATCTGCGTACGGGTACGAGGCGTCGTGCCGTCCAGCATTCGATGAATGCACGAGGAGGACACTCATGAACCTGAACCGGTGAGTGTGTAGAACTGCTGCACCAAAGTCAACGCAGGGGTAGGCTCACGCGCCCGTAGTCAGCCTCTCCAGGCACGGGCGAGGTTCATTCCCGTCTGCGAAGCCCCTCACGGTGATTCGCTGGCGATCTGCTCAAAGCGCCGAATCGCCCGGTCATACGCCGCCCGCGCCGCGGGGCGCTCGGCTTCGGAGATGTACTTGTGCCGGGCATCCCACAGTTGATGGACGGCTTCCAGGCACCAGCGGGCACTTGAGCGTGAGGCTCGGATCGGCTGGCCGCCGACCAGTACGTCAACTGGGTTGGTATGCAACTGGGGGAATTGCCGCAGCGCCACCCACGCACTGCGTTCGATCGGAACTTCAAACTCGACCGAGTGCACTTTGCCGTCGGCCGGCACTGTCTTGCTGGCGACCGCGATGCCGTTCACGACCAGTTCGACGAGACGCTCGCCCCCCTTGACGGCGTCGTTCGAGCGGGGGGCGTGCAGGTTGACGGTGTCACCCAGCATGCGTCGGCCCACTGCCGGCTGCAAAGTACCATACGCCACACCCACGGGGGTGCTGGGGGCAAAGGCGACTTGCGACTGCACCCGCACTTTTCCCGCACGGTCCAGCTTGATCGGCGTTTCGCCGGGACGCACGTCATTGACGGTGAACTCCAGAGCATGGGCAAATCCATCCGACACATACGACCGTCCCTGCCCCAATCCGTTACACCAGTCGGTGTAGTCCACCTGGTCCACTTGGCCCAGCCGGACATACACGCGCCCCTGCCCCACGCGCAGGCTGCTCATGCAGGGGAAGTCGGTCTCGCCGCTGCACTTCAACGGAAAGCCGCAGTTCATCAAGTGGTACCAGGTATTCCATTCCGGAATCCGGGCGGTGTCCATCGCGCTGATGAAGTCGCAGACTCCCTCGGCCGTGCTGACGCAAATTTCCAGAGCTCCCCCGGCGTTCATGTCGGGAATCGCATTGTTGGGCAGAAACTGGGCGGCCCGGCCAAAACTGGTCACCAGTTCGGATTCACTCAGCGCGCCATTCTTGTCTTCATCGATGACCGTAAACAGTTCGGGCAACAGGACCCGTTCCGCTTCGGCGGGGGCGAGTACGGCGTTCGCATCCTGATCCCAACGGGCCAGCAGGCGTTTCGCACCGGCGACGGGATTCACGTGCAGGGCGGAATGGGGATAGCCGGTCACGCCCCCCTGGTCTTTACACCACTTCAACACGGGGACGGTCCAGGTCGGCCACCCCTTATCTTTGGTCCCGTCAGAACCGGGATAGGTTTGCTCTTTGAGATTCAACAGGCAGACATGCCCCAGTGCCTGCGACCCGAAGCCGCTGACTTCAATGTCGTACTTGAGCAACGTAAAGGGCTCGCTGAGTTCGCTGGCGACCGGTTTGAAGAACTGTCGCTGAAATTCATAGCACGGCCCCCATGTCAGCACGCAGCCTACATTGAGACCCTCGCCCTTCACCTGGGCGAACATGTCCTCCGGACGGACCCCCTTGGTGGGCATCTCGTAGTGCGAACAGCCGGCTCCGTGGATGTGATGATCGCCGCAGTAGAAGCCAGATTGTTGGGCATCCACCCAGCGTTGCAGCTTGAGCGGCAGGCTAGCCGCACCTTTTCCGGGAACGGTGAATTCCTGCTGCAGCTCAAGGTATTCCGGGCCGCGGCAGTAGGTCACCACAAACTTGCCGGGGGGCAGCAGGACGGTGTCGCCGTCGGTCCGATAGATGTGCGGCTGGAAGAAAAAGTCAGGGGCTACACGCTTGGCCTGTGGCGGGTAGACTCGTCCAAACCGATCGCGGATGGTCAACCGGGCCACCGTCGGCTGGCCGTCGACATCATGAATTGCCAGCTTGACGGGGATGGCGGGCTGCACGTTGAACAGCACGGGGACTTCGCCCCGAAAGCCCAGGTCCTGGGTCCCCTGCCCCACATCAAATTCAATCTTGGCTTCTCGTTTGCCCGATTCGGTACTCGCTACCAGGGCGATCGCGTATTCGACTTCCAGACCGCTCAGGTTCCGGGTCATGGGCGGTGCCGAGAACATCTCGACGTTCAGAAAGCGATCGGTCCGTCCGGCCGTGTTTTCGTTCTCTTTCAGTTCGGTCTGCGCTTGCCGCACCAGCGTGCCGATGGCTGTTCCTGCATAGACTGCGCCGGCTTGCGGGCTTTTGATGACCAGCGGGCGGGCGATGGTGCTTTGATTGATCACCTTGACCAGCAGGGGCGTGAAACCGGCCTGCTGAATGGTCGCCGGGCCCGGACCACGCTGCACTTTGACGCGATTCTCGGGATTGATGGAAACCGCGAACACGACCAGCGGATCGAGCAATTTCTGTAGTCGCGAAACATCCCGCGCCTGGCCCGCGGCATCGAGCTGTGTGATGAGTTCCGGCGACAGGGGTGCGCCGAGATACTCCAGCGATTCCACGACACGGTCGATGTTGCTGGCGAGGGGCTGGCCTTCGACCCGGGTGACCAGTTCCACATCCTGGGCGAGCAGCGACGAGACCCACCCGAACACGACAGCGAACACGGCAATTCGACGGTGAAGCATCAGGCACCCCGGTGGACGAGAGTGTGTCGCTGATCGCACTGCGATCAGCACGCGGGCGGAATCAGAGACGCGCCGCAGTCGTAGAGGCTCGATCCGTCCGCAGACGTGTGATCGCGGAGCGATCAACCGACTCGCTCCGCGTCACAATCCACGAATGGTCCTGCTAGGCCTTCTTCTTCGCAGCCTTCTTCGCTGCAGCTTTCTTGGCGGGAGCGGGCTTCGCAGCAGCCTTGGCGGGGGCCGCAGCGGCGGTCTTCTTCGCGGCCGCGGTCTTCGGCTTGTTCGCAAACACCTTGTCCCAACCTTCCCAGAATTTCGGATTCGTTCCGGTCCTTACGATGGGTCCACTCATAGCTGATCCTTCTGACTGACAATAACTAGCGACACGTGACAACGTCACGACATGTTACAAGAAGACATTGGCAGAGACCCTG
>CAZQUW010000206.1:0-4114 GCA_964596215.1 uncultured Planctomicrobium sp. | reverse complement strand
TCCCCGCATGGCCAAAATCAAACAGCCCCGGATGGAACATCTCTGCCAGGATCTCGGCCGACTCGACCAGTCGCGGTCCCGGGCGATTAAAGTACTGGTTGCCATCGGTCACATAGACGCGTCCGTTCCGCACCGCCTGCATGTCTTTCCAGCCGGGATGAGACACCAGCGGAGTCAGTTCGAGTGTGGCCCTGGCGATATCCCAGCCGCACGGTAAGGCCACAATCACTTCAGGATCCGCGGCCAGCAGCGAGTCCCAATCCATCCACGGCGAATGGAGCCCGGCAGTACCGAACAGATTGTGGCCACCCGCAATTTCGACGAGTTCCGGAACCCAGTTGCCGGCGGCCATCAACGGGTCCAGCCATTCGAGACAGGCGACTCGGGGACGCGAGTTCAACCGCTGTGTTGCGGCCTGTAGCTGCGACAAGCGATCCTGCAGGCGTCCGATGAGCGTCTCACCCCGGGCGGTAACTCCCAGTTCGTCAGCCACCAGGCGGATGTCACGCCACAGGTCGGCGAGAGCATTGGGATGGAGCGATACCAGCCGAGCCGGGGATTCCAGCATACCGCACACGGCTGCTTCGACATCCTTCAAACTGACCGCACAGACTTCGCACTGCGTCTGGGTCAGAATCACATCGGGAGCCAGCTCGCGGAGCCGCCCGGCATCCACATCGTACAGCGACAGCCCCTGGTTCGCCGCCGATTTCACGCGCTCGTCAATTTCGCGGCTGGTCCCCGTGACATCGATCCGCGGGCGCGAGCACTGGGGCAGCCCCAGGATTGACAGCGGATAGTCACACTCATGAGATCGTCCGACCAGCAGGCCTTCGCAACCCAGGGCGCAGACAATCTCAGTCGCACTCGACAGCAGCGATACCACGCGGGGGTGAGCCACCGTCACAACCTATCTTAAAGCGATTCCCAGGCGAGCGTTCTAACGTTCGTCTTTCGGCGCGGGCGCCGGAACCAGTTGGTTTGATCCCATCGACCGGCGTTCCACCGCTGCGGCGATCTCGAAGAAGATTGCCGAGTAAATCAGTGTGCCGTAGATCGAGCGCGAGAGGAACGGCAAGGCGGCGGCATAGCAGGCCAGCAGTCCGGCCGGTGACTTGTCGTAGTTCATGTCCCCAATGGCCCATTCGCCAAAGTTCGTCAGGAGGAAGAAGGCGATCTCGCTGGCGACGGCCGTCAGGCCGACGCGGGTGGCGGAGACCTTGCCCCGTAACGACAAACCAATCACCCCATGCAGAATAAACCCGGCATAGACGAACGGCAGCGTCTTGTAGAACGCAAACGCCGGCTGACCGCTGATGCCGGCGATCAAAAGATCGCTAAACAGGTAGGCGATCAAACCAATTCCCAGGCCGGCCCAGCGGGCAGAGAAGTAGGCTCCCCCCAGCAGGCACATGGCCGGAACGGGCGAAATATTCCACGCAAAGGTTGACGGGTCGGTCAGCGAAATCAGACCGAGTCGCTGCAAGACGTACGGCAGGACTCGCATTCCAATTCCGAATGCGACCAACCCGAGCACGACGAGATTCTGGTTCCTGGGCTTCTGCACGTCATTCCTTCCATCGAATCCATGTAGAAGAAGTCGTCAGACTTCTTGGGGGCGACCTACGAATGTGAGTATTCTTACGAATTCTGCGACCTAATTCATCCGTACCGCCGTCAGCAGTGGCTATTTTTTAGCAGCGCGAGGCTGCGAATGCACGGCTGCGACGGCATCGAGATCAAATCCCTGGGTCGTTTTTCCACCCAGGGCACTCAGTCCGAGATCCGTGATGCGAACAAAACGGATCACTTTGAAGCCCAGTTCCGCAATATCAAACCCCTCACCGCCCGCCTGCAGTGGATCGGTCGGACTGATCTCGCGCCCTTCGTCGGTATCCGGATTGCTATAGACCGGCAGGTGCCCTGCGCAGCCTTTGCGGGTCCCGGTGTCGTAGGCAAACGCCTTCCACTCCAGGCCATCTGCGCTGACCTCCACTTTCGCCAGATCATACCCGGGATTCACTGCTCCGACGTCGGGGCCCGGCTTGATCGAGTTCTCGAAGATCAGCAGGTCGACCCCGGCACCGTCGACGACTTCGTTGTCGACGAACTCCAGGGTGATGCTCCCTTCGCGGCCCAGCGACAACACGTGAGCGCTGCCAATCATATCGCCAGTACCATGCGGGCAACCGAGCACAATGTCGGGAAGCTTCGCTTCGTTGAAGCCGCCTCCCTGGCCCTTTTTGAACTCGACCACGCGATCCACGAAGGGGTCAGGCTTGATTGTTTCGGTCTCTGGCTGTGGCGCGAACCAGGCCAGTGAGCAGCCACATACAACGAGTGCTCTGAACATTTTATTCTCCCGAGGGGGGCTGCAAGGCAAAGGGGCCATCGACCGACAGTCGCGTCTGGTCGATTGAGCACACCGGTCCCCCCGGCATGCGTTCAGACATGGCCTGAGGGGGAGCGGGATACCATTTCCGGCATTTCGCGCAGTACATTCCCTGCACGATGGTCTGTTTTCCGGTCTGGGGATCGGTGGCCGGAGTCATGATCCATTCACTCCGGGTCACTTCGCCCGTCGCCGTATTGAGCAGGGTGATTTCTTCCGGCTCGTCCCCGGTGGAGATGGCGACCGGCGTGGTCTTCGACTGTTGATAGACAGTCCAACCCGCCAAGCCGCACGAGCCGACGAGCAACAGGCCCAACGCGAGTTGTTTCATGATGTGTGTGTTTCCCCAAATATGCCACGCCATCACGCAGTGATGCAGGCGAGCGTCCGGCGTAAGCCGGATGGTTTTGGCGCGGCACCCAACTTCAAATGAAAGTTGGGTGCACTTCAGAATCCAACGAGAATCTCGTGAGTCAACTCACGACCACGCGCTGCATCTATTCCCGATCAAACAACGTGTCGTCGGTCCCGATTTGTCCCAGCTGTTTGCCATTCATGAAGTCGCGCTGGGCCTGAACAACACCGGCGGGATCGATCCAGCTGCGTTGCATCGATTCGACGTGACCGTCCAGGAATCCGGCGTTCGCGGTGAAGCTGTGGCGGAAATGGACGTTGGGATAGCTGGCGCTCGGGGCGTCCAGATAGTAGTTCTCGCGAAAGCTGACGTCGGTGCAAGTCGGCCAGTTGCCGCATTGTGCCTGGGCGCTGTCGGCAAAGGCGATGGTTTGCGTCAGTTGCTTCACATCGGCGAAGCGATAGCAGACGCGTTGCGTGCTGCTCAAGGTCGGTGTGTAGCTGGGGGCGGGATAGCTGATGGCAATACCTGGCCCGAGATACTTGTGGTTATATCCATAGCCGGTTGACATCGTGTTGTATCGCAGCTCGGACACCTGCGACGGGCCAAAGTCCGGACACTGGTAGGATTGCTTCTGATTCTCCATATAAGGATTCAGAAAGCCACGATTGAAGTCCAGTGTTCCGCTCGGCAGGACTTCACCAAACCAGTAGCGGGCTTCGCCACCCGGCGTACCGGCGGCAATCGTGCTGTTGTAAATACTGACCGGCATGAACATGCCCGAGAACGTATCCGCATACATATGCAGGGCCAGCAACAACTGCTTGATGTTGTTCTTGCATTGTGACCGGCGCGCTGCCTCGCGGGCCTGCTGGACTGCGGGGAGCAGCAGGCTGATCAGCACCGCGATAATGGCGATGACGACCAGCAGTTCGATCAGGGTAAACGCGGTTCTCCGCTGGCGGGCAGTGGAGCGTGTTGACGGCGCAGGGGTGCGCGCAGAACTTACCAATTCCATGACAATTTCCTCGTTGTCCGGGTCACAAAAACTGCGACAGCAAACGCTGGAACGTCATGAGAAAAGCGCACGTGACGCGCCTGCACGTAAAACGTGCAACGAGTCCGCACCGCATGCGATAACAAGAGGGACCGCCAAGGAGCCACAGTTTAAAGACTGCGCAGGCGATCGCGACTTGCCAGGCCTTTTCCCCGAAAGAACCAGCGACTACTGCAGACTGCAGGCAGGTCTTCTGACTTCCGGATCAACCTCGGACCACCCCTTCCCGCGAACTCCCTGCATTAACAGCAGCAGGCTCAGCAGTGGTGATGGTAGTCGTTGTCCCCGGTTACAGCGGCGGGACCGCAAC
>CAZQUW010000205.1:3096-11457 GCA_964596215.1 uncultured Planctomicrobium sp. | reverse complement strand
AGGCTCATTCGAAGCCCGCTCACCATTCGGCACTTCGCCGCCAGGTTGGCCTGCTGGAGACTGCTCAGCCGTCGGTGGTTGTGGCTTCTCCGCAGCCGGACGGGGCACACCTGGGGATTTATTCTGGCGAGGCTCGTCCGGCGCATTCCGGGCAATTTCCTGATTCAATTCCTGAGCGAGATTGCGGAGTTGCTCACGTGCCCGGCGCAAGGCTTCCGTTTCATCCCCCAGAACCGACTCGGCCGCCTTTTCGATCCCTTCTCGAAACAGGCTGATGCCGCGTCCCGCAATTTTTTCGATCTCTCGCGCATCTTCCAGCAACCCTTGTCTCGCCGCCCGCCCGGCCACTTCCAATGCCCGTTCGATATTTTGCCCCTGCAGGTTACGAGCGGCATCCGCCAGTTTTTCGGTCAACAGCGGTTCGGTCTGCTCGGCCTCCTGAACGGTGTTCTGCAGACGTTCCGACAAATTCGCGAGCCTGTCTTTTTGCTGATTCAAACGGTCGGCGAGCGCGGCATGAGACTGGCCCCGGTCGTCATCCCGCAAGGTCTTTTTATCCGGAGCGGGCTCGGCATTGGCAGCCAGTTGGTCGGCCAGTTTCTGTTCTTCCTGCTCGAGCTCCCGCGCTTCATTTCGCAGATCTCGCATTTGCTCGTTCAGCTGCCCGGAAGCCCGCTTGCGAAACTCGTTTCGCAGATCCTCAAATTCCTTTTCGGCACGCGTGCCCGACGCGGCCGCTTGCGTTACCTGTTCGCCTTCGAGTGACTCTGACGCCCGCTGCACTTGATTTCGCGCCTGCTCCAGCTGCTGGCGTTCTTCCGCCATACTTTCCATGTTTTCAGGAGTTTCCATGCGAGATTGCAGTTCGTCGGTATCGCGCAGCATTTCCCGTTGTTCATCCTGCAGACGTTTCAACTGCTGCCGGATCTCTTCCTTCTTTTCTTCGTTAGCCGCTTCCTGTAAGGCCGACTGCAGGTCCTTTAACCGTTCGTTCAGATCATGCTGCCGCCGTGCCAGTTCCCGCAGTCGATTCAATACCTGTTTTGTCTCACGATCCTCGGGCTTCTGCTCCTGCGACTGTGCCAGCCGCTGAGTTTCATAACGATTCTCTTCGTTCTGCAAATCGAGCTGCTGCATTTGCTGTCGTTGCTGCTCCGAGCGTTGCGATTGACTGCCGCGGCTGGCACTGCTCGATTGTTGCTGTCGAACGACTTCGTGCTCCCGAGCTCGCAGCTTCAGCAATCCTTGATAGGCAGATTGCTCCGCGGCCAGTGCCAGGGGCAAGTCGGCCAGTGCCGGTTTGTCGCGAGCTGCATCCAGATGCGCGACCGCCTGCTGCATGGCTTCCAACAGGGACAACAGATGAGCCTGGGATTCCACATCGCGAATGTTCTCGCCAAGTTCAGTCGCCTGGCTCAGGGCAGAAGCTTGAGATTCACGAACTTGCTGCACATCGTCTGCAAACGGGGCAGACGGTGCCGATCCGGTTTCGCGGCGAATCAAATTCCAGGTTGCCGTAATGATGTCCTTCTGCGACTGCGCCAACTTCTGAGCCGCCTCCGTGTTCTGGTTTCCCTGTTGTGGCTGTTGTTGACCACCCGGTGGCGTCTCTCCTTGTCGGAAGATCTCATCGAAATGCCGAACCTCCGCGAAGTACATATCACTGGATGTGCGTCGTACCTGGCCATCGGAAGCAATGTCTTCAGCCCAGAAGTGATAGGCCAGCAATTGGTCGGGCTCAGCGTGCAGATCCTCAAACCGAATCACATTGGCCAAGGCATGACGTTGACGTGCGGCGGCATTTGTCCCCAGCACCACATCTGTCGCGGGTTTACCTGCGAGCGCATACGTCACCCCCATTCGCTGGATACCGTAGTCGTCCCACGCGGTCGCTTTCACATCCAGTTCTTCCAGCGGCGACACTTCCATATCGCGGCCCGGAAACGCCAGCTTGAACGTCGGCGGTTGATTGGGAACAACCTGTACTACGATCACCGATTCCTCGGGATTCTTGCGGCCGGCGTCATCAATCAGTTCCAGCTTCAAACGCCGAGATCTGGCCGCAGTGAACTTTGCTTCATAAACGTTGCCATCCCGCAGTACCAGCGGCAGATCTGCGAGCACTGGGTCAGTCGCTGTCTGCCCAGCGCCACCCGTTCCCTTTGCCTCTGTCGCCACAGACTTCTCACCTTTAGCCGTGGCTACCTTTTCGACAAATTTCGCCGTCTTCACGGGCTTGTTGAGCTGACAAATCAGTGTGACTTCGGCGCCTTCAACCACCGACAGCGTGCGGATATCTTGAATCAGCCGCTCTTCCAATCCGGTATAGGAGGGATATTTCAGCCGAGCATCAGCACGTTCGAGTCGCGGGTATTCAAACACGGTCACGCGATACGTGGGCGTCACATGGCCACCGAGTTCCACGTGGTATTGCAGAGGTTGAGTCACTGCGACAATCCGGCCCCCGAAGATGGGATCGTCCAGGCTGGCCGACATTGCCAACCGAGTGGCGTCACCAGATGCAGATCCATAAACCAGTGTGGACTCGGCCGGCAACGGCCCCCGCACGCGAGCCAACACCAGCAGGCTGCTTCCACGTTCAAGTTCCGCAGCGCCCGGTTCGATCGCTACGGAAAACTCTCCGCTCGTAGATGCAGCGGGCCGTTTAGGCTGCTTCGCTGCCGCAGAGGATCGGGATGCCGGCAAGGAAACCAACAGGCTGGCCAGAAACAAGCCCAACGTCGTGTACTGGGCCACCACAGCGAGCGCCATCCGACGACGAGACACAACCTTCCACCACGGATGAGTCTCAGCATGTGCCACAGCCTGGTCGATGACCGCCTGCTGCAAGAAACCATAACGTCCATCTGGTAACGCGGGCGTCTGCTCCACAGCCACACACAGGCCAGAGTTCAGGTCTGGAAATAGTTTTTCAATACGTTTAGCCAATACGAGATGACTGGGAGCTGAAATCCCGCAGCGCCAAATCACGGCGGCAATCGCCGCCAAGGCCCCCGCCATCGACATCAGCACGACCGGCGACATCCGCCGGAGATTCAGATCCAGGCCCCCATAGGCTGCGACGCCCGCGGCGGCTGCCAGCCAGACAGCCGCCAGCACCTGCCAGTAAAACAAGTGACGATAGCGTTCGGCGACCTGCTTCAATTCAGTATTTAGTCGGTCCTGATGCATCGAGGGGACCTCATTCTCTATGAGAACTCGCTAAGGTTCGTCTAAGCCGACGTGGCCGCAGCAGCTCGCAGTTCAATTGCAGCACGGCCTGCCAGAAAGCTCTCTAAAATCAGCGTACCAAGTGCCAGCACCACTAACCATCGCCAAATTTTCTGCTGACCTTCCAGTTCCGTATCACGAAGTTGACGGACTCGCTTCAGACGTTCATTCCGGGTCAGCTCAATTCCCAGTTTGACCCCACACTGAGCCAGTTGATCAAGGTCCAAAGGGTCCGTGTTGCTTTCAGCTGCGGCCAGATTGACTGCGAAACGAGTCGGCTGAGGAACCGTCCTGGCCAGATAAATACCAGGCCGGTCCGTGGCAGTAAACGCATTCTGTCCCGCAGGCATCTGTATTTCTCGCTGGCCTGGAGCGGCCACGAGAATCGGACCTGTTCCGGACTGCATGGGTAGCGACACCGGCTCATGGACGCTCACCCCCACGGCCACAGCCGAATCTTTGCCTGCCAGATCCAGTATCGCTCCGATGAATGGGACGAACTTCGACGACAGTGCCAGCTGACTATCTCCGGGCCGCCAGCTACTCGTGAGAGCAATCACACGCCCCTGCCCCGACAAGCGTTCCAATACAGCTGGCTCGCCATTGTCGAACCGGGCCACAACGTGCGTCTTGGCATCGTTGAGCATCGTTACCGACTGATGTTTCCAGAAATGAATCTTTGTGAAATCGCTATAACGGGGGTTGGCAAATGGTGAAAATAGAGGATGGGAAAAATCAATACTTCCCAGCAGCAAGTACTTGCCTGGAGTCGACGCCAGGTCTGGCGCCACCAACTTGACATCGTCGAAAAACTCTGACAGCAACGGTGCTGCATCGCGATCGCGGGGCACGATTAACAGTAAGCCACCCGCCTTAACATACGAACTCAGTAAGTCACGCCAGGCAGGTGAAATCAATCGTGAGACCACAACCGCACCGGGCGGCGAATCCTTTGGAGCCAACTGTTCCAGATTGTCATCGACCACCCGCACTTCAACTTGACGCAACGGATCGTTCGCCACGGCCAGTCGCAGAAAGTACTGCAGCCCCTCGGTACTCTCGGGTTTGTCTTGCCCCAGATAGACCAGCGTGAGCGCCTGCTTCCGCGGAGTCACAACATAAAAGGCGTTATCGAATTCTTGATCGTCACCGCGCAACACAATGCATTCGGCGGCCAGGTCACCGTGGCCACGTGGCAACTTCACCACACGACTCTGCCCAGCCGGCACGTACACCGCAGTTTCCCCTGACCGCTTGGCAGGCTTCGGATCGTTAGCCCAAGCTAGAAAGAACTGGTCAACTTGAGAATCTGCCGCATTGACCACCCGTACCCGCGTCTCGGTGAGTTCATCGCCATCTTCGTTCGGCAGAATCTGAACGGCCGCATTGGTAGTCTGAGCCAGCGCTACCCGGTGCGCGACAACAGGCACGCGCGCCGGCCATTCAAAGGAACGCAGTGCCTCGATCCGACTGCCTGCCTGAAAGTCGCTGATCACGACAATCTGCGGCTCCAGGGCCGATTGCTCCACATCGCTGGAAGATTCGATCTCACCCGCCACAGCCACTAAGGCCGTTCCGAGATCAGTCGCCCCCCAACCCGGCTTCAATTCCCGCAACCGCGTTCGGACCACGGCAGGCTTATCAGCGATCGGCCCTGCGCCTTCCTCTTTAAAATCAATCATCGTCTGCAGTCGGTCACCGAATGCAAACAGCGCCACATCATCTTGCGGGTTGAGCCCCGCTATCGTCTGTTCTGCTTGTCTGACGGCCTGTGGCCACAGATCTCCGCGGCGCATGCTCGCACTGGTATCAATCAAAATCGCCACACGTCGCCCCGCCAGATCCCCCAGCGACAACAACGACGCTTCCCGCAGAAACGGCCGCGAGAAAGCCACAACCACCATCGCCAGTGCGGCCAGTCGCAGCAAGAGCAACAACAGTTGGTCGAGCCGACTTCTGCGAGTCAACCTGGGAACTGTCGGCGACAGGAACATCAAGGAACTGAATTCCTGGCGTCCCCGCGGCGTCCGCCGCACGAGATGGAAAATCAACGGCAGCGAAAGTGCCGCTAAACCAGCCAGATATAACGGGACCAGTGCACCCATCAACGACCTCCCGGTGTGGAGGGTCGGGCGGCCCCCTGTCGACGGGCCACTGGACGTCCGCGTCGCAGGCGGGCATTCAATATGTCGAACAACGCCAGGTCCAGAGGCTGGTCGGTCGTCAGTTCGTAATAGTCCATCCCCAGGTTGCTGCCGATCCGCTTCAATTCCTTGGCATGAGCGGCAAACTTCGCCTGATAGCTGGCTCGCACTGCTTGTGGATCGACATACAGCTCACGACCACTTTCCATATCGAAGAACAGCGATTCCTCCTGAAACTGAAAACTGATTTCCGCCGGATCCAGAGTTCGAATTAAAACAACATCATGCCCCTGTGAACGAAGATAACCCAGCTTGGTTTCGAGCATCTCGATGGGCGCGAGCAAATCCGACAACAAGACCACCAATCCTCGTTTGCGAGCCGTTCGCGCGATCTGTTCCAGCGGCAAACTTAAGTCCGTCGCGGTACCGGCCGGAGCCTGTTCGAGGCACATCATCAGGCGGTGCAGATGCCCCGCACGAAACCTTGCTGGTAGATAGTCGCGAATTGCCTGATCAAACGTGATCAGGCCGACTGCATCGCGTTGGAGCGTGAGAAAGTAAGCGATCGTTGCGGCCGCAGTCTTGGCATATTCCGCCTTGCTGTACTCACGCGGAGCAGCGCGAAAAGCCATGGAACGACTGAGATCGACCAACAGATAGCATCTCAGGTTGGTTTCGTCTTCAAACCTCTTGAGATAGTACCGATCCGAACGAGCAAACAAGCGCCAATCGAGATACCGCAAATCATCCCCGGGCGTGTATTGGCGATACTCGGTAAACTCCACCGAAAATCCATGGTACGGACTACGATGCAGGCCACTCAGAAACCCGTCGACAACCGCCTTAGCTCTCAGTTCCAGGTTCTTGATGCGCATCAACGCGGTCGGATCAATGTGCTGCAATCCTCGGGATCCAGGCCCGGGATCGGACTGAGATGTGGCGGAAGTTTGACTTTCGAATGCCATTAGTGATCCGTACGTCCAAGATTTTCGGGAGGCCGGGCCGCAGCGCCGGCGGCCGAACTCCCGATAGTTTATGACTTCGTTGGTACTGACATCGTCAACTCTCTAAGACAATCTTCGACTGCATTGGCTTCCAGGAGATCACCCGATTGCTTGCCTACTTCGGCGGTTCTATCGTTTCCAGCAAACGTCGAATCACGTGATCGACAGAAATGCCTTCCGCCTCCGCCCGGTATCCGATCAGGATCCGGTGCCGCAGAGTCGGCCCCACCAGGGCTTTGACATCGTCGACGGTCGCGTGACTGCGGCCATTCAACAGGGCTCGCGCTTTCGCTCCCAATACCGCGTACTGAGCCGCGCGTGTTCCTGCACCCCAGCTGACCCAATCATTCACGAAGCCGGGCGTTGCGGGCTGACCGGGTCGGCTGGCTGCCGCCAGCCTGACTGCATAACGCACGACGTTCTCCGCAATCGGTACTTTCTGTACGACATCGTGGAAGCGACGGACATCGTCACCCGTAAACAAGGCGTTGATCGGAGCCGCACGCCGCGAGGTCGTCTGCTGCACCACCGCCACCTCATCATCTTCCGGCAGGTAATCAATCAACACGTTGAACATGAACCGATCGAGCTGCGCTTCCGGCAGCGGATAGGTTCCTTCCATCTCAATCGGATTCTGCGTGGCCAGGACAAAAAACGGCTCGTCCAGCGGATAGCGAACTCCAGCGATCGTGACTTGATGCTCCTGCATCGCTTCCAGCAAGGCCGCCTGTGTCTTGGGAGGTGTGCGGTTGATCTCGTCTGCCAGGATCATATTGCCGAATATCGGCCCCTTGACGAACTGCATCTTGCGATGCCCATCCGCCGTCTGTTCCAGGATCTCGGTGCCGGTGATATCCGCCGGCATCAAATCGGGGGTGAACTGGATACGTTGGAACTGGAGATCAAACACCTGTGCGATCGAACGGACCAGAAGAGTCTTGGCAAGGCCCGGTGCCCCCGTGATCAAGCAGTGCCCGCCGGCGAACAGGCTGATCAGCATCTGCTCGATCACATCAGCCTGCCCGATAATGACTTTGGAAAGCTCGGCGTCGATCCGTCGGCGACTTCCGCGAATCTGCTCTACGGCCTGCTGCTCCATCGCAAATTCGTCGAGTTCCTCGGTCACTGTGATTACTCCTGCAGAAAATCCGTGTGCGAACTACAGCCGTTCTCACCAAAAATTCTCGGCCGCTCCGGTTCAAAACGGACACGACAAGGTCATCGACGCTGTCAGGCGGCAGTTCCTGCTATTGAGCGGGGCCAGGTTCGATCCATCTCGAAACGAGTCGACTCTGAACTTAACTCTTCACGTCAATTTCGCCGTCCCACTGCGATACCAGTGGACTCAGCGGTAAGCCTGGTTACGTCAATCAATGCGTCATCGCATAAGTAACGATATTGATCCCCAGCGGATACGACCATTTCTCCGAAAATTCTTTAAAATACGTGGCATCCTCGCCTTCACGTTCCCAGCCATCACCCAGATCTGTGTTGTGGCAGATGATGGCCATCATGCGGCCCTTACTATCAAACAGACCGCGGTAGTGCGGTTCCTGGGCATCGGGACGTCCTTCATCTGTTCGACCGCTGTACCAGGCATGAATACTCGGCACCTGGGGCTTCTTCTTCAGATCGTACACACAGTGAAATATTTCATGTTCCAGTGGCAGTTCCACCGGCTCAAGATCTGGAAACACGCGTTTAATGTTGGCGTAGAAGTTCTCCCATTCGTAGTCCCCCCAGAAGTCATCCACCATCAAAAAGCCGCCATTCAGCAGGTATCGCCGCAGGCCAGCCACTTCCTCATCGGACAGATACATCTGCCCGGGCTCGATCATGTAGAGAAAGGGATAGTCGAAAATCGCCTCGTCGGTCAGTTCGACAATCTTTCCATGCGGATCAACTTCCAACGCGGTTAGTTCATGTAATCGGTAAGAAAAATTCAGATCACTATCAGGATAATCAGTGGCCCATCTGCCGCC
>CAZQUW010000205.1:0-2996 GCA_964596215.1 uncultured Planctomicrobium sp. | reverse complement strand
GCCGCCATGGGAAGAATATTTCACGCGCGCGAACGTAAAGAGATCGGATTTAAACCTCCCATCCGTCTCCCAGACCGGAACACCACCGCGATCGATGGTATTCGGATCAAAATTGCGTCTCCGGGATCCGCGTTGTGCAACTGCCGTCGTGGAGATGATCAACAGCAGGATGATCGGAATCAGCAGGCGTGCCGCGTGGTTCATGGAACGACCTCCGAAGTCGGCAATGGTGGGGGAGCCGGATTAGCAGGACTCGACTGTTCGATCTCGCTCTGAATTTCCAATAACAAGCGATGTGCCGCCCGGAATCGCGGTGCTTCTTCGACCGCCAGCAATGCGTGACGTTTGGCGACTAACAGTTCACCTCGTCGCTGCAGGCACTTCGCCATTCGCGAATGTAATTCGGCCGCGTCAATGGGATCTAGCAACAACAAGGCGCGATAGCTGTCGATAGCGAGACTATCGTCTTTCAGATTATCGGCCGCCTCCGCGGCGATTCGATGTGGTATTGGCTGGAGCGGACTGACCGCCAGCCAACGTTGGCAATACTTGCGGGCCAGTTCCCATTCCCCCGCCTGGGATGTCAACTCTGTCAATCGCGCCAGCATTTCGACATTGTCATCCGACAGTTTTGCCAGCCGTTCCCAGGCAATCCGCTCCTGGCTGGTATCATTCAACTCGCGGGTCACCTGAGCCAGCAGCGGGTACAGACCGTCATCCGCTTCATCGTTGGGGTAGAGCTGAAGCATCGTCTTGAGAGGTTCTTTGGCGGCCACCCAGCGTTTTTCTGCCACCAGTTGCCGCGCCAACCGGCGTAGCGCTGCATAGTTTGTCGGATGGTCCTGCAACCACGCAGCAATTTTTTCCGCATCGGCACGGGCAGGCAGTTCGGGATCAGACCAGTCCGCCGCGGGCGCCATCGCCTCGGCCGTCGCCCGCGCATATTCCGCGAACGTGGTATTTAACTCGTCCAGCGAGCTGATATGTCGATCCAGTGCTTCGTTAATCGTGACTCCGTTACCGAGATCCACGAGGATCTTTCTCAGGACCTCAATGCCGTGTTTCTCAATCAGAAACTCGACGACCAGCGATGACTCATAGTATGCGAACTGCAGATGCAGCGGGCTGGCCGGCCGCAAAAATGCACCGCTCAGTTCCGTAACCGGAGTCAGTTCGTCCCCGAGCAACATCTTGCGATATTGCGGATTGATTGCCTGCCCCCAGGTCGGGTCTGCCTGCCGTTCCTCGTAAACCGAGATCCCTTCACTCAGCCAGCGCGGCATGCGGTTGTGTGTTTTCTGCAGTGTGACAACATGGCAGAACTCATGCCAGAGAGTCGATTCCCAACAGGTCGGATGGCCGCCTTGTCCGCCAGGGCTATTGGCCGTGATGACGGTCCCGAAGCAGACCCCCAGGAATCCCGCCCCACCGGGCAGCCCGAATGTTCGGATCGCAAAATCTTCCTGCCTGGGAAACATCTCCACGATGATTGGAGCTTTCAACTCCACGTCATACTTCTCGCACAGTTCACGTTTGGCGCGTTGCAGCAGATCGACCACCCGTTGGCCATAAATCTCCGCCTCGCGAGTCTCCATGCGGGCAATGATGCCGCCCTCTTCCAACGTCCGAAATTGCTCAACACTTTCCTGCAACGCCACCAGATTATGCGCCACGACGTTATAGCCATCCGCCAGATGAACCTCTTCGGCCAGCGCCCATCCCTCCGTTTCCTGGCCCAACCGCAGCAAATCCTGGGCGAGCTGCATTTTGGCTGGCAGAAACTTCGGATCGAGCTGTAACGCCGCACGCTGATGCTCGGCCCCTTCCGCGAAGCGATATTTTTGAGACAGCTTTTTGCCGATGACATGATCGACTTCAGGGTTAGTCGACCAGTACTTCAGTCCCCCCTCCCGAAATGCCCGCTCACGATCAGGTTGATTTCGCAGGTGTGCCAGCACAGCTCGATAGGCAGCAGCACGGGGGTGATGCGGATTGATTTCTGCCACGTGCTGCAGCACCGTATCCGCCTCGGCGTAGCGTTCCGAGTCAATCAACGAATCAACCGTCAGCAGCAGTGCGCCCAGATGATTGGGATTCCGTGCCAGTACAGCCTTCAGCGACGCATCGGACTTCACGGCATCACTGGGGGCATAGGCTAAGGCCAGCCCAAACTGAGCTTCCGGTTCCTGGGGACTGAGTATTGCCGCTTTCTCGAACGATTCCGCGGCCAGTGCGTAATCCTGCTTCTCTAAAGCCAGTTCCCCGCTGGCCAGGTACGCAGGCACGTAGTTCGGCTGCTGACGTTTGATGACGTTGTACGCACCCTCCAGAATCTTCTTCGGATCCAGACCCTCACTGAGCAGAAAACGGCCGACAATGATCCGATTCGGGGCATCGCTGTAATACCCGGGAGCCTGTTGGATCAAATGCCCAATCTGTTCATTCAACAAAGCAACGCGGGGGACTTGATTGGTATAGCGGCAGACATCTCGCCCCCACCAGCGAATTTCGATGCTGCGCGGAAACGATTTCAGAGCTGCTTCGAAGGTGACGGCCGCATCGGTAAATCGTCCCAATTCAAGTTCCGCGCGCAACTTCCATACGTGATTCGATTCCATGAACTCACTGGCTTTGATGGCCAGCGCGGCCGAGTCGACACACTCTTCGTATTTACCAGACCGGAAGAGCTCTGCCATGTCAGGGGGATCGGCAGCCCAGGCTTTGGAAGTCGCGATCAAAACAAGCAGACTCGCAAGCAAACAAGGCAAGGCACGGGAAACGATGGCCCACGTTACCTGCAAGCCATGGAAACAACGTGCCCGGTGACTCGTAGATCGCAAGGTACATTGCTGAATGGCACTGGGAAGTCCACACATAGACCAGGCCCCTCATTTAACAGAGCGATCAACGGGCTTGATCCCGATCCCATCCCTGTTGACTGCGTGGTGTTCTGGACGCGCGGTCTTTATCCTATCCCATCAGCAACTTCAGTGCCA
>CAZQUW010000204.1:0-11518 GCA_964596215.1 uncultured Planctomicrobium sp. | reverse complement strand
CCTCCTTCCTAACAACCATTTCCCACGGCACCAAATCTCATCTCGCCCCAAACCTCACCGTACGACCATTCAAAAAATTCCGATGCCCACTCAACCCTTTGAGCCCCCTGACGTTCGGAAACGTGTTCCAGATCATAGGCGCCCCCGAACTGGGGCGTACGTTCTCCTCACGGCCCGGACCACTTCCCGCCCGACGCTGGCCACCCCTCAGCCGGCGTTCGCCGCACGGCCGGATCAGACAGCAGATTCACCCCACACAAAGTGAGGAGCAGGCGTGGCGTAAGGAAATCTTGAGGCTGCTGGACGGCATCCGGGAACCCTGGCTGATCGGAAACGGTTTTTCACTCAGGAGTTACATCTCGAGCGGTGCCGGCAGGCGTCTCCCGCAAGACAGACTCAGCTTGAGCCAATTTTGAAGTTCACGATAATACAATCTCAGAGCCGTTGCGGATGTCTTTGCGAATCTGATCCGGACGGGCAGATCGCGGACTATCAGGCGGATTAGAACTCAGAATCTCAAAACCATGAATCAACATCCTGCGTCTCCACGACTCCCTTGGAATTACCTCCTGGCATGTGGCGTTTCCGCGGCGGCTGGAGCGATCGGGGCGATCGCCTGGATGGTGCCGCACAGCTTCCCCCAGATTCACGCGCAGGATCGTGGTCCCGCCTTTCCAGGCCAGCGACCGGCCGCGCGTGCCGTGGGGAATGAAATCCTCGGCATTCCGGGACACGCCTTGCCAGGTCACGGGCCGGCCCACCTGGGTTTGTTCCAGGCCGACGGGCTGACATCGGAAGAGCACGTCAACGTCAACGTTTATGACCGCGTGAATAAGTCGGTGGCCAACATTACTACCAAGACGGTCAAAGCCGATGGCCTGTTTACCGAAAGTGCCGCCGAGGGAGCGGGTTCGGGCAGTGTGATTGATAAAGTGGGCCATATTCTGACCAACTTCCACGTCGTCGAAGATGCCCGCCAGGTATCGGTGACTCTCTACGACGGGAAAACCTACGACGCCACGTTTGTCGGTGCCGACCCTATCAATGACGTCTCGATCATCAAGATCGACGCGCCCCCGGAAGTGCTGGTCCCCGTCACGTTTGGCGACTCATCCAACTTGCGAGTCGGGATGAAAGTCTTCGCCATCGGCAATCCTTTTGGACTGGAGCGAACGCTGACCACCGGCATTATTTCCAGCATCAATCGGTCGCTGCAGATCCGCGGCGATCGGACGATCAAGTCAATTATTCAGATCGACGCCGCCATCAATCCGGGCAACTCGGGCGGTCCGCTGGCGGATGCCCACGGGCGCTTGATCGGCATGAATACCGCTATCGCCAGCGCGACCGGTCAAAGTGCCGGAGTGGGCTTTGCGATTCCCATCAATCTGATCGCGCGAATTGTGCCGCAGTTGATTGAGAAGGGGAAAGTCATCCGGCCGGAAATCGGTATTTCCCGCGTCTTCCAGACCGAACACGGCCTGCTGGTCGCGCAGCTGACCCCGGGCGGTCCCGCCGAAAAGGCGGGGATGAAGGGGCCACAAATCATTCGCAAGCGGCGCGGTCCGTTTGTCTTTGAGCGGGTTGAGCGGAACACGGCCGACTTGATCATCGAAGTCGACGGCAAGGTCATCAAGACGGCCGACGATTTCCTCAGCATCATCGAGACCCGTAACCCGGGCGACGTGGTGATTCTCACTGTGGTGCGCGATGGCAAGGAAACTCGAGTCGCCGTCCGCCTGACCAGCAGCGATCAACACGAACCAGCCCCCGGCCCCGGGGCCGGCCCGATTCCCTGATCTGTCCACCCCGCGACCGGTCGTTTTCGCCTCGGTTGCCAGCAGGGATATCTTGAGCCCCAACGGGGCGCGCCAGCCGTGCCTGATCAGGGCCTGGTGCCGCGTCACAGTTTAAATTGAGTGTTGGGGGCCATAGGCTGTGCCAGTGCGAACGTCACTGCGCCGTCCTGCAATGCACCGGCAGAGCCAGCGGCACCCAATTTTCTATGTTTGAACGAGTACTGCACGGAAGCTGCGTGTGGTGTGCATGGCACGCGTGTCGATTGACCATCAATAAGTTGAATGTCCGTCGGCCGCGCCGTAAAAGCTGCAAAATCGGCCTGAAAACCGCGTTTTTTTCGTACTCTAAGGGCATCCCCTTAGAGAACCGCGTAGACCAGCGCACCTTGACCATGGTAACGTCGACAGGCTATCTTCTGGCCGGTCCGTAACATCGCGTGCCATCATCCCGCTTCCTGCAGAAATGAAACAGATCCACGATGCTTAATTTCTCACTCTGGAGATCTGGTGGCAGCAAGTCTCAAAGGCGCCGGCTGACTTGGGGACGACGCGCTGATGCGATCGAAACGCTCGAGATTCGCCTGTTGCCCGCGGCGACGACGATCGGCACCGTCTTTGATGGCCCGTCACGTATCGTTGGTGATCAAAATTATGACGCCATTGCGGCCGGGCCGGATGGGTCATTCACGTTTGTCTTTGCGGACGCCAGCCTGGACAGCAGCGGATGGGGGGTGTATGCCCGCAGATTCTCGGCAAACGGAACTCCCTTAGGAAACCAGTTCCGGCTCAATTCGACAGTCGCTAACGATCAATACTTCCCGTCAATTTCCACCAATAGCGAGGGAGAGTCGCTAGTCGTCTGGCACAACGAGCGCTTTGCCGGGGGCTATACCTATCCGATCAGTTTGGATCTGCAGTTAATCAATGCCGATGGAACGCTTCTCGGCGGCAATGTCAACCTGATTCCAGAGGACTACTACGAAGTCGATGACGGACACTATTTTGATGCGACCAGCTGGGACTATGCCACCAAACCGTTGACCTTTGTGGACAGCTCAGACCAGTTCTGGGTGGCTGTGCCCATCAGTCGAAACGGCAATGACGGCTATGGCAAGATGTACCAGTTCTGGACCGTTTCGACGACTGGCGAGGTCTCTAAAGCATTTCAAACTTCGCTCCCCGACGAGATGGGCAGCACTTCGTTAAATGTACCGATTCCGGTTGATATCCAGCTTGGAGACGACGGCACGTTCTACGTGACGTACGGTGTCGAGCAGACGCAGGCAATTCCGGATGTCGGTCAGCAGTACACCTCGCAGCTGTTTGTACGACGAATTTCCTCGGCGACCGGCCAGCAGCTGGGCTCCGATATCGTCGTCGATTCCGTCACTTATTATGACGACTATAGTGCTCAGCAGGGGAAACCGCTGCTGGTCCCTGAAAGCGGCGGCAAGTTTTCCGTTTTGTATTACAACAAAACCGGCGACCTGGTCACCCAGCATTTCAACGCGAACGGCAGCAAACTCGGGTCGCTCGTGGAACTGATAGATCATACCGAACTGAATTCTGGTTACTATCAGGAACAAGTGTCGGTTGAGGTGCTGTCTAATGGCAATTGGCTGGTCGCATGGAGTGTCGGTGTCGCCTTCGATATTGATACCGCCTATATCCGCGAGTTCCAGGCCGATGGAACAGCTGATGGCCATGCCGCGGTGCTGGGGGAAGCTTATTACTTTGGGGCGATTCACATTGCGGCGCAGGGCAACGATCAGTTCGTCGTCAGTTGGCAGGACGGCGGCGGAAGTGCCGGATATGGTGCGGTGTATGGGCGCCGCGTCGCCGCGAACGTTGCCGTGCCAGGCGTCACCGTGACTCCGTTGACCGAGCTGCAAACCAGCGAGGATGGCGGTACGGCAACCTTCCAGATCGTCCTTGATGCAGCGCCGACGCAGGATGTCCTCATCCCGCTGTCCGTCACCGACGACACCGCAGCCAGCCTCTCGGCTTCGCAGCTCATCTTTACCTCCGCAAATTGGAATGTCCCGCAGACGGTCACCATCACCGGTCTCGATAACTTTGTTGCTTACGGCGACAGTTATTACGATTTTGAATTGGGGCCGACCTTCAGTCTCGACTCCAATTACAGCAACGTGGCTGTGCCCTCGCTGTCCCTGGTGAATCTGGACAATGATGTCGTGGGGATCACGGTGACACCGACGGGCGGACTGACTGTTTCTGAGAGTGGCTCGACGTCGAACTTCTCGGTGGTGTTGAACACGCAACCTTATGCCAACGTCTCCGTGAGTGTCACTTCCAGTGATACCACCGAGGGGACTGTGAACAAGTCTTCTCTGGTGTTTACCCCTGGGAATTGGAACGTGGCTCAGGTTGTCACCATCACCGGTGTTAACGACAACCTGACCGATGGCGACATCGCCTTCCAGGTTGTCCTGGGGGCCGCGGTCAGCGCTGACTATGACTATGACGGTCTTTTCACGCCCGACGTTTCGGTGGCCAACCTGGACAATGATGTCCCCGGCATCTCAGTCACGGGGGGCACGACCTTGGCCACTACCGAATCGGGCGCGAGCTCCAGCTTCCAGGTGGTGCTGCAAACGCAACCGTCGGCCCAGGTCACCATCAATCTGCAGTCGGACAATACCAGCGAAGGAACGTTGAACAAGTCGACACTGACCTTCACCACCGCGAATTGGAACGTTCCGCAAGTCGTGACGCTGACGGGGCAGAATGACGATGTCGACGATGGTGATGTGACCTATCATGTCGTTTTCACGTCGGTTTCCAGTTCTGATGCGAATTACAACAATCGGTCGCTCTCGAATCTCACCGCGCAAAATGCGGACAATGACACCGCAGGCTTTACCGTAACCCCCACCTCGGGATTGCAGACTTCCGAAACTGGCGGCACCGCAACCTTTACCGTCAAGTTGAATTCCAAGCCGGCGAGTGATGTGACGATCGCTGTCGCTTCGTCAAATACCGGCGAAGGCACCCCGTCGGTCTCGCAGCTGGTCTTTACTTCTTCCAACTGGAACGTTGCACAAACGGTAACGGTGACTGGAGTCAACGATGAAGTCTTCGATTCCGCCGTCGCTTACCAGATTGTGCTCGGAACGGCGACCAGTTCCGACCAAAACTACAGTAGTCTGGATCCGCAGGATGTCTCGCTCGTCAATCGTGCCCTCAATCTCGCGCCCACGTTAGAGCTCTCGGGCGCTGCTCCGACGTTTGGCAAGAAGAGTTCGCCCGTGTCGGTAAACACTACGGCGGTGGTGACCGACGATGCGCCCCACTTCGCGGGCGGACGCTTGCGTATCTCAATCAGTTCCGGGTTCGACGTCAGCGACGCCCTCACCTTATCGACGACGATCGGCGGACTTTCACTTGGTACGTTGACGCGGTCTGGGGCAAATTACATTGTCGACTTGAATGCCAACGCGACACCGGCTGCACTTCAGCAGTTGCTGCAGAGCGTCAAGTTCAGTACGGCCAAGAAGGGCCAGCGAGTTCCCAGCCGCTCGATTGAATTCCAGCTGACCGACAGCGATGGCGCCGTCAGCAATACCGTAACGCGTACGGTCCAGGTTTCGAAGAAGAAGCTCAAGTAACTCAAAAGAAAAAACTCCCCGATAACGGGGAGTTTTTTCTAGAAGTTGCGGGGGCAGGATTTGAACCTACGACCTCGAGGTTATGAGCCTCGCGAGCTACCGGGCTGCTCCACCCCGCGAGGCCGATTATAGCGGGGCATTTCTGCAGGGGAAGTCACTTCGGTTCGTTTTTCGACGGACCTGCCAAAGTGCCCGATAATTTCCCGACAATCGCTACAAGTCGTGGAGTTTAAGAGGCATCCAACCGTTCGCGGTGGAATTGAAACGTTTTCCAGCGACGGATCAGCCGATGCCCATGATTGATGCGGTCGGAACTCCGTAACGGGGCCATGGGAGTTGCGGTGGCAGGGGGCGACTCAGGTGAATTGTGCAACTGCTAAGTCAGCATTAAGCGGTGGAGTCTGGTTGGGCTTCCACTGCCTGGAGGGGCAAGATGGCGATTCAATTTGAGGCGCCGATTCCGTTGCTACGAATATTTGACGAGACAAAAGCACGCGAGTTCTATCTCGACTATTTGGGATTTGAAGTCGATTGGGAACATCGCTTCGAGGAAACGTTCCCGCTTTACATGCAGGTCTCTCGCGCTGGTGTGTTGTTCCATCTGACCGAGCATCACGGCGACTGCTGCCCCGGTGCGAGCGTGTTTTTCTGGATGAACGGGATCGATGAGTTCCATCGGGAGCTGACGTCGAAGAATTATCCCCGGCTGCGTCCGGGGATTGAGACCACATTTTATGGGGCGCGATGCGTGGAAGTAATTGATCCGTTCGGGAACCGAATCAAGTTCAACGAGCGTCTCGTGAGTTGAATCCAGACCAGCCCGAAGCGCAAGCGGGTGGATATTCACGCCACCAGACGGAATCGCTCTCGGTAGACAGGGGTCAGGTGCAGCAGGCCATGCCGAATTCCACAGAACGACCGTGGGTCCGCCCCATTGAGTCGGACTCGGGGGGCGGATCTTCGTTCCAAATGCGGACTGTTGTGGCGTATCTGCGGCTTAGCGGTCGATTTCGCCCATTACGATATCGAGCGAACCGACGATCGCGGGGATGTCGGCGATCAGGCAGCCCTGGCACAGTTCGGAGGTGACGGACAGATTACAGAAGCACGAGCTTTTGGCCCGGGCCCGCAGCGGCTTGTCCTCGCCATTGCCGACGATATAGAAGCCCATCTGACCGCGGGGGCATTCGGTTTCGAGATACGATTCGGCGACCGGCAGCTTGGTCGTCATCTTGTAGGGAACGCGATAGGTTCCTTCGGCCTTGGCGTACTTCTGAATGCCCTGGCGAATCAACTTGATCGATTGAACGACTTCCATCATCCGTACATAGAAGCGGCACCAGTTGTCGCCCAGAATCGCTTCTGGAGGCCCCTTCTTGAACGGGGCAACCGGGACTTCGAAATCGTAGCCTTCGTACATCCGGGTGTAGATCTTCTCGCCGTCACGACGCAGGTCGTGATCGACACCGCTACCGCGCAGTACGGGCCCGGTGCAGCCATAGGAGATGGCCTTTTCACGCGAGAGCACGCCAATCGCGGCGGTGCGTTTAATGAAGATCGCGTTTTCGGTCAGCAGGGTGTGGTATTCAAGGATTCGCGGTTCGAGCCAGCTGAGGAACATCTCGAGGGCTTCGAGCCACGAGAGTTTCAAACTGGGACTGCGACCGGTCAGGGCCGCGAGTCCAGAGGGGATCGTGATGGAACTGGGAAGATCGTGAGTCAAGCCGCCGATGGTGATGTAGCTGTAAGTCAGGCGCGCTCCGCACGCTTCTTCAAAGAGGTCGAGAATAATCTCGCGTTCGCGGAAAGCGTACAGGAACGGGCTGAAGCTGCCGAGATCCAGGCCGTAGGCACCCATACCGACCAGGTGGCTGGCAATGCGGTTAAGTTCGGCGATGATGACCCGCAGGACCATGGCTTTTTCGGGGACTTCCATGCCGATGAGTTTTTCAACGGCCAGGGCCAGTCCCAGGTTCATGTTCATGCCGGCCAGATAGTCCATCCGGTCGGTGTAGGGAATCCACTGCGGGGCAGTCAGATTCTCGCCGATCTTTTCAGCACAGCGGTGCAGGTAGCCGATGTGGGGGGTGACTTCGTAAATCACTTCGCCGTCGGTGCGGAGCAGCAGACGCAGCACGCCGTGGGTACTGGGGTGCTGCGGACCCATGTTGACGAGCATTTCGTCCGTGCGTACGTCGAACTCAATGACCCGGGGATCTTCCAAAGTGATGCTCATGACACTCTCTGTCGTTGATTTACGCTAAGTCTCGTAATTGTGCCACTGGTGTCGTCGTGTCGTCGTCGTGTCGTCGTTGCCGACAGCGGTTCTTTAAAGCAATGGCACAAGCGACCTGGGGTGTGTTATTGTCCGCGAATTCCGTGGTATTCGAGCGGGAAGTCGTAGTCTTTCCGGAGGGCGTGGCCTTCCCAGTCTTCGGGGCACAGAATTCGTCGCAGGTTGGGATGGTTGGTGAACGTGATTCCCATCAGATCGTAGGCTTCACGCTCGTGCCATTCACCAATCAGCCACACCTTGGATACCGAGGGCAGCTCAGGCAATTCACCCGCCTGGTCGTTCTTCCAGCGTGGCAATTTCACCTTCACCTTGAGGTGATGCTTCAGCTGATAGCTGTAGAGATGGTAGACCACTTCGAGGTGCGGCTGATGGGCGAACTTCGCCGCCTTCTTGGCATCGGGTTCGAAGTAATCGACGGCACATAGGTCGTTCAGGGCATCGAACTGCAGTGCCGGGTCGTCACGCAGGTAGGTGCTGACTTCCACGATCGCCGCCGGCGCGACTTCGACCCACGGGTCGAGAGCCGTGACATTGGCACCGGTAATCTTGTCGCCAAACTGGCGGACCAACTGTTGATGAATGTCGGCGGGCGACATGTTGTCCTTCTCTACATCGTTCCGGCGTTGAACTGGGACGCAGCCAGAATTGGGGAATTTAAATCTTCAGACTGGCTTCGACAGCCGCTTCGCGACGCTGTTGAGCTTCCTGAGCCATGGCTCGTACCCAATCCAGATCGCCACGTTTCCAGACATAGGCAAAACCAACCAGGAGCACGCCGAAGAAGACCAGGATGTCAAACAGTCCGGTGACACCCAGGAGGTAGGCAGTCTCGGCACTGATGATCTGGCTGGAGGGCAGCGAACCAGGGGTCACGTTCAGCATGCGTTCCGAAATCTGCGTGCGGGCTTCGCTGGTGAGGCGGTGGTCGGCCAACTGCATGGCTCCGCCGTAGACCATGGCCCACGGGAAGAAGAATGCAATTTCGACGTCAAAAATGATGAACAACAGGGCGACCACGTAGAACCGCAGGTCGAACTGGACATAGCTGGAACCGATGGCGGGCTCGCCGCATTCGTACGCAGCCAGCTTTTCAGCGTTCGGGGCCGCCGGACGAACCAGCCATCCCAGCAACAGCGGAGCCAGCAGGAAGACAATTCCGACGAGTGTGAAGAGTAAAAAGTGGCCGACTAAGTCCGTCATGAAGTTTCCAATTCACCAAACCGGGCGGTCACCCGCTGATCACTACACTCGAGCAGACGACAATGAATGTGGTCTGCAATTCAGGCCCGTCAGGCTGGAAACCTGACTCAGGTGGTCGTTCTTCGCTCGTGATTCTTGCCAGTGACATTCTTACCAGCGATTGGCTCTCGCTGGCCACTGGCGGTCCAAACTTTCGGCACCTAAATGACCTAAATGGCAGTCGGATCAATGTTGTCATCGGGGGCGGCGGGCGACGTTCCCGCCATCAACGATTGCCGCCCCATAAATCCCGCATCGATCTCGTGCCAGAAAGCCACTTCGGATTCGCCCAGCATCCAGCACAGGCAGACTTCACGGCCTTCAATCAGCCCCGGGAAGTCGACCAGTCCCTTGCCCAGGTCTTTCAACTCCACACCCAACGCCTGCAATTCGGCGATGTATCCCTGCAGTTTCTCGGCATCGCGGTGGAGGTCATTCTCCATCTGAGTCAACTCTTCGTTGTACTCGGGAGGCATGCTGCCCCGCGACGCTGAATTGCGCCGTTTCACGGCCTGCAGGCGGTCATGCCGCTCACGCAGGTCGGTGTGAAACGACACGATATCGGCGACGATCGAGCGCACCAGCGGCAAGGCGTGGTTGGCTTCTTCGACGCTGAAGTATTTCTTGAGGTTGGCCACGGTTTGGATTTCTCCTCAACCTGTCTTGACCCGACCCTGGAGTTCAAAAAGCCCAGTGGCACTGCGCTGGAGGTCCGTCAGTCGCACTTCCAGTGTAATCTTATGTTAAACCGCGATCCAATCCTCAGCCAGTCACGATTGCGCTTCGTGATTGCCCTTTAACTGTCGGTCGGGGGTCATCAGTTGACGTTGATGATACTCCCGAATCTCTAAGACTGATTTCCGGAGATCTCGGCTCCAGCAGTTGGTTACTGAGCTGCCGGTTCGAACGGACTTGGTTCGCCCTTGACCCAGACTGGTTGATAAAGCACTTTCGATTCTGCCACAGCTGTCGGATTCAGGGTGGCTTGCCCCCAGGCGACGGGCAGTGGCAGTTTCGCGTAGTCGACAATGCACCCGTCGCGGCTGTAGCAGCTCAGGTCGTAGTTTGACCCCATGAAGATACAGTCCACTGGGCAAGGCTCAACACACAATGCACAGAACATGCATTTCGTGTAGTCGATGGTAAAACCGTCGACACGGAAACCCTTGCCGACCGGGCTCTTCTGTTTATCGATATAAATGCAGTCGACCGGACAGGCGGCAGCACACTTCTCGCAGCCGATGCACGTCGTCAGGTCGAATCGATGAAATCCGCGGTAACGCGGTTTCACGGGGACCGGCACTTCCGGGTATTCGTAAACTTCGGTGAAGGTTTTGCGGTTATACGTCTTTCCGGCGGTGATCAAGGTCACCCACAAGCCGGTTACGACCGTATAAACAGCCACCCAAATATTGCGGCACCATTCCGCAAAGCCTCGAAAGGCGTTCCAAATCCAAGACCCCATATTATCCTCAAGTTCGCCAACTGGCCGTAAGCGGCTAGGTTTGCGGACATCAACGTTCGCGCAACCTCTTCCAGGACGTGGCGGTCAAAAAATTATAAGCGTCTCGACCTGTGTCGCAAGGGACACGGCGCACCAAATCAAAGGTCGCGAACAATTCTCGCTGGAACGTGGACATCGGGGCCGAGTTGAGCCCCCCTGTCGAGCCCTGCGAATGCAAATAACGACGTAATATTCGCCCTTTGCTACCGGAAGTTAACAGATCTGCAAGTTTAATAGAGCTCGTTCTCAGGTGTGGGAATTCGCGGCCGCGATCGTGATGGTGTTGGGCAACTGGAAATTTGGTGGTGAGTGGAGTGGCGCGAGCCACCGGTGGGGCGCGAGGGTTTCTCAGAAGGAACTGAGGATGAGGGCCGTGCCCCGCATGAGCACCGCCACCATCTGAGCACCATTTGAGGGTGAGACTCAGCCTTCGCAAGTACCAATTGCGAAGCCTGGGCCGTTTTTCGGTGGAGCGAGCGGCAGCTGTCACGGCGGTGAACTCCAGCAACCTCGCCGAGAGAATTTCGCTGGCTAGCTCGTGATGTGCCGGCGCTCCGCCCGCCGTGTTGCAGCCCAATTCTGGTTGCATGGGGTAAATACGGTGCTTGGGGGTGAGCAGCGACCGGCAATTACTTCGCGAGTTTGGAAATTTCTGGCACCGATTTTTGATGGTTTTGGGGCTCTTGTGTGGGTTGTAAGGTAATTGAAGAACAGTGTTTAAGTCGACGCGAGGCATCTCCGTTAGAATCGAAACGTTGCGAATAATCGTTACAGATTCTCAACTTCAGCGACCGATATAACCGCTAGAGCCGTTATGTGCGGAGTTTCCGTGTGTTTCGCTGTTAACGCAGCGGGTCCTCGGGGGCCTCGCCCTGTGTGGCTCGTGAAGGTGTTTTGAATGGGGCATCTTCAAGTGAAGTTCATCCGAGTGCGTCACATCGGCAGGCTGTAAATCAAGGACACTTCGATGCGGATTCCTAACAAAGTGGTCTGTCTGTGGAGCTGCTTGACGGCGTTCACGTTCATCCACACCGCAGTCGCACAAGATTAC
>CAZQUW010000203.1:0-11579 GCA_964596215.1 uncultured Planctomicrobium sp. | reverse complement strand
ACCGCGTCCTTGATCAGCGGCACGTCGTGATCGGCGATGATGTCGCACTTGATACCGACCGGCCCGGCAAACCCCGTGGGAGCCCCCGTCACCTTCTCGATGGTGGCATTGTCGGCCAGTTCAATCACCTTGGCATTCAGGGCGCGGCGAATCTTGTTTTCGTTCGCGTCATGATCACCCCGGATCAGCACGGCGACCGGCCGATCATCCGCCTTGAAGATCAACGTTTTGACCAATTGCGTCGGTGCCACCTTCAGGAATTTGGCCACCGCTTCAATACTGGTCGCCCGGGGAGTGTGGACCTTCTGCAGTGCCGCCGGATTTTCAGCCGTCACAATCGGTGCCGCCTTGCGTCCTGTCTCCGCACGCTCGAGATTCGCCGCATAGGCACCAGTCGTGGACCGCACGACTTGATCCTCACCGTTGTCAGCAGGAATCATGAACTCGTGCGATGCATCACCACCAATGGGACCACTCTCGGCCTCCACCGGCAACGCTTCCAGTCCGCACCGGGCGAAGATCCGCACGTAGGCGTGGTACATCCGCTTGTAGACTTCGTCGAGCTGTTCCAATGTCGCACCAAAGCTGTAGGCATCCTTCATCAGGAATTCGCTGGTGCGCAGCACGCCAAACCGCGGACGTTCTTCATTGCGGAACTTGGTTTGAATCTGATAAACGGTCAGCGGCAACTGCCGGTACGAACTGATATGGCGGCCGATCAGATCGGTCACGACTTCCTCATGAGTCGGTCCCAGGGCCATATGGACCTTGCGGTCACCGCGCTGCAGATGGAAGTTGATCAGCACATTGCCGAACGCAGTTTTGCGACCGGTCTTCTCAAACAGATCAATCGGCTGCAACGCCGGCATGAACAGTTCGACGGCTCCCGCCTTATCCATTTCATTGCGGACAATGGCTTCTGCCTTCCGCAGCGCCCGGTAGCCCAGCGGCAGGTAGGTATAAGCGCCGGCCATCAACTGTCGAATCAGCCCCGCCCGCAACATCAACTGATGGCTGGGAATCTCGGCATCCGACGGGACTTCCTTCATCGTGGGGATAAATGTCTGAGACCAGCGCACGGCAATTTCCTTCCAACACCCAGGTATTCATGATTTCGCAGCACGTGACCGTCTCGGCCACCGCGCGGCGGATTCTAGCAGAACGGAATCTCAACGGCCAACTTCGATTTCAGCCGGAGACACAAGGTCCGTTCTTTCGGGTGACACTGGAAACCCCGGATCGGTTCAGGACTGCCCATCCCCAAACCCGATGCACAAGAGAGTGTATTCCAGTGCTGACCGCGGGTGAGTCGCATACTTTATCCACACATTGAAAATTCACCACAGAGACACGGAGAACACGGAGTTCAGAATTTCCGCCGGTTTTTGCCACTGATTGCCACAGATGAAACACGGAAACTTGCCCACGATTTAATCGACTCTGGCCAGCTTAAACGCCCTGATTCCAGATCATCGAATCCGTGTTCAATCTGTGTCAATCAGTGGCCAAATCTCCCTGAATTCTCCGTTCCTGTCTCCGTGTTCTCCGTATCTCTGTGGTGAAATATTCCTACCCCTTAATTTCGAAGATCGCTTCGACCTCCACCGCAGCCCCGGTCGGCAGGGCCGCAAAGCCCAGCGCACTCCGGGCGTGATAGCCGTCGGTCTCTTTCCCGAAAATCTTGTGCAGCAAGTCAGATGCCCCGTTAATCACCAGATGCTGGTCGGTAAACTCTAATGTCGAGTTCACGCAGCCCAGCAACTTGATCACCCGCAAACCGTCGAGGCTGCCATGTCGAGCATGCACCGAACGCAAAATCTTGACGGCACAATCCTTAGCGGCCTCGTACCCTTGCTCAACGGTCAGGCCGGCCCCCAGCTTGCCCTTCAAATCGCTGACATGACCTGAAGTCATCAGCAGATTCCCGGTTTTGGCGCACAGGTTCAGGTACCCTGCCGCCTGCTCAGGAAATGTCAGGCCCAGTTCTTTCGCTCGTTCTTCCGCACTCATGGGGTCTCTCCCGGTTGGTGGCGTGTTGGAATTCTCGTTTCGCGCCCCACAAGAATGCCAAAACCACCGAACGACTGCAAATGCTCCCGGTGCGTATAATGGACACAGCGTGAAATTCGCCGAAAGTCGTTGATCGCTCCGCGATCAGAACGCGATCGCAGTACCGAGCCTGTCTTCACATCTGACCACAACGGTCGTTCCGACTCGCGACTGCGAATACGTTTCGCTTGCGGAACGATCAGCAACACTTCCCGTCACAACCGGTCTCGATGTGAAGGTCGTCTTAAGCTCTGCCGTTTGGCAGTGATAAATCAGCGTTGATCGTTGCCTTTGGCGCGCCGTTGGTTTATGACTGATTGAATCAATTCTGATTGGCTCTCGATCAGAAGTCGTAGGTATTCGTTTTCTATTTCAACTCCATCCAGGCCAACACCCACACCGAAATGCGGGTGCTGGCTGGTTGTGCGGCGTGACACGGGCGTAATTCAGATGACTTGCCGTCATTACTTTCGATGGCGGTTTTGATTTTTCTGCGAGAGGAGTAAGTCAGATGGCTGGAGATTGGGTTCAACAGCTCATCAAGAAGGGTCTGATCAGCAAGGATCAATCCCAGGAAGCAAAAGAGCTTGCGTCAAATCTGGGCATCAAGATTGAAGATGCTCTCATTAAACTCGAATACGTCACCGCAGATCAGATCGGCCAGGCGCAGGCAGCCCAGTTGGGCTACCAGTACATCAACCTGGAAGAAACCGAGATTTCGCAAGCCGCCGTGCAGCTCCTGCCGGAATCGGTGGCCCGCGAAAACATGGTCTGCCCGGTCTCTGTCGAGGACGACAAGCTGACGGTCGCCATTGCCGACGCCATGAATTACGACGTCCTCGATAAATTGCGATTCCTCCTGAATCGTGAAATCGGGGTCGTCCTGGCGTCCAAAGAGGCGATTCTCTCCTCTATTAATAGGAACTACGGCGCCAGCGAAACCGAATCGGTCGACTCGATCCTGAACGAGTTCACCGAAACGGCCATCGACTTCACGGCCACCGAAGCCGAAATGGCCAGCACGGCGTCCAATCAGGACGACGAAACGGCCCCGGTCATCCGTCTGTGTAATCTGATTATTACCGAAGCCGTGAATCTGCGGGCCAGCGACATCCATGTCGAGCCGTTCGAGAATCGCGTGCGGATCCGGTATCGGATCGACGGCGTGCTGATCGAACGCGACAGCCCGCCACGACGCCTGCTTGCGGCATTAACCTCCCGCTTCAAAATCATGTCGGGAATCGACATCTCGGAAAAACGCCGCCCCCAGGACGGTCGTATCAAGACGACAGTTGGAGGTAAAGACCTCGACTTGCGTGTGAGCCTGCTGCCCAGCGTTCACGGCCAGTCGATCGTCATGCGTATTCTCAGCCGCGATAACATCAAGGTTGGCATCCGGAGTTTGGGGTTCGCCGAGGACAACTACCGCAAGTTTCAAAACATCATCCGGCGGCCGAACGGGATCTTTTTGGTGACAGGCCCGACCGGTTCGGGCAAGACGACGACACTCTACAGTGCCCTCGGGGAACTCAATCGCCCCGACCGGAAAATCATTACCGCGGAAGATCCCGTCGAATACTACCTGCCCGGGATCAATCAGGTGCAGGTCCGGGCCAACATCGGGCTCAACTTTGCCCGCATCATCCGGGCCATGTTGCGTCAGGCACCGAACGTGATCCTGGTCGGGGAAATTCGCGACCACGAGACCGCCGAGATGGCAATTCAAGCCTCACTCACGGGACACTTAGTTTTCAGCACACTCCACACGAACGATGCGCCCAGTTCTGTGACACGCCTGATCGATATGGGCGTACAGCCATTCCTGGTTGCATCCAGCGTCATGGCCATCATGGCACAACGCTTGGTACGCAAGAATTGCCCCAAGTGTGCCCAGCCCTACAAGCCCGACCCGGGCGAAATGCAATCCCTGGAGATCACCCAGGAACAGATCGCCACCGCGAACTTCATGCGCGGCACAGGGTGTTCACACTGCCAGCAGACTGGCTGCCGTGGTCGCACAGCCGTATACGAGTTGATGATGATGAACGGCACGATGCGCGAAATGACTTTCCGCAGCGAACCCGCTCAGAACCTGCGTCGCCAGGCCCGCCTGTTTGGCATGAAAACCATTGTTGAAGACGCGACACTCCGTGCTCTGACTGGAGTTACGAACTTGACTGAGGTCTTCAAGCTGTTCCAGGGGGGGCACTGATTCCACCGCGGCCTGCGGTGCGACTGGCCGCAGACGGCGTTGAAACTTTGGATTTGCCAGGCGCCCTGCTTCCGCGACATCGAAGAGCAGGCTTAACCGGCATTTACCTTAGTACAAGGCAACGCCCAGCGTTCGATTTTACAACACAACACAACCAGGCGATGCAATTCGCTACACAAAAGCCTGTTCGCCAAATTGAAGGACGACGAGGTCTTAACCTCGCTTAATAAAACGTATTCTGGCAGCGAGATCAGTTTCTGATCGCGTGCCATTCGGGAATGCCAAACAGAATATTTTTGGGTCTGAGTCAGCGTGGCGGGATAATTGAAGCGTCAACAGCCCACGGCCTCCCGTTCTGGGATCGCCCTGGTTCTTCATAAATTCTGCGATTACGGTTCCACGCGAAACTCAGACAGAAAGTCGATGTCGACGTGCTAATCACCAGTCACATCTACCGACAGCAAGCGGGGGCTCGAAGTTCTCGAGCCCTTGATTGCCACTCTGTCACACACAGCGCGCAAGGAGCCTGAATCGTATGGCCGGTGCCGTTCAGATCGATAAATTGTTGCAGACCGTGATCAGCCAGAGGGCGAGCGATCTGCATATCACCAGCGGTCAGCCACCCGTCTTGCGAGCCGGTGGCCACATGGTCCGGCTGGAAACCAAATCACTGGAAGCAGACGACTGCGTCGGCCTGATGAAGAGCATCACGCCGGAACGCAATCAGCAGGAACTTCAGGAGCGTGGCGGGACAGACTTTGGATTCGCCTTCGGTGAAGCGGCTCGTTTTCGCGTCGCCGTCTTCAAGCAACGCGGCCACATCGGCATGGTGTTGCGACGAATTCCCAACGAGTTCCTCACGTTCGAACAACTTGGACTGCCGTCAGTCATTCCCGAGTTGATCACTCGGCCCCGTGGCCTGTTCCTGGTAACAGGCCCTACGGGATCAGGCAAGACAACCAGTCTCGCCAGCATGATCAACTACCTGAACGACAACGTCGACCACCACATTATCACACTCGAAGACCCCATCGAGTATTACCATAAACATAAGAAGTGCACGGTCAACCAGCGAGAAATCGGCGTCGATGTGCCCGACTTCCCGGAAGCTCTGCGACGTGCCCTCCGTATGGATCCCGACATCATCCTGGTCGGTGAAATGCGCGACCTGGATACGATCCAGGCGGCCATCACCGCGGCTGAAACGGGCCACGTGGTGTTCGGAACGCTGCACACGACCGGTGCCCAGGGTACCGTGAACCGTATCATCGACGTGTTTCCGACCAGTCAACAGGAACAGATTCGAACTCAGTTGTCGACCGCCATCATCGGCATCCTCAGCCAGGCCCTGCTGGCCCGCAAGCCCAAGGGCATGGTCGCCGCCTACGAGATGCTCGTGGTGACCTCGGCCATCGCCAACCTGATTCGTGAAAATAAGACGTACCGTATCAATTCATCGATCCAGACCGGCCGTAAGTACGGCATGCAACTGCTGGACGACGCACTCTTTAACCTGTGGAAGACAGGGCTCTGCGAAGAGCGTGACGTCATTGTCCGCTCCAACGGCCCCGGTGAACTGCGAAACAAAATTGCCCTCGCCAAGAAGGGCCTCTTGAAGGAAGACGAGGACGAAGACGAAGAGGAAGAATAACAGCCCGCTGAGTCGCACGATTTGCGTCGCCGACACCGCGTCCCCCTGAGATCGCGGCAGGCAAAAAACTTCCACACTTCCCATCGTTGACCTCCTAGAGGAAAGCAAACAGTCATGGCCTCACGTCGCCTCGGACAAATTCTGGTAGACCTCGGATATCTCACAGAAGATCAACTGTGGGATGTGCTCGAGCAGCAAAAGCAGAGCCCGGGCGAGGTCATCGGACGGGTTGCGGTCCGGCTGGGTCTGGTGAATGAAGCCCAGATCTCCGAAGCCCTCGCCGAACAATGGGGCATGCAGGTCGTCAACCTGCCGGAAACCAACGTTCCCGCCAAGGTCCTGGAACTTGTTCCGGAAACCATGGCCAGCTTGTACAAGATCATGCCCATCGCCCTGAAGGACAACGTCCTGACAGTCGCGATGGCCGATCCCCAGAACATCGCGGCGCTCGACGATCTGCGAAACTTCCTGGGGTACGATGTCCGCGGTGCCGTGTCCAACGAACTGCACGTGCAGCAGGCCATCGAACGCTATTACGCCGACCGGCAGGAAAGCATCGAGGACGTCCTCAGTGATATCGAAGACCAGATGGGTGAGGATCACACCGCCTCCGGTGGCTTCGACCTGACCAGCCAGGAAGAACTCGCCGACGCCGCCCCGATCCGCAAGCTGCTCAACATGGTGCTGCTGCTCGCCATCCGCGACCAGGCCAGCGACATCCACCTCGAACCGTTCGAAGATGAATTCAAGATCCGCGTGAAGGCCGACGGCGTGCTGTACGAAATGGTCCCGCCGCCACGCCATCTCGCCAACGCCATCGTCACCCGCGTCAAGGTTATGGCCGAACTCGACATCGCCGAGCGGCGCCTGCCCCAGGACGGCCGTATTGAATTGAATGTCGGCGGGAACTCGGTCGACTTACGCGTCAGCGTGCTGCCCACCATGTTCGGTGAAGCGGTCGTTATGCGAGTCCTCGACCGGACCGTCGTGCAGCTCGACTTGAACAAGATCGGCATGGATGCCAACACGCTCAGCCGGTTCCGCCAGATGATCCGCCGCCCCAACGGCATCGTCCTGGTCACCGGCCCCACCGGTTCCGGTAAGACGACGACGTTGTACTCAGCGTTGAACGAACTCAACGACATCGAAACCAAGATCATCACGACCGAAGACCCGGTCGAATACGAAATCGAAGGGCTGATCCAGATCCCGGTGAACCCGGATATCGAAGTCACGTTCGCCACCGTCCTCCGCGGTATCCTGCGACATGACCCGGATACCATCCTCATCGGTGAGATCCGTGACTTCGAAACGGCCGAAATTGCCGTGCAAAGTGCGCTGACGGGACACCTCGTGTTCAGCACGCTGCACACCAACGACGCCCCCAGCGCCGTGACTCGCCTGCGAGACATGGGCATCCAGCCGTTCCTGCTGACCGCCACCCTGGAAGCCATCCTGGCCCAGCGACTGGTCCGCAAGATCTGCGTCGAATGCCGCACCCAATTCGAGCCCAGCGACGAACTGCTGATGGAACTGCAACTGCCGGTCGCGCAGGCTCGCAAATATAAATTTTACTACGGACGCGGCTGCCAGCGGTGCAACAACACCGGGTACAAGGGCCGCTGCGGTGTGTACGAATTACTGGACGTCACCGACGACATTCGCGACATGGTGGTCTCGAACGCCCCGATCGACGAACTCCGCCACCTGGCACGCTCGCAAGGCATGACCACCCTGCGTGAAGCCGGCCTGAAACTGATCTTCGACGGTGCTACCACCATCGACGAAATCGTCCGCGAAACGGTCACCGAAGACGACTAACGGCTGACGACTAACACTTACCAAACGACCAGGCGAGCCGGGTGGCGTAAGCCACCGGATTCTTCGAATTTGAAGAAACGCCGGACGACACCGACGCTAAACGCATCGGCTACGACGACGAGACGACGAACTAGTAACAACCCTCGGGCTACTTGATCACAGACGGAGTCTGGCAATGCCAACATTCCAATACGAAGCGATGGACAACACGGGGACCGAGGTCAAGGACACGATTGATGCGCCGTCCGAGGCCGAAGCCCAGACGATGATCAAGTCCAAGGGCTTCTACGTAACAAAAATCTCCGAGAAGGGGACGAAGAAAGCCGCCGGCAAAAAGGGGGGCGGCGCCAAAGCCGCGGCACCCGCCAAGAAGAAGGCCGGCCCGCGGAAAAAGTCCACCTTCTCGTTCGGCAGCGTCTCGCAGAAAAAACTCTGTACGTTCACCCGTCAGCTGTCGACCCTGCAGGACGCTGGCCTCCCCATCCTCCGCAGCCTGAGAATCCTCGAAGGCCAGTCCAAGCCCGGCATCCTGAAGAACTCGCTCGCCGGCGTCATCGAAGACGTCGAATCGGGCAACACTCTCTCCGAAGCCATGGCCAAGCAGCCCCGCTGCTTCGACGGCCTGTACGTCAACATGGTGAAAGCCGGTGAGGCTGGTGGTGCTCTGGAAGTCATCCTCCAGCGTCTCGCCGAATTCAAAGAACGAGCCCAAAGCCTGAAGCGTAAGGTCCAGGGGGCCATGATCTACCCGTGTGCGGTCGTGTCGGTCGCCACCCTGATCGTCGGCTTCATTATGTATTACATCATCCCGAAGTTTAAGAAGATCTTCGCCGACTTCGGCACCGAACTCCCCTCCATGACCGTCTGGCTGATCTTCATCAGCGACATGGTGGTGCGTTACTTCTACCTGGCTCCGGCCATCCCGTTTGCCTTCTACTTACTGATCAAACTGATACGCAAAAACAAAACCGGGGCCTTTATCGTCGACTGGATCGCCCTGCGCATCCCGTTGATGGGCAAGATTATCGAGAAAACCATTATCGCCAGAACGTCCAGAACCCTCGGCACACTCATCGCCTCGGGCGTGCCGATCCTGGAAGGACTCATCATCGCCCGCGACACCGCAGGAAATGCGGTATTTATTCGAGCTTTTCAGAACGTCTATAACGCAATTCGCGAAGGTGAGTCGATGGCCGTCCCGCTGAAGGAGGCCCGCATCTGCGACGACATGGTCGTGAACATGGTCGACGTGGGTGAAGAAACCGGTGCTCTCGACACCATGCTGTACAAGATCGCCGACGTCTATGACGAAGAGGTCTCGGTACTGGTGGATGGTCTGGTGAGCATGCTGGAACCGTTGATGGTCGTGGCCCTGGGCTTGATCGTGGGCTTCATCGTCATCGCGTTGTTCATGCCGCTGATTAAGCTGCTGAACGACTTGTCGTAAGGAAGTCGCTGTTCGCTAGAGAACAGAAGCCCTCGCACAGCCGGCCGAAAAGATCGCCGCCCGACCCCGATCGGGCGAGATCCTCGCCGACAGTACGTCCGCCCAGCGACACTTTTTACCAGGCCCCGAGTCCCACCAGACCCGGGAGCCAACCCAGCCGGCCTCACCCCCGGCACTCAGATCAGATCGCGTTCGTTAGAGACAACATTTCCAATCGACGACCACCCAAGAAAAACCCGAAGCCGTCTCAGCCCACCCCAACCTGAGACCTTCAGCCCCCGAAAGCATCTCGGAGAGAGACCATGCGACACATCTCAGTGAATGAGAAGTTTTTGAAGAGGATCAACAAAGCGTCGCGACAGGCGTTTACGCTGGTTGAGCTGATGATTGTGATTGCGATCATCGCAGTGTTGCTGGGCCTGCTAACCCCTTCGCTGATGTCAGTCTTTGGAGTCGCAAGGGAAAGCCAGGTTCAAACCGAGATTCGGTCGCTTGAGCAAGGTATTGCGGCGTTTAAAGCACAGTTTGGTGTGAACCCGCCAAGTAGCATTACGTTGTTCGAAAAACCTTCTCAGACGTTGGCTGCTGATCGAGCGACTCTGCGATCTATTTGGACGCGATTCGACTTCACTGACGGCTACACCTATGACTGGAATGGCAACGGGACAAAGGGTGAATCAAATACAAGCGTGACTCTGCGGGGCGCAGAGTGCTTGGTTTTTTTCCTGGGCGGCATGCGTGCATATGATTCATCGACGAGCACCCTGCTTAACGCGATGTCGGGGTTTTCGCGAAATCCGGCCAGTCCTTTTGCAGTGCAGGGTGTCGGAGAATTGCGAGATGGTCCATTCTTCGACTTTAAAAGCAGCCGGCTGGTTGCGAGCAACAACTACAGCAATTTTCTCGTTTATATTGACCCTCTCCCTGGGCATGCGGCGCCCTATGCGCCTTACTTCTACGCAAGCGCCAATGAGGGTCGCGGCTATGTCGCAAGTGATCTGACTAATGGAACTGGCTCGACTCTTACAAATGCCTATTACATTTCGACGACTAACTATTTGAATCCGAGAACGTTTCAGATCATCTCCCCTGGGGCTGATCACCTATTTGGATCGGGTGGCTTATACACCGAATCCGCCGTCAATACTAATTGCAATCTTACGAACAAAGCAGACTACGATAATTTAACCAATTTCCACGCCGGACGACTGAAGCCCTAATTGGATCAGAATCATTTTCAGCTGCCAACATTAACTGTTTACCTTGCGCCAGAGATGCCGGCCATGATCAATACTAGAAATCGACGTCGTCGCGGCTTCACTCTCATCGAGCTGCTGATGGTCATTGCGATCATCATCTTCCTGATGTCGCTCGCTGGCGGAGTTGCCATGCTTTCGCTGTCGGGGGCTCGTACGGCGGCGACCAAGGCGATGATGTCCAAGATTCAGCGACAACTTCAGTCGCGAATCGAAGCAGTCAATCGAGCCTTTGCGAGCAAGTCGTCACAGACACAACTCTACAATGAGATTGCCAACGTACAGCCCTTAATTCCTAACTCACTGCAAACCAACAATCCGGGGCGAGCGATTAAAGTAACTGACGTGCTGACGCGCAAGATTTACATGCGCACTTATCTTCCCCAGACATGGGCTGAGGCTGGATTTCTACTGAAAAAAGCTGGCAAGTCAGCACCGTCAACCATAAACGCCAATACAGAGAGCGCTGAGGTTCTCTAATTTTTCCTGACGGACGCTTCGATCGTCGGATTCACCCCAGCAAATCAGGATTTATTTTCCGGCAACGAGGTCCGCGACACTGACAGTAATGGGGCGCTCGAACTCATTGATGCCTGGGGAAGTCCCGTGCGGTTCTATCGCTGGCCGACCCGGCTTTTGCGACCGAATGGATTTACCGGAACAACTGTCGCAGCGAATCCGGTTAGCAGCGTTGACTTCGAGCGAGCTCAACTACTGATCTCAGGAGTTCCGACATCGCTAAAAGTCACCCCGAACGTCAGCAGTCCATCCAGCTTGGCTCACGACCCTGACGACAGTGTGAATGTCCTGACTCCGGGAGTCGGCTTTCTGACTTCGGCCAGTGATATCACCAACTTCGAAAGTGGAACTGCAAAGCCCCTCCCATTTCATACAGTATTCACCTGGCACACACCGTTAGTAGTTTCTGCTGGCCCTGACAAGGAGTTTGGCATCTACGACTCAACCACTTCAGGACATTTCGGACGTTTGTGCGAGCCGTACACATCTGGCACTGAGCAGACTTATCTTTACGACAACGTGACAACACACAATGTTAAGTCGGGAGCCAACTAAATGAATCTCGCTCAGCATTGCAACAGTAAACATAGAGACAAAGACATTCGACCATTCCTTCAACCAGGC
>CAZQUW010000202.1:0-11661 GCA_964596215.1 uncultured Planctomicrobium sp. | reverse complement strand
GACGGGCGTCGCTGTCTGAGAAGAGTTGTGGATCGCTCCGCGATCGAACGGGCTCCCAGTGCCAGGCGGCGGGCCATCGCTGCGACGGCTGGAATACATGGAGTGACACAAGCTCGCAAGCGGATCAGCGCGGGGCGTACCGCGCACTCGGGGCTGTCGAAGTCTATCGGGCTGTAATTGTTCGCGGTTTGGTAAATCGCCCGTAGCAGCCTGCGAACAAGCACACGCCGCACACTGCAATGCAGGCCTGGGCGAACCAGTCGCCGCCCTGCAGGTACCAGCTTTGACGATTGTCGAGCGGCACGAAGTCGCACACGACCGCTTCCACTTGCTTCGACTTGCCCGTCTTGGGATCGCGGGCTCGCGCCCGGATCGCGCCGTCGCCGTCAATAATCGCGGAAATCCCGGTATTCACGGCACGCACCATGGGGGTGCGCAGTTCCACGGCGCGGAAGGCGGCCGTGATCAGATGCTGGTCATGCTCGCTGGAACCATGGAACCAGCCGTCATTGGTGAGATTCAACAGGACGTCGACTTTACGATGTTGAGGGTCATCGGCGATGGCGTCGCGCACGCTGTTGCGGACAACCTGGGGGACGGTATCTTCGAAGCAGATCACGGGAGCGAATCGATGCCCCTTATACTCGAAGGCAACGCCGCGCTGCCCCGCCTGGATTCCATATCGTCCTCGATAGGGTGTCAGGCTGCCGAGAATGGGCAACGAGTCGGCCAGGGGCAGATACTCCCCGAATGGCACGCGGTGTTGTTTGTCGTAACGCCCCCCGATGCCTGTTGCCGGATGGACGAACAACGCGGAATTGAACAGTTGAATGCCCTGCTGGTCAGCGGTGACCGTCTCCACACCCAGCACCAGGGCAGCCGAAGCCGCCTGGCTCAAGGAGCGGATCACATCCTTGAGTTCCGTCTTGTCCTGCCAGTTTTGCGGTTCGACTTCCGGAATGAGCTCTTTCAGTTTTGCATCACTGACATTCGCTGGTCTGGCAAAATAGGGATACGGGAACATCACTTCGGGCCAGACAATTACGTCGGCATGTTGCTTGATGGCTTCGCTGGTGAGGAACCGGTGCTTCAAGAAAACCGTTTCCGGCGCATGCCGGCTGTTCACAGCGGTCTCAAAGTTACCCTGGATTGCCGCCACACGCGGTCCCGCCACAAATTTGGCCTGGCTCCGGCGGACATAACCATAGCCCACGACACAGGCGACCGACGCCAGCAGCACGCCGGCCACTTTCCAGCGGCGAGCCTGATCTCCGGGAGTTTCCGGAGCCACGGTCGGGGTTGTAATCGGCAGTAACTTGAGGCGGGCGAAGATGTGTTGCGGTACAAGTTCGACGAAGGCGGCGGAACTCATGGCGACAATGAAGCTGACTCCGTAGGCACCCACCACATCGCTGATCTGAATCAGCTCCAGCCAGTTGACCTGGGAATGCCCCAATTGATACCAGCTGAAGCCGGTCAAGGCGTAAGCGCGCAGATATTCCAGCCCCGTCCAGATCGCGGGTGCCGCCACCAGGACCGGGAGCCGCAGCCGCCAGACAGCGACGCGTGTCAGCCCGACAAAGATCGGAAAGTAGCACGCCAGGTAGAGAGCGAAAGCAGTCCACGCAATGTACATCGAGGGATCGCCCAGGCGCATCCACTGCAAGGTCGCGTACCAGAACCCGAAGCCACCGAGATAGGCGCTCGGATACATCCAGCGAGTCGGTCGTTCCAGTCGCACCAGGAGGAGCAAGGGGACTAAGGCCACCCAGGCGAGCGGCCCCCAGCCGACCGGCGTGAAACTGGTCCACAACAAGATGGCCGTCAGCAACGACACCTTCAGAGCACCGAATACGCCTGCCGGAGCGGAGCGCGCCGAGGCAATAATCTCCTGGGGAGTCGGATCCTGCGGCTTGGTCTTTTTGGACACAACGGGGGCAGTCATAACGGCAGTGGCCATCGTGTCCATCCTTGGAACGAGTTGGCAGACGGGAACAGGTGCGAGTATTGAGACCGTGGGCGAAATCTTCCGGCTCCGCCCCGATTCAAACCATTAGCGACGCAAACCATAATCCCGGCAACCGTTTCTGGCAAGATGAGTTCCTCCGCGTGCCTTCCGCTGGCGGTTTTGCCGTCGCGATGCCTCCTGATTCCTGGCAATCGGAGCTGGCGGGGGCTGGTCTGCGCTTTCGATCAGTATGGCCATGTGTTAATATGTGAAGTGGTGACATTTGATTCAATGACATGCGAACAGACGCGAATAGAATTCCTCCATTAGAATCCCGAATCTCACGCCCTTATGCCCGCTCCCTATGATGCCACAACCAAGCATCTGATTGAAATGGCCCCAGAGGACTGGCTGGCACTCTGCGGGCATGACGTGCAATCGCGCGTTCAAGTCGTTGATGCAGACCTGTCAACGATAACGACTATGGCTGACAAAGTCGTGAAAGTAGATCAGCCCGACCCATGGATGGCTCATTTTGAGTTTCAAGCGTCGTACGATGGTGGCATTGGGTTGAGGCTTCTCCGGTACAATGTATTAATTGAATACCGTCACCAGTTGCCGGTGCAATCGATTCTTATCCTGCTAAAACCGGAATCAGATGGCGCTGCAGCAGGCGGCGTAACCCGGCGTAGTCTTCCAAACGGAACGTGCTATTATGAATTCAGGTTCCAGACAATACGGGTCTGGGAATTATCGGTAGAAATGCTGCTGGCCGGAAAAATCGGGACATTGCCCTTGGCACCGATCAGTGATGTTTCCGTTGCTCGTCTGCCCTTGGTACTTCGCACGATGTCGAGGAGAATTGAGCAAGAAATCTTGCCGGAAAAATGGGACGACTTCTGGGGAGCAACTTCTATCTTGATGGGAGCACGCTATCCCTTTCCGCTGGTCGATGAATTGTTGCAGGGGGTGATTAACATGCGAGAGTCATCTGTCGCGCAAGCGTTTTTGCAGGAAGGGCGAGAAGACGAAGCCAGGCGAATGGTGTTGGAAGTCGCGAAAGATCGGTTCGGCGAAATTGATCCGAAATTGAAGCAATTTGTCGACGCGATATCCGATGTTGGTTGGCTTGAGAGGCTAATTATTCGCGCGGGCAAAGCTGCAAGCTGGGAAGAACTCGTCACCTAATATCGAGTTTTAATCTGATGGATCTGCTTGGCAGTCAATGACTTCGAACATTACGAATGGATGCTTCGGGCAACGACTCAATACGCCGGCAGAATCCCGGGGCAAGTGACCGTCAAGTCCTTCACGGTCACCTCAATTGTCGGCCAGTTCTCGGGCGGCGTCAGGATCTCGAAACCATCTGGCATTGTCAGAATGGTTTCCGCAGCGACTGCGGGGCCAACTGTCGGGTGATAGAACAACGCGGTTTGCGGTTGGATCAAATAGTCTGATTTCGGTAGCAGCAGATCCTCGTCGGGATCGTACCCGATCACGCCCCCCAGAGGCGCATGGCGCCATTCTTCGGCTTCTTCGGCCTTCTCATAAATGCGTCGGACACGATCCATCGTATCCCCAAATTTCCAGCCACATGTGGAGAAGCGGGCGGCCGTGGCCGTCAGCATGGTGGCGTGCTGCATCGCAGCGATCGTTAACGTGTCGAGTTGCGTAAAGGCGACGGTACGTGAGACGCCGACACAGAGCCCCCAGCGGCTGCCAATGGCGAGCAGCGTGACCCAGCGCCGCACCGGCGTGTCGTCATACCGCCAATGCCGATAGCGGCGGCCTCGGGAATCGGCGAGAACTTGCAGTCGGCGTGGCGTAATCTGGTGTTTAATCAAGCGATGGGCCATCTCGCCGGCAATTTCGGATTCGATGCGGCCTGACTTTAAGCTGCGTGCCGTCGCTTCGACGGCATGGACCACATTACGGCCCAGGGTGCGGATGCGGCTGCATTCAAAAGGAGTCAGTGGCGTTCGCAACTGGCGGATCGCCTCGGAGAAATTCTGTGTATTGGGGAAGTCCCGGTCGCTGCCCACCCGTCGACCGCGGCACAGATCGGCCAGGATTTCCGAGAGTGGTTCAGTCCAGGCGCGTTCTTTGAGCTGAAATCCCAGGGAGTGGATCTCATGATCGAAGATCTGTGATGTTTCGGAATTATGACAGACCACGACCCGGGCGGTGGGCGTGATGAAGAGCGCCGCCATCGGTGTCGCTCCCCCTTCGCGCGAGCAGTTGCCACCTGATGTGAACCAGGCGAAGTTTGCAGGTGTTTCCAGCAGCAGTGCGTCGAGCCCTTCGCGATCGAGAAACTCGGCGACCCGCGCCTGTTTCATTTCGATGTCTGCAATCCGAGCCACTTCCGGAATCGGGATCTCGGCGGACGACATGGGCCCGGGTTGTTCAGACGCGACCACTGCCATGCTCAATTCCCGAGGCTAAGGGGCACATAGATGGGTTTCAGGTGACGGTGCTCAAATCGAGTTGGAAAACTACAACCGCAGCGGAAGTTCGCTGCGCGAGCCCAGCGAAAGCTGGCCCCGCTTGAACAAACCCTAACGCACAGATCAGAGAATCTCAGGCAGAAGTTGAAAGGTGACCGGAAAATGTTGCCCAAAAACATCAGGCAGATCGGTGCGGTCGTTAGAACCGCCACTGGCTCAATCGGAAGAAACCTATAAAACCCACAATTCAATGTAGGCGTTGACCAGATCTCCAAACGGTGGAATCACCGCACAGGCATAGATTAAAGGACGATAGAATGCTTCCACCAGGGACGGTTCGCTGCTGTGTGCCGCATGAAACCAGCTCCAGTACATCGGCCCGATGGACAGGGTGTACCAAGTCAGACAAATCCATGTCCAAGTCAGACGTTTGATAATCGCCTGGCGCAGATGCAAGTGTGTTTTTTCGGCAACATCGGTCATCAGCGCAGCATACCAACCGGATTGGACCTGTCGCAAATGAATTCTACGCGCCCGGTGCCCGCAGGATAGCCAGGACCTCGTCTTTCAGGAGGGGATTCACCGACACACCATTGCCTCCATAAACGGTTGGCTGACCCTTCCAATCCAGGAAATGGCCCCCCGCTTCCTCAATAATCGGGAGCAGCGCGGCACCGTCCCACGGATTCAGTCCCGCATCGACCATGACATCGGCCCGCCCTGTGGCCACCAGGGCATGGCCGTAGCAGTCGCCCCACCCGCGGGAAAGTTTGGCGCGCGACAGCAGGGCGTCGAACGCGTCGCGCCTGCCGATGCGATTCCAGCCTTCAATCGTCGTGCAGCAGAACATGGCATCCGAAAGCTGGCCGACTTGCGACACCCGCGCTGGCTTCGGGGCCGCAGTGCCTTTGCTCCAGTACGCCCCTAACCCTTTGGCGCCGTAGAGCACTTCGTCGAGAGCCGGGAATCCGCACACCCCAAGGACGCATTGGCCGGAGTATTCCAGGCCGATCAGCGTGCCGAACAGGGGCACGCCGTGAATAAACGACTTTGTGCCGTCGATCGGGTCGAGGATCCAGCGAAATCCATTCGTGCCCGGGGTGTCGCCGAATTCTTCACCGAGAACCCCGTCCCCCGGAAAATGCTTGGCGATTTCCGCACGCAGCAGTTGTTCGGCACCGCGGTCCGCAGCCGTGACCGGGCTGGAATCTCGCTTATTTTCTACCTCGAGGTCGGCTTGCTGGTAGTAATTCAAGATGAACGACTTGGCCGCGGCGTAGGCAGACAGGGCAAAATCCAGGCGCGGTTGCAGATCGGGCTGTGACATAGATTCCTGCGATGTTCAAAGTCGAACGGAAACGTGAGTTCGGCGACCAACTTACCGTAAACCCCGTCCCCCCTGCAAATGCGCATACGCCCGTGGGTCGGGTCTCCAGGCCCGACAGCGCGCCCGAACGGATCAAACCACCACAAGACTGTTTGCGGCCGGGAACTTTTGGCATTCCGCTGGCAGGCTTGTTCCGCCAGCCACTTGTCATTTTAGAGCGGCCAGACAACTGTGGAGACCTGTCCCTTTTGGTATCGCGAACTTATCGATTGGTCAGTCAATTGACTTCCGGCGTCATCTCTTTCAAACTGCTCGAATCAAGGTTCGTTTACTTATGTTTGGAGTTTTCGCGTGCCGCAAAATCCGATTGGTGCCCCAAAGTCGTCGCTTGATACGCCCATCCTGTGCATCGACATGGATCGAATGGAATCTAACATTCGTTTCATGGCCGACTTCTGCAAACAGAACAATATTTCGTGGCGTCCACATTCCAAGTGTCACAAGACCCCGGTGATCGCTCAGATGCAGATCGCGGCCGGAGCCATCGGCACGACCTGTCCGAAGGTTTCCGAAGCCGAAGCCCTGGCACTGGGGGGCGTGCGGGACATCTTGATCGCCAATATGATCGTGGGCGAACGCAAGTGGGAACGGGTCGCCGCGTTGCGACGTATTGCCGATCCGATCATTGCCTGTGACCACTTTGCCCAGGTCGAACCGCTGGCGGCGATCTGCCACAAGCGTGGTGTGAACGTGCGGGTCATTATCGAAGTCGATATTGGTTTGAATCGCGTCGGTGCCTGCCCCGGTAAATCGACTTTGGAACTGGCTCAGGCCATTACCAAGCTCAAGGGGGTGACGTTTGCCGGCATCATGGGTTACGAGGGCCATCTGCTGCGGATCGACGATCCGGCGGACAAGGTCAAGCAGATTCAGGATGCCATTTCGATTCTATATCACACCAAGCAGCAACTGACCGAGAGTGGCATCCCCTGCCCCATCGTGAGTGCTGGTGGCACGGGGTCATTCCAGATCACCGGGAAATGCCCGGGAGTCACCGAACTGCAGGCGGGGGGCGGGATCTTCATGGATCCGTTCTATCGCAATTCCTGCAACGTCAAGGATCTGGACTACGCGCTAACTGTTCTTGCGACCGTGGTCAGCCGTCCGATGCTCGACCGCGCCGTTCTCGATTGCGGCCGTAAGACGATGAATCCCGATACCCATCTGCCGCTGGTGGTGGGCTACGAAGACGCTACGGTGAAGCGCATGAGCGCCGAGCACTGCGAATTGACGCTCGGGCCCAAGTCGCAAGACATGAAGATTGGCGACAAGATTGAACTCGTCGTGGGCTACGGTGACTTTACCACCGTGCTACATGACGAATTCTACGCCTTCCGCGGGACCACCCTGGAATCAGTGTTCCCGATCGCCGGACGTGGCAAGTTGCAGTAGAGCCGCAATTCAGGTGGCTCAGTCCGCGATCCGAAAATTCATAAAACGACCCCGCTGGCGAGTGCCTCCGGGGCGTTTTTTTATTTCTGGCGCCGAATTCATGCCAAAACTGACTAAGTTCAGTTTGTTTACACCTTGCGTTAAAGTCTGGAGCTGTTGACAACAGGTAACGCAGCCGTTAGTATTGTATTGACAAATGCAGAAGTTTTGATCTTCTCGCCGGGACAAATTGGGTTCTGGCAACAGATTGGCCCCCGATTGTTCGGTCGCCTGTGGCGGCTATGCTGAGCGTGGTTGACTTCTGTGTGCGGCGTTTTTCGGAGCGCCCCTGTCAAGTATGGGCAAGTTGTGGGGAAACCCTCGGCCCTTTCCGGGTCTCTGCCCGCAATCGTTTTGGAGGTTGGATCCACGGTATCCAATTCAACCTCGCCTACAGGTCGGAAACCATATCGCGAAGCCGGAAGCAATGGCCGGCACCTAACCGAGGAGTTTTTGTGCAGAAGGTTCCTACCGAAACCCTGCCTGGGTTTCAAAGTCTGGGGTTGAGCGCCCCCATGTTGAAGACGCTCGCCGCTGTCAATTATCTCAATCCGAGCCCCATTCAGCAGGGCTTTATACCGATTGCGATTCAAGGTCTCGATTGTACCGGTCAAGCTCGGACTGGTACGGGTAAGACTGCCGCATTCGTCATCCCGATTCTCGAGCAACTCGATTTTTCGCAACTGGTGACTCAGGCGATTATCCTGACTCCGACGCGGGAACTCAGCGAACAAGTGGCCGAAGAAGCCCGCAAGCTGGCGGGCGAGAATTCGTTCCGCGTGGCCTGTTGCGTCGGCGGCCGTGAAATTCGCAAGCAGATCGATGTCTTAAAGCGTGGAGTTCACATTGTCGTCGGAACGCCGGGACGCGTCATTGACCTGATCAATCGCGGTTGCCTGAAGCTCGATGACATTTCCATCGCTGTCTTGGACGAAGCTGACCGCATGTTGGATATCGGGTTCCGGCCCGATATTGAAAAAATTCTGGCCCGTTGCCCCTCGGACCGCCAGACCTTGTTGCTCTCCGCAACGATGCCGGCCCCGGTCGAACGTCTGGCCAAGCGCTTCATGCGCGACCCGCAGCGAGTCGATCTGTCGGGGGACAGTATCTCGGTGGAAGCGATTCAGCAGTATGTCGTGACTGTTGATGGGGACCGCAAGTTCCCGTTGCTGGTGCGTTTGCTGGGGCGTGAACGTCCGAAACAGGCGATCGTCTTTACGCGGACGAAACGTGGTGCCGATCAGGTTTATGCTCGTCTGGAAGCGCGCTTGCCGGGTGTGGCTGTCATACATGGTGACTTGCCCCAGACAACGCGTGACCGCGTGATGAAGCGTTTCCGTGACGGTTCAATCCGTCTCCTGATCGCGACCGATGTGATGGGCCGCGGGATCGACGTCAGCGGAATCTCGCACATCGTGAATTACGACGTGCCCGAGTTCTGCGACGACTATGTGCACCGCATTGGTCGTACCGGTCGGCTGTCGTCAGGAACACGTGGCGCTGCTTACACGTTTGTGACGCGCGAAGAAGGTCAGCAGTTGACCAATATCGAGAAGCGGACCGGAGTGCTGCTCGAAACCTATCAGGTCCCTGAATTCGAAGCCTATCGGCCAAAGAACGGTTTCTCCGGACGGCCGGCAGGCGATCCGAATATCGCATCGTCAGCCAGCTATTCACGCGGCTCGGAATCGATGGCCGATCAAGATGCTGCCGAGCAGGCAGCCGTAGAAACGCAGGCTCCTGCCAAGCAGAGTGCCTTGAATCCCGGTCGCTCGATGCGACGTTCGCCGACGCGGCGGAAGTCGACTCCGGCCCAGGCCTAGTCACACTGCGCTGCGGCAGGCCTCAAGATAATTAGCCTGACCGTTGTGAAAATCACGAACATCTCCGATCATTCAATTGATCGGAGATGTTGGCATTTGGGGTGTTCGTGCAGGCGGGTTCGGCACACGATCACAGAGGGATTTCGTGATGGGCCACCGGCCTGAACCTTGAGGTTCTAATCGTGAAGAACTCGGGGAGATCTGCCACCCGGATCCCAGGACCTCTGGTGCAATTCACGTGACAGCCGGACAATAGCGCAAAGAGTGAGATTATGTCGGAACCAGTGTGGTATCAGGATGGACTTGCATTTCAGTGTACCGGCTGCGGGAATTGCTGTTCCGGCGATCCAGGCGTGGTATGGGCGACTCAGGAAGAAATTCTGCAGATCGCGGAATATGCCGGGCTGACCGAAACGGAAATGAAACTGCGACATACGCGGCGCATCGGAAAAAAGGTCAGTCTGACCGAACGTGAGAACGGCGACTGCTCATTTCTCGACAGGGAAACTCGCCGCTGCACAGTTTATCCCGTGCGGCCGCAGCAATGTCGTACGTGGCCGTTCTGGAACTCGAACCTGGAAAGCCCTGAAGCTTGGGAAGAAGTGAAGCGCGCCTGTCCGGGAGCCGGCCAGGGCAAGCTGGTGCAACTGGAAGAAATCCAACGGCAGGCGGCGATCGTTGATCTGTAATCCCGGGGCTTGGGGCCCGGGGCCTGATGCTGCTGACTTTGCAGTGGGACTCGTGAGCCGCACGGTGCTCACCGCAGATTCTTTCAAGCAAATCGTCGGACAGAACCGGTGGCTAATGTCATGATACCTCTCCCATTCTTCCCTGAAGACACCGCATGACTGATCCTCGATTGCGAGCTGGCCTGCTGCAGATCTACGACGAGCTCGCACAAGACCTGGCTCAGTTGGCCCCGGTGTGCGATCTCAGTGGTCGGTGCTGCCGGTTCCGGGAGTACGGTCACCGGCTCTATATTTCGCGGACCGAGGCCGAGTTGCTGTTGCAGGATGGCTTGCCACCCGGTGCCACCATTGATGACGACAGTTGCCCGTTTCAGAAAGGGCAACTCTGCACCGCGCGTGAGAAAAGACCCTTTGGCTGTCGTGTGTATTTCTGCGATCCGAAATACGCGGGGCAGGCTGAGATCATGAGCGAGAAATATCTCGCTCGACTGCGGAAATTACACGGCGAAACAGGGACTCCCTGGGACTATGGCGAACTGCATCTCTTCCTGCGTGAAGCCGCGTCTCAAGCAGGTTTACTCGCGACATCGGAGTTCCCTGTTCCATCCGATTAATGTCCTGATCGAGGCTGCTGTAATTTGAGTTCAGCCACTGCTGTTTTCTGCAAGTAGCATTTGGGTTCCGTGTTGCGCCATTCGGCCCCAACCGAAGTGTCAAGAGGTTTTTGATCGAAAATCGAGGTGCGGTACGGCACGCAGAATCGATTCCTGTGCGATTTATGTAAGTAATTGCCGTGTAATGGATTGGGTTTGACTGGGGACCCGGTTGTCTGCCTGCTGAAAAAGATTTCGCTTGACACTAAGTCCAAATTGGTTCTACACTTGGGACAGTTCAGCATGGCTCATTGGATGGGCTGGCTTTCGACACTGTTCGAGGGAGAATCCAGTCGTGACCAAAAAAGAAATCGTCAAAGCCATCTCAGAAGAGATTGGCCTGACACAGTTGAAGACGAAGGATATCGTCCAGAAGACGTTCGACGCCATCGTCGAAACATTGGTCGCGGACGGCCGCATTGAATTGCGGAACTTCGGTGTGTTTGAAGTCAAAAAACGTGCTGCCCGTAAAGCGCGTAATCCGCGAACCGGCGAGAAAGTCTTCGTCGCCGAGAAGTTTGTGGTGACCTTCAAGCCCGGCAAAGAGATGGAAGAAAAGGTCCGTCTCCTGGAAGAGGCAGCCGCTCGCGAAGCTCAGGCCCGCCATGCTGCAGAGACTGCCGCGGCGGGGGGGGCGACCGAACCTGCCGCTCCTGCTCCCTCGCCCGAACCGGCACCCGTGCCGACTCCTCCAGTCGCTGAGACCCCTGCTCCGACGACCTATACTCCGCCGTCACCGGTCGGAACGTTATAGTTCGCTGTGCGGTAGCGGTAGCTCGAAAGTTTGCCGGCCAGCGGTCGGATGCATGAATTATTGAATATCCCGGCTCCATTTTGGAGCCGGTTTTTTTATGCCTGTCGATTCGGCCCCAAGGGGGGCGAGGGGGTTCCGTGCGACCGCGGATAGATTCTGTACTGGGGGGCGCCAATAAGGATGAGGCGACTGAAGCTTGGGCGACCGCCATGTTCTGCTTGAATCAAGCGGGAATGTGCGATGTCTGGGGATGCTGGGATGTAATTGAGTGACCGGCTCGCCACCACGACCGCTCTTTTCGACAAAATCACTCAAGGCGTTAAAGTCTACCTACTCGGCAAGTCGATAACTCACTGTGGATGCACTCTATTCGCAAATAGTGCCCACTCAGCTCAGGTCGTGATTCTGAAGCTGTTCCCACTTTGACTGAAAGCCGGACGTTGAACGTCACTTCAGAACTCGACCCACTTCCCTCCGACTCCGCCGGGAGACTTGCGATGCGTAGGTTTTTACTCTGCACCCTGCTGCT
>CAZQUW010000201.1:2948-11683 GCA_964596215.1 uncultured Planctomicrobium sp. | reverse complement strand
CTGCGACCTCTGCGTCCCGAACGCAGCGCTCTAGCCAAGCTGAGCCACACCCCGTCTGTGTTTTCACACGACGTAAATGACACTCTTCAGGTGAGTTAAGTTCGCGCCCGAAGCTGGTGCTGTTACGTGCGTCGGATTGTAGCAGGATGGAAAGTTGCGTCAACCGTGAAGACTCTGGAGGTCGCCGGTTCTCGGCCACGCTGCGGCGATTCATGGCTTTTCCAACCTGCCCCCGTCCCGACATACCTCTGAACAATCACCACAACTTGTTTTACCACAATCGCTTACTTCACCACAATCTAGATTTCCGACGATCAACATCCAAGGTGACCAAGGGCCTGATCCCTCGCCAGCCGAAGCACTTCTGGGGTCTGCCGGGGGAAAATGCCGGGGGTTGATTCGCTCCGGCAAGCTTTGGGTTTGCAGGGCGGACTCGTAGCGTTTAAGGTGAGTTGCCATTTCAAGAACCTTGTTTGCTCAAGACAGGTCCGTGTTCACTCTGGCCGAAAGCAGCCTTCATCCGTGCGCCCGAATCGCCTGTTTCCACTCAGTCTGCTGTGTTGGTTGACCTTCGCCAGCCCCTGCATGGCGGAGAATGAAGTTGATTTCGGGCGCGATGTGGCCCCGATTTTTGAAAAGCGGTGCCTGCTGTGTCATCGCTCGACGGATCCCCAGGGGGAGTTGTCGTTATCGACGATCGAGGACCTCAAGCATCTGGGGTACATCGAGCCAGGCAAGCCCGAATCGAGCCATTTGCTAAAGGTCATTTCCAGTTCGAACGGCAAACAACCGCTGATGCCGAAGAACGGCGAACCGCTGTCTGCGAATCAGATCGATGTTCTGACCAGATGGATCAAGAGTGGGGCGGAATGGCCCGCGGACGCGAAGCTGCCTCGGTTGTGGTCGCTGGCGACGGTGATCAAGCCCGCCTTGCCGGAGACGACCGCTATGGGGACCGCTGCGGTGCAGTCACCGATCGATCGTTTCGTGCAGCAACGTCTCACACAACAGGGCCTCGAACCGGCGCCTCGGGCTTCGCGGGTGGAATTGATCCGGCGACTGAAGTTTGACTTATTGGGACTTCCTCCAACGCCTGAGGAAATCGCAGCGTTCGTCGCAGATCCCCGGGACGATGCATGGCCGCGTTTGATTGATCTCTACCTGGCTGCACCACAGTATGGCGAACGCTGGGGACGTCATTGGCTGGATGTCGTGCGGTTCGGTGAGAGCGATGGATTTGAAGATGACGAACCACGATATCAGGCCTGGCCGTATCGCGATTATGTCATTCGCAGTCTCAATGCCGACAAACCCTATGATCAGTTTGTGCGCGAGCAGCTGGCTGGAGATGTTCTGGAATCGGTGACTTCAGAGGGGATGATTGCGACCACTTTGTTAGTGAACGGCCCGTTCGATCGCGCGGCGGCAGTTTCAGCGAGCAAAATCGAACAATTGCGGTCGCGTGAAGAGACCTTAGAAGAAATGCTGACGACGGTCGGCCAGACGTTTCTGGGTCTGACTGTCAACTGTGCTCGGTGTCACGACCACAAGTTCGACCCGATTCCCCAGACTGACTACTATCGTATGAAGGCGGTCTTCGAAGGGGTCCTCCAGTCGCTCAGCTCGCGATTTGAACCGACACTGGTCCTGACCCCCGCCGAAACTGCCAGGCACGATCAATTGCAGGCGAGCTTAATCGTCTTGAACGACACACTCAAGCGTTTGAAGGAAGACCGGGCAGCCGTTGAGGATGATCTCAATTCACCACTCCTGGATCGGGCAGTCGCGCTGTGGCATTTCAGCGGCGGTGGATCAACCAGCCAGACCGAACCCGATCGCAAGGGAGCTCGCAATTTGCTGGAAGCCAAATGGTCGGGACGCTTCGGCACGCCGGCCAGATCGCCGATCAACGCGGCCAATTCGGACGAGCGGGTCTTCGACACGGGTAGCGGTACGATTACTCAAAACATCGAAGGAGGGGCGGGTTATGCCATCATCCCCGCGCTCGATGATTCGAGCCTGATTCCCCGTGGCGAGGCGATGTCCATTTTTACCCGCATACGTTTCACCGGCAGTTTTAATGAGACTGACGATGTCCTGCGAATCGGTGACTCCGGAGATCGGAATCGTGACACACTGGGTTTTGAGTTGGTGGCTGCCGGTGCGAATCAGCGCGAGGCCGCAGCCCGGTTCGTGGTGACGGGCAAGGGGCAGCCCAGCGAGGTGGGAGTCTCTTCAACGGTGCCGCTGAAACTGGATGTGTGGTACGACCTGGTCGGGATATTCGCCGAAAGCCGTATTACACTCGCCGTAACGGATTCGAACACGGGCAAGTCCATCTGTCCGCCGGTGTCTCGGGAAGTCCCCTTTAAAACTCTAGAATCCGACGGCCGGCAGAATTTGCTGGTGTTTGTGGCGCCCAGCTTTGGAAATGGACCGCAACCGGGTGCGCAGATGGACCTGGCGGCCGTCTGGCAATCGTCCCTGTCGCCTGAAGATATCAAGAGTCTGTCAGAGCCACGGCCGCTCGACCCGTCAATTCGACCGGCCCATGAGCTGCGTCTGGCAGAGCTGGCCAAGCAGCTGGAGACGACCGAGCAGGAGATTGCCGCCACAAAACTGCAGATCGAACAATTACCGCGAGCGCTGATCGGTGTGCGTCAGAAGCCCGGCCCGACGGTCGTGTTTGAGCGTGGCGATGTCCGGTCGCCCGGGGCCGCGGTAACTGCGGGGGGGCTGTCGGCGATTCACCAGCAGCCGGCCGAACTGGGACTGACCGATCGCTCCGAAGATGCCGAACGCCGCCGCAAGTTTGCCGCGTGGGTGACCGATCCGCGGAATCCCCTGACGGCTCGTGTCATCGTCAATCGAGTCTGGCAATGGCACTTTGGAATGGGACTTGTCGATACCCCCAGCGATTTTGGCGTGAATGGCAGTCGGCCCAGTCATCTGGAATTGCTGGACTGGCTGGCCGCGCAGTTCGTTGAGGACGGCTGGTCACTGAAGCAGCTGCATCGCCGAATTTTGCTCACGACCACCTGGCAACAATCCTCAGCGGCGAATACCAAGGCGGCCCGGTTCGATGTGGATAATCGATTGCTGTGGCGTTTCGCGCCGCGGCGACTGGATGCGGAGTCAACTCGCGATGCCATGCTGTTTGTCAGTGGCGAGCTGAATCCCCAGGTTGGCGGCCCCAGCTATCAGCCCTTTACGACGACCCGCTTCAACACCGTGTTCTACCACCCGATAGAATCGGGCGAACCCCGATTGAACCGGCGAACGATTTACCGCATGAATGTGAACACCGGCCGCGATCCGTTGCTGGATGCGCTGGATTGCCCGGCGCCGTCTGTGTTGACCCCCGTGCGCCGGCAGACGGTCACCCCGCTGCAGGCGCTCTCCTTGATGAATGACACGTTCGTCCTGCGCCAGGCGAAGAAGCTGGCAGAACGTGCGGTCAAGGAATCGGCAGATCCACGAAAGCAGATTACCGCAGCGTGGCAGCGGGCGCTGGGGCGAGCCCCTACTGCGGAGGAAACCGCCAGCGCACTGGAGACGATTCAAGATTCCAACCTGGAAACGCTCTGCTGGGTATTGTTAAACAGCAGTGAATTTCTGCAGGTCCGTTGATTGGAACTCTTGGAACAACACGAGCGGGCTTCCGCAACACCGATAAGAAATACACGATTATGACTCAATCCATACTGACACGACGGCGATTCCTGGACGAAGCCGGGCTGGGATTGGGTTCGATCGCGCTGTTGTGGTTGATGGCCCGCGACCGATTGCTCGCTGATGACCGGCCGGCAACCACGAACCCGCATTTCCCGCCAAAAGTGAAACGAGTTATTCACATCTTCTCGCCCGGTGGGGTCAGCCAGGTTGATACGTTTGATTATAAACCGGAACTCGACCGTCTCGACGGAATGCCGATCAGCGGCAAGGGTGAGATCGATACGTTTTTCGGTCGACCGGGAAATCTGCGGAAAAGCGTCTTCAAGTTTGCGCAGCACGGGCAGAGCGGACAGTGGTTCAGTGAGCTGTTTCCGCACCTGGCGACTTGCGCAGATGACATGACGTTTATTAAGTCGATGGTGACGAAAAGTTCGTCGCATACGCCGGCCTGTTTTCAGATGAATACCGGTTTCACGATGAACGGTTACCCCAGCCTGGGGTCCTGGTTGTCGTATGGCCTGGGAACCTCCAACGAAGAATTGCCGGCGTTTGTGGTCCTGCCCGATCCCCGCGGTCTGCCCAACGGAGGCTCGAATAACTGGAGCCAGGGATTCCTGCCGGCGCAGCATCAGGGCGTCGCATTTCAAACCGGCAAGGCCGATGCGATTGCCCACCTGGAGACACCGGCAGCAGTGACTCCCGCCCAGCGCCGCAAGGGTCTGGACGCGTTACTCAATATGAATCGCCGCTTTGCTGAAATCCACCCCGAGGATGACACATTACAGGCACGGGTGCGGGCGTACGAGTTGGCTGCCCGGATGCAAGTCAGCATTCCCAAGGCAGTCGACTTCCAGGATGAAACGGCGGCGACTCAAAAGTTATATGGTCTCGACGATCCTCAAGTCGGAGCGTCGGCCCGCAATTATTTGTTAGCTCGCAGGCTCGTCGAACGGGGTGTCCGATTCGTTCAAGTTTATAACGGCGGGGCACTCGGTTCGCCGCGGATTAACTGGGATGCCCACGAGGACGTCCGGATCAATCATGGCGATCAGGGTCTGCAATTAGACCAGCCGTGTGCCGCCTTATTGAAGGATCTGAAGCAGCGCGGCTTGCTGCACGATACGCTCATCATCTGGTCTTCAGAATTCGGTCGCACGCCGTTCACCGAGGTCAAGGGGACCGGCCTGGGACGCGATCATCACCCGCATGTGTTTACCGTCTGGATGGCCGGAGCAGGGCTGAAGCCGGGTATGGTTTACGGTCAATCAGACGATGTGGGCTACAAACCGGCCGAACACCCGGTCACGGTCTACGACTTTCACGCCACAATCCTGCATCTGCTGGGGATCGATCACGAACGGCTGACGTACTATCACAACGGCATTGCCCGCCGGCTGACCGACGTGCATGGACATGTGGTGAAAGACGTTCTGGCGTAGGGCAAACTCGCGAGGGCGCGTGCCGTGTTTAAACCGTGTCCCTCCGTCGCTCAATATAGCATCGCCTGTCGTTACTAGAAACTTTCCGTCCACGACCTGCAACCGCGACGTTTGCTGGTTCTCGGGATTTTCCGATTGTAACATCAAGAATTGTCGATATATTGCATGACGTGGAGCATGAAGTGCGGAGCGTCCCCGTGCGTCATTGACTCTGGCGATCTGCATTGAGGCCTGACCATGTTGACCATTCTTGGCAACCAGCTGCGGTTCTGTGATGGAATCTCCCGGCGAAATTTTCTGCAGATTGGCGGCCTGTCTTTGGGGGGACTTACACTTCCCGGCCTGTTGCGCGCTTCGGCTGAGGCAGGTGACACAGCTGCCAGCCACAAGTCGGTCATCATGATCTACTTGCCTGGCGGCCCCAGCCATATGGATACTTATGACCTGAAGCCTGACGCGCCGGCAGAGTATCGCGGTGAATTCAAAGCCATTCACAGTAATGTGCCGGGGATGGACTTCTGCGAACTGTTCCCACGGCAGGCAGCAATTGCGGATAAACTGACGATCGTAAGATCGGTGGTCGGGGCAGTTGCCGAGCACGCCCCCGCGCTGCTGATGAGTGGTTACGGAGAAGCGGTGGGTAAGGCGCAGGGTGGCCGGCCAGGCGTGGGGGCAATTCTTTCCAAGTTAAAAGGACCGACCGACCCGCGCATTCCCCCTTATGTCAGCCTGATGGGCAATGCGACGGGGCTGGACGCCGGATATGCCGGAGTCGCGCATCGGCCGTTTACGCCCGATGGACCGGGACTGGAAAACCTCGCGCTGAACCGTTCGGTAACGCTCGATCGTCTCGGAGACCGCCGATCGCTATTGAGTGACTTCGACCGGTTCCGTAACGAGGCCGACCGCAGCGGCGTGATGACCGGGATGGACTCTTTCACCGCGCGGGCCTTCGACATGATCACAGCCCCCAAAACGCGCGATGCCCTGGACCTGACTCGCGAAGATCCGCGGACGCGCGATCGCTATGGCAGTGCGACGCAATTCCTGACTGCCCGTCGCCTGATCGAAGCGGGAGTCCGCTGCGTGACGCTGTCGATCGGCAGTTGGGATACTCACGGCAATAACTTCGGCCATCTGCGCAACCAGTTGCCGACGGTCGACCAGGCAGTCGCCACATTGATCGAAGACCTGCACGCCCGCGGCATGGACCAGGATTGTTCAGTCGTGATGTGGGGGGAATTCGGCCGAACTCCGCGGATTAATTCGGGTGCCGGCCGCGATCATTGGGAACCCGTCATGTCGGCATTGATGGCAGGCGGCGGTTTGCGGATGGGGCAGGTGATCGGTTCCACCAACAACAACGGTGAAGTCGCCAGGGATCGTCCAATTACCGTGCAGCAAGTCCTGGCGACATTGTATCACGGGCTGGGTGTCGATCCGGCAACTACCCTCAGCAGTTCCAGCGGTCGCCCAATGTATCTGCTGGATGATCGCACTCCAATCAGCGAGATGATCTAATACGCGTCGGAACGATGTGACGGACACACGGACGCAACCAAATTCGCCAGAGTTCGCGCGCTGTCAACGTGACGGTGCGACCTCTGGCGATTTCTTTTTAGCAGCGAATCAACTCCGTGGCGGCAGGGTAAACCGGAAGGTGGCACCCTGGCCCAGCTGGCTCGTCACGGAGACCTTGCCGCCGTGTGCTTCGACGAAGGTCTTGACGATCGCCAGTCCCAGGCCTAATCCGCCGTCGTGCAGGTGATCGGTTTCCAGTTTGTCGAACACCTTATCGAGACGCTCGGGTTCGATCCCGGTCCCGTTGTCGCTTACCCAGCATTCCACGGCCCCATCCTTGGTCTGACAGTCGGCCCCGATGTTGATTTCACCCCGCGGCGTATACTTGATCGAGTTGGCAATCAGGTTCTGAAAGACTCGCCGCAACAGGCTGGCGTCGGCGAAGACCACGAGATCCTCTGGAACATGATTGATTAATCGTGTACTGGACGTCCCGGCGACGGGATGGAGGTCGTGAATCAGCGATTCGACCAGCGGCCAGAGATCCAGCTCGCGGCGTTCGAGCTTGATGCCGATTTCGGTCTGCAGGTTGGTATTCTCTTCGATCACTTTGCCGACTAATCCTTCCAGGTGCTGCACGTTGCGCCGCAACGTCTTCAACATCTGGGAAGTCTCGGGACTGCGCTGCGGGAGCGACATCTCGAGCACGCGGGTCGCGAGGGCGATGGCATTAAGGGGAGTGCGCAGGTCATGGGCTACGAATGACAGGTACTCTTCCCGCCGCTGCTGAACTTCCAGGGCCTGCTGTGTCGCGTAGGTCTGCACGGCCATGCCGATGGCTCCGTCCAGCACGCGATTCAGAATATGAAACGCCTGCCCCTGCAGGACCAAGCCGTTGGAATCTGCCAGATCGTGAACACAACCACGGAGAATATTGTACTCGGCAACGACTTCGGCGATATCGAACCCGTCTTCCACGCGTTGCTGCCCGTGAGCCGGTGGACTCGATTCACCGAGGGCCTGCGCGATCGTCTCGGTCGAATGCTGGCGGAGTGCGAACGCCAGTTCATCGAGAAACCCGGGGATATGATCGTTGAGAGTGGGCGTATCCAGATGCTTCGCCGAGGGCAATTGCCGCACCTGCAACCGCCACCGAACCAGCATGGCGTCGCGCTGTTGCTGAATGAGCGTCGCCAGTTTATCAAGGTCGTTGTTCGCCATTTTCCCTCATGTTTTGCGGCCGCTCGACGGCAACGTGCGGCCTGATCTATCCGACTTGAGGACGCAGAAAACATCCCTCGCATCCAGAAATCGGCAGGCCAGCCAAGTTAATGATACTGCAGACTACCGCTCGAGCGAAGTTGATCGATTGAAATCGGTCCCATCGGCGCCGATCGAGATTAGTGCGCCGGCCAGACGGTTCGCAGCCCCAAATTGCAATAACTGGTTAAATGCAGTGGGAAATTGTCGATTCCACGCTCTGCCGGGGAGATTTCGAAGTCGGAGTGGGCACAAGCTCAAGCTCGACGGTTCTGTCATGTAGCCACCGCTGGTCCTCAGGATGCGTGCTGGCCCCAATCACTTTTTCACAAACTTCTGAAAGCGGGCTCCCGCGACTTCGGCAATATAGAGATTGTCGGTGGCGTCAAGGGCCAGCATGTGGGGCAGGTCGAATTCGCCGGGGGCTGTCCCTTTCCGGCCCCAGCGCTGGACCACTTTGCCTGCTCCATCAAGCTGTAGAATCTGTTGAGCGCGGGCATCCGCAACGAAGATCCGTCCCGCCTGATCCATGGCCAGACCGTAAGGTGCAAATCCCTCCCAATGATCGAGCAGCTTTCCCTCAAAATCGAAGATCTGGATGCGGTTGTTCTCGCGGTCACCCACCAGCAGCCGCTTCTGAGAATCCACCAGGATCGAGTGGGGCAGATGGAACTCGCCCGGTTTCTGGCCGCGCGTGCCCCACGCATGGAGGTAACGCCCCGCCGCCGAAAATTGAATCACGCGACTGTTACCGTAGCCGTCGGCGACATAGACGGAATCATCCGGACCAAACGCGACGTCAGCCGGCTGATCGAACTGATCAGTACCGGTGCCGCGTTG
>CAZQUW010000201.1:0-2848 GCA_964596215.1 uncultured Planctomicrobium sp. | reverse complement strand
CTGCGGAAACTTGCCGGCAGGCTCATAGACGACGGTATCCGCGGCCAGGAGCGCACTGGGAACACCTGCCAACATGCCACAAAGAATTCCCAGCCAGCGCCGCCTGGTGATAGTCAATTTATTCAGCCCCTGAAAATGGTTTGCCATACAAGGCTTGTGCGTGTACTTCGCGGCCTGAAGACGTCTGCCTTGCAGAACCCAGAATCCCACGAACAAGAGATGATCGCTGATTGCTCAACCCGTAACTGGTCGTGCGGAGCAGTGTCGCTAGTGAGAGTCTCCCGGGCGAACCGCGGCTTGCACTGCGGTTCACCCGGATTCCGAAATCTGAACGCCAACAGGTTGGCCGTTATGCCATCTCCCAGCTGTGACCGTCCCAGCCTTCGACTTGCTCAAGGAACTTAATGACGCCGGCCGTGAAGGTCTGGAAGAGGTACTCACCTTTTTCGGCCGAGGCAAGCTGCGGGCTGCCGATGTGACCTGGAACAGTGCGGTCCTTAGTGATCCAGCCGCGATAGGCAGGCTCGAAGGCAAAGCCAAACGGGACCTCTTCCAGCGTGGTAATATCTTTCACCAGCTGCGGAGCGATCCGCATGATCATCGACGTTTCCCACTCACAGGCATGCCCCATCTGCGTCTGCACCAGGTCAGGCCGGCCGGCGTTCGGGTTGGCGCTGTCCCAATAGGTCGCGAACAGCAGCAGTAAATCCTGGCGGCTGCGGTGCCGTTGACGGACTTCAAAAATGGCCTGCTTGCCGGGGGTGGAGTTACCGCCGTGGCCGTTGAGGAACACGATCCGCTTGAAGCCATGGGCGAGCAAATTCTCGGTCAGATCATTCAGCAGATCCAGGTACACGCGCGGACTGGCCGACAGGGTGCCGGCAAAATCCATGTGATGGTGCGAGTTCCCCCACCACATCAGGGGGGCCGTCAGGATGCGTTTGCCTAATTCCAGTTCGACGCGTCGCACGACTTCGCCCAACAGCATGCTGTCGGTATACACGGGCAAATGACGTCCGTGCTGTTCCACAGCCGCCACCGGAACCAGCACCGGCAAATCTCGCGACAAATTATCAACTTCCGACCAATTCAATTCTTGAAGCAGCATCAGCGTCCCATTCGTATCAGTAAGCAGTAAGCGGCAAAAGAGTTCTCGGCATGCATTCCGGCCGCAGTCTCTCAAACGCATCAATGAGTGAGTATGGAATGCCCACAGGTCTCGGTCAATGGCTGCAAAATCTGACGACGATCCCAGCATCGAAAATCGGGGAAATCTAAGTCTTGACTCCCCAGGTCCCGCGCCTTATAGTTTCCTAGGAAACCATTGGAGACGCCCATGCCTGCAAAACAGTCTGTCGTCAGCAATCTGGAAGACCACCTGGGATATTGGCTGAGGTTCGTGTCGAATCATGTGTCACACGCCTTCACGCGTAAGCTGGAAGCCCGGAGCGTTACGGTTGCCGAATGGGTCGTGATGCGTGAACTGCTGCAAACGGGGACCACCAGCCCCAGCGTGCTGGCAGAACGACTGGGAATGACGCGCGGTGCCATTTCCAAACTGGTGGAGCGACTGTGCGGAAAAGAGCTGGTGGAACGCACCTACCCCGAAGGTGACCGGCGCTATCAGAGCCTCGTACTCAGTCCGTCAGGCAAGAAACTGGTGCCCATCCTCGCGGATCTGGCCGATCAGAACGACCGGGAATTCTTTGGTGACCTCGCACTCGATCAGCGTGCAGAACTGGCCGCCATCCTCCAACAGATTGTGCGTCGTCAAGGGTGGAAGGACGTCCCAACTTCTTAGACCCTGGCAACCAGTCCCATTTTGCAATGGAAAGAATGAATATGAATCCAGAAGCCGTCCAGCTCATCCACGAGTGCACCCGGGCGTCACTGGCGGCGGAAATCTCGTTTCCCGTCGTTGTCAGCCGATTGGCCGACATGGGGATCGAGCGGTATCACGCCGATTACAGCCGCCACGAAATCACCTACTATCATGCAGATGGAGATTCCGTGGTGATTGCTGCGCCACACGCTTCATCAGTCATTGGACGCGAGTTTTCACACGCGGCGATTGAAGCCGAGGTTCGTCGCAGTCAGCGCGGCGAGCAGACTTATGCGGAATTCGTCCGGCGAACCATGAGCGCGGGCTGCGTGGGCTATTTCGTCCAGATCACAGGCAAATGTGTTTTGTATTTTGGACGCCAGGGAGAGATTCACCTGGAGAATTTCCCAGCGGCCCCGCATCCAGAGCTCGTGGCCCAGCCATGATCACAACATGATTGACGCCCCCCTGGGGATCTTGAATGAGATTCCCTGTTGGATCCATCACCCCAATCCCCAAGGATTAATTTAATATGACATCACCTGCCACCGCTGGTTCAGCCGCTCAGAATTCGACACCATCTGAAATCATCGCGGCCTATGAGAAGGGCATCGATGATCTGGCCGCCGCTGTGTCCGGGCTGACGGCCGATCAAGTGCGGGCACGCCCAATTCCCGGTAAATGGAGTACGCTGGAGGTCGTGTGTCATGTGGCCGATTGCGAGCAATTCTTCGCCGACCGCATTAAGCGAACGATCGCCCTGGAACGGCCGCTATTGATGGCGGTCGACACAGATCTGTATCTCGGGTCATTGAACTATCAGCAGCACGAAATCCAGGAAGAATTAGACCTCGTAGCGGCCACCCGTCGACAGTTGGCGCGGGCCCTGCGGCTCCTGCCGACAGACAGTTGGGAGCGTGCCGGAGTGCATAGCGAAAAAGGCATCATGACCTTACACCAGCTGCTGGCCTATCCGGTGAAGCATCTCAACCATCACCTGGCGTTTATTGCGGAGAAGCGCGCGGT
>CAZQUW010000200.1:0-11772 GCA_964596215.1 uncultured Planctomicrobium sp. | reverse complement strand
GATTAATCACCGCGACACCTTTCATCTCCGAAACGTCGGCACGAACGGGAAGTCTTAACCGTGTGGTCGTGATCCGCTGGACCACATATCCTAGGGATACCCTAGGGCATTACAAACTCGTGTTGAGGGTGACGCACAGTCAGGACCGCACACGAGGCCTTGCGGACAATTTTTTCTGCCACGCTGCCCATCAAGACATGCGCGATCGCGCCGCGGCCATGCGTTCCCAGTACGATCAGATCCATTTTCTGATCCCGAGCATAACGCACAACTTCCAGGAAGGGATTGCCCTTTCGCATGACCAGCGTCACGGAGAGTTTATCCCGATCTGCACGAGGAATCACCTCTTCCAATCGCTCCGCGGCCATTTTCTCCATTTCCTCGAAGTAATTGGGGGGAAGATACGTGACACCGTCCATCATGACCGGGATCTCGCTTTCCAGCACATGCAACACATGCAGGTTTGCGCCAAAAGTCCTGGCCAACAAGATCGCATGCTCGACTGCGCACGCGGATGTATCACTGAAATCTGTTGCCAGTAAGATTCGATTAAAACTTGCCATAATTTGTCTCCTCGCTGCGGGTTGAAATTGTGCTGCTCGTACTCAGCTAGAACCCCTGACACAACCAGTTGTGGGAAGTCTAGAACCCCGGTATTTCAAAGCGATTCCGGACTGACGCAGAGGTTCTGTTAGCGTTTAGTTGGAATTGCCACTGCTCCCAGTGTCCCGTTTAATGACTCGTCTTGGCGATAACGCCAGCCGTTCAATTTCCGGCAGGTTCCGCGCTCGGATGAGGAGTAGTGAGAACTGCGCAATGCGCATAGCGCACGACTTTCTCGGCCACGCTCCCCAGCAACATATGCCTCACCGAACCTCGCCCATGCGTCCCCAGTACAATCAAGTCGACGTCCTGATCTTTGGCATAGCGGACAATCTCCACGTAGGGGGTCCCTGTGCGCAGCGCTAAATGCACCTTACGACGCTCGACTTCTTCAGGCGACATAACCTGATGAAGTTGGGTGCGTGCGGCGTCATTGAGTGTTGCGCGAAAGGCATCGACTTCGGGCAGATATCCGTGGATATTTCCCAAGTACCCATAGGGTTCCTCGACGACATGCAATACGTCGAGCTGCGCTTGAAAGGCCTCGGACAACTGAATTGCCCGTTGGACAGCGGCGGTGCTGGTCTCACCAAAATCGGTCGCGACAAGGATGTGACGGATACTGATCATCTTCTTGCTACCTGGGTTTAGTACCGGAATTGATCTGCGACAGTTACGACTCGAATTCCCCCCTAAACCGCAATTGCAGTGCCATGCGTTTCGCGAATCACTGTGATTCCTGAATCTGGACAGGTTTCCGCAGCCAAGATCACAGCCTCCGTGTCAAAACAGATGGGATTTGCGCACCCCAAGAGTAAGAACACGTCTGTACGGACATCGAAACGGCACAATGCACTCAGGCCTCGATGAACTGAGAACTCGAGTGATGCGGGCAGCGAATCGATTCAACTGTGCGGAATTAATCCCAGTCATGTGCGATATCGCACAATCCGACTGGCCGATGTGAACCGAGAGATTCCGCCGTTGAAGACTTTAGAGTAGATCAGCCTTGCGCAGAACGTCGACGGCAAAGTCTCTCGCGGCCTCGGCGGACTGGCCGCAATCGACCAGAGTCATGACTCGTGCCGTGGAATTGCCGGCTTTTTCCCATTTACTGACCGAAGTTTGATAAACCTGCCAGTCAGCGTCCGAGGCATCTCCAGACCTCTCGTCCAGTCGACGATGAACGATCTCGGAATCAGCCTGGCAATTTAAGAAATACCCAGGCATGCCCAAACGACGGGCGGCGTCCAGGAATCTCTGCCGCTGCACTTCTCGAGAAAACGTCGCGTCGACGATGACCCGTCGCCCCCGTCGCAGCAGTTCGACAGCCCTGCGCAGGCACTCGTCGTAAGTCTGGTCGATGTGTTCTTCGGCGTAAATCCCGACGGTATTAGTACGCCCGGGGGAGGATCGCTGCGACTCTTCAATCAGTTCCTTGCGGACCACGTCGGTCCGTATCACCGTGAAACCAGCGACCTCGGCCAATCCGCGAGCCAACGTCGTTTTGCCAGTTCCCTGCAACCCACCCACCAGGACCAGGCAAGGCCTGCGCCAGGGAGCTTCGAGTTCACTGAGTGCCAGCAACCACAATCCTCGAGCCCGTTCGGATGCCGCCTTGCGCTCCGCCTCAGGGATCTCCGATTCGGCCAATGCCAGGGTGGCGACCTTAGCCCGTACCGCGGCCCGATACGACACATACAAAGGCAATAACTGCCGCCCCTCTTCATCTCCGGCAGCGAGGAAGTACTCGTCGGTCAACCGACGTGCCAACTCCGGGTGACCGTGATACTTGAGATCCATGATCAAGAACGCGATGTCCGCGACCGGATCGGCGTACCGAAAGGCATCATTGAACTCAATACAATCAATCACACACAGGTCTGCCGGGGGAAGCCGATCAGGAAAGAAGTAAACGTGGTCGAGCCGCAGATCACCGTGGGTATCACGCGGAACACCCCGTTCCTTCCGGCGATCAATCAATTCTCGATCTGACTCCAGGCGTTGGCGAATCAATTGCGTCAAACGTGCCAGCTGCTCCGAATCAATTACTGCGTCACCGTTGCCTTGAACGACCTCCAGGTTCTCCAGCACATTATGCGAGATCGCCTCATATCTCCCATATTCGGCGATATGGGCGCCTGAAGCCGCAGCAGCGTGGAATGCTGCTAAACGCCGACCGAGCAGGCCGATCATTTCTGGACCGACTTCACCGCGTTGTAAACGGTGCTCCAACGTGGCGGAATCGGGGAGGCGGTTCATCTTCACCGCCCAGTCAATGATCTCACCCGGCCCTTCGACAGAAACCCGTCCGTTACGGCGGACAATGGGCACGATCCCGAGATACACATCTGGAGCGAGGCGCTGGTTCAGTTCCACCTCACGCTCGCAATCAAAGCGGCGCTGCGCCAATGTGCTGAAGTCAAGAAACGAAAACTTGACCGGCTTGCGGATCTTGTAGACCACATCGTCGGTCAAGCAAATCACGGAAATATGGGTCTGGCGAAGCTCAACTCTCTGGACATCATGGGGATAGATCTCTGGCTTGGACAATTCGGCAATAAGTGACGTGATGTCCATGGCAGATTCAGTCCATTACAGCAGCGGTCGACAATCAACCGACGATGTCAATTTCATCAATGATCGTATGCACCCCCGGCACCGCCAGCACGGCGTGGTGCGCCTTCTGCTTGAGATAGTAGCTGGGCAACCGCCCCTTCAGAAAGACATTGTGGCCATCCACGCGAATTTCCAAATCAGGGATTTGCGCATATCCTGTCTGCCGCAGGGCGAACATCACTTCATCCGCGATTCGACTCTCGAACTGCGTCGCAACCAACGGCCCTGGTAGCAGAACTTGATTCGTAGTCATTCCATGGCCCTCCTGATGCGATTTCCGGGTGTGGGGCTTGCACTGTCTCAGGACCGCTAATCATCGAAACCCATCGAACGATGAACCGTCTCGATCACAGGCAAGAAGCTAACCCATTCAGGAGTGCAAACAAAATGCCACCATTCCCTGTTTTCGAGAATTCCCCGGCGGCAAACCGCACGTCGATTCCGGGCTCGAAGTGATTTTCTGGTTTTTTGAGGCCGCAGTCACAACTTGAGGAACTGTGGCGAACTTGCAAGTTCTCCCCATGCTGGCCTGACATGCTCGGTTCTGCCCCCTGAGAACGGAGCAAAACCGCTCACAGTGTGCGTCCCGGCACATGTGTTAGCCTGCGGCAATCCGCTGGCGCAATGGCCGGTCACCAGTGCGCCAGCGGTTTGGATTGAATCCCTATTTCTTCACTGGCGACTGATCCGCCATTCTAACCCCACGTGTAAACTTGTGACATTCCACGCAGCTCATCGTCAACTGCATATAGGCCAGCGCCGCTCCATCGATATTTTTCTTTTCGGCCTGTTTAGCCAGAGTGCGGGCCACCCGACGAAATTCGGCACTCAAGTGGTTATATTCATCCATGCGAAAGACTTCCCATTCCGCCTGACGGCTCATCTTTTCCAATCCTTCGGCGGAGCGTTTAATCAATGGAAAATCTTCCGTGACAATGCCTTGCAGGGTCTCCCGTGACAGCTCCAGCTTCCGCCGCATGAAGACGTCGAGCGGCCGAACTTCCTTCGGCATGTCTTCGACGGGTTCAGCGCTCCCTTGAGCCTGAGCCAGTCCGGCAATTACCAGAGCAAGAATGATTGGCAGAGCGGTGGGCGACTTCATAGACGGGCTCCTGGAGTTTCGATGTTCTCAATGTTTCGCATCGGGCCTCCGACAATGGAAGGGCGCCGACGCTGCCTGGGTTCTGACAGAACTGCGATTATCAGCCATCATTTGCTGTCTTTAGCAGTTTGCGTTCCAACTTCAATGGGAAAACGAATTTCACATCGGAATAGGTCAGATTTCAATGCGGCGAGGGCTCCCCACCCTCTTGCCAGGTCCAGGCAATTTGACTCACTTGCGGCAAATTGCACCTCGCAATGGCTTTGAGCTTAATCGACTGATCGCAGCATATTTCTTGCGTCGCGGTCTGCCGTCCTGCGGCCTGATGGCAATTGTTCGCATGCCACATGTCGTTTCAAACCGGCATTGTCGCTCTTCTCTTCGGTCACGCTCTGCCATTATTATCTAGCAGACAGTGGTTTGCAGTGTACAGCTGCAACAGGCAAATTGTCGGGCGAAGTCGCCCCATTTCGATATGATTACGGGGTATCTTGTCATGGGGACTCGTCAGATCTGTTGCTGGTTCGTCTGTGCCGGCACCGTGCTGCTGGGGGCCAGTGCCCTTCCGGCCGACGATCCACTCAGCCCCGAAGCCATCAAACAGCGCCTCACATTGTCGTCAAAGCTCCTCGCGGCGGACGAACTTGAGGGTCGGGGGATCAATACAGCAGGCATCGACAAGGCTGCCGATTATCTGGCAACGGAATTCAGTCGAATGGGACTCGATACCCGGCGATACCAGGGAACTCCGTTTCATACATTTTACCTGGGTAGCCGGTTCGCGTTGGGCGAGACGAATTCACTGACGTTAACCCCGGCCGGCGGCAACCCCGCTGAGTTAGTTGTGAATTCTGATTTCACGCCGCTGTCGCTGAGTGGCTCTGGCAAGCTCGATCTTCCGGTCGCGTTTGTGGGTTATGGGATCACTGCTCCCGCATTGAACTATGACGACTACGCTGGTATGGACGTCGCTGGCCATGCTGTCATTGTCCTGCGCAATGAGCCGCGCAAGACCGATGTGGAAAGCCCGTTTGATGGAGCCAAGGCTTCCGACTTTTCGAATCTTTCGCATAAGGTCACGAATGCTATTCAGCACAAGGCAGCGGCAGTACTGCTCGTGACAGACAGCGCCAGTCTGCCGGATGATGCGGCTGCCGATCCCCGTAACTCCGATCGATTGCTGGATTTTCTGGTGAAGTCGACTGCAGGGAATCGAGAAATCCCCGTCATTCATTGTAGTCGTGCGGCGATCGACCCATTGCTGCAGGCTGCCACTAGAATGGACCTGAATACGATCGAGCAGAGAATTGACCGTGATTTGAAACCGCGTTCAATGGTCCTGGTCGGAAGCCGAGTTTCAGGGGATATCTCTGTCATCCGGAAAGGAAAGCCATTGAAAAATGTCGTCGCGGTCCTCGAGGGAACGGGGCCCCAGGCCGAGGAAACATTGATCCTGGGAGCACATTACGATCACCTGGGATTCGGCGGCTCGGGCTCATTGGCTTTCACAAACAAGAAGGAGATTCACAACGGCGCCGACGACAACGGGTCCGGGACTGCCGTGCTGCTGGAGTCCGCACGACAATTGGCGTTGCGCCATGCCGAGAAACCGCCCGCGCGACGCATTGTGTTTATCGCGTTCACGGCCGAAGAATCAGGACTTATTGGCAGCGAACGATACGTGAAAGATCCGCTGTACCCGTTAAATCAGACTGTGGCCATGTTGAACCTGGATATGGTAGGCCGCCTGCGACAGGAACGCTTAACGGTGTATGGCACCGGGACCGCGGCGGAATTTGATCCGCTCATCGATCGACTGGGAACTAAGTATGCATTTGCAATCGCGAAGAAGCCTGGAGGATATGGCCCCAGCGACCATTCCTCGTTCTACCAGCGCAGCATACCCGTTTTGCACTTTTTTACAGGCTTGCACAAGCAGTACCATCGCCCGGAGGATGATTCCGAGTTGTTAAACGTGGCGGGCATGGCGCGGATTTCGCAGATGGTCGTGGAAGCCGTCGAAGAACTGGCTGCTGCGAAACAGCGTCCCACGCTGCAGAAAGTTTCAGGAGGAGACGACATCGAAGGTTTCACCGACGCGCTCCTGGGAAGCGTGGCGGATGGCATCAAAGGAATCAAGGACCCGCTGAAACCTGGTACCGGTGAAGCTTACTTAGGAGTCGCCGCCAGGAAGCCAGGCGTCGATCCCAGCGCCCCGGGTTTCCTGGTAGAACGAGTCATTCCAGACGGTCCAGCAGCGACGGCCGGGATCCGCAAAGGGGACCTCATCCTCAAACTGGGCTCCGAGTCAATTCTTACGGTGGACGACCTGACCACGAAAGTCAAGAAGTTCAAATCCGGTCAGAAGATCCCAGTACAATTGCGGCGAGCCGGGATTGACCTGGAATTGGAAGCGACACTCGGCGGCCGGTAGTAAATAAAACGCGCTCGTCCACACGGAATCTTACGCCTCGCTGGCACTTCGGAGCGGGCTCAGATCCAGGCTCCGCGAGACGCGTCATTACCACTCATCCCGAAATGGCAGTTTCATACGGTTACCGTAGCCGCAACCGATCAATGGACTTGATCATCACACGTGACTAGCGCGGTATCTTCAGAATCAGCCCCATGAAATGATCCGGCCGCAGGCGATTCAACGGGACTTTCGCCACACACAATCCTGGTTCGACTGCCGCAATGCTGGCAGAATGTACGTCAGCGAAGTACGCCTTAACCGCGGCAGTGTTGGCCTCGCCCACTCGACTCACCTCAATGGGCCGCAATCCGTTTTCACGGGTAAAACGCATGACACATTGCCCCCGGTGGTCGGTCAAGAAAAGTTCCATGTTGCTCGCCGAGGCCGAATTCATGTGGTCCAGCAAGATTCTCTCGAGATTGCATTCAATAACCACGCCGCCGAGTTTCGCTTCGGTAGTCTTGTCGTAGACCGACACGCCTGCCACCAGGCACTCACCGACGGGTTCCGGTAGAAGTGCCACTCCAGCGGCACCAGAATTGGCGATTGGAGCACGCGCCCGAACAATTCGCCCCGGCATACCAACATAGATCTCGCGCGGTGCGAGTGCGGTAATTGCCGGCAGGTGGCGGCCGAAGAACTCCGTGAGATCCGAACGCTGTCGTCCACGCTGCATTTCGGCACTTTCAACCCGGATCGGCCTGGTCTTGGCACCACCATCGAGCAACCAGAACGTAACCGCCGCATAGCTGGGATTAACGTCGAGCAGCCCGCCAAAAATCACCTTCAGCCGTTCGGCCCAGGCTGCTTCCTGCTCAGTGCCCACACCGCGGCGGGCATTGACAATGGACTGAATGGGCGGCAAGCCTGACATAAAGCGAGTATTCTCGGACAGCGTTTCGATTTCATAAGTCAGCTTCGCACGGATTTCTCGCAGATCGTCAATCGCATCCTGTTGGCGGTGCACTTCCGAAGCGACGGCATTCTGATACGAGTTAAACGCCCAACTGGCCGTTCCAGCCAACATGAGAGTGGCACAGACGGCGAGGCTTTGTGACAACCGACGATGCTTGTGCATCCAGCGTTGACAACGTTTCATCAGCGGATCAGCCATTGCCGAGATCGGCTCGTTGGCTAACCAGCGTTGCAAGTCCTCAGAGAGTGCCACCGCAGATGAGTATCGCGCACAGCGTTCCCTCGCCATCGCCTTCACGCAGATCGCCTCTAAAGGAACTGGGATCTCAGGATTGAGCTGACGTGGACGAGCTGTCGGTCGATCGACAATCATTTCCAGCAGGTCCGACATCCTGCTCCCCGGCGCCAGAGACTCCTGACTCAGCTCGTGCGGAGCAAAGCCGGTCAGTATCGAAAACAGGATCGCCCCCAGCCCATACACATCGGTACGTTCATCAATTTCATCGATACGGCCGGAGGCCTGCTCGGGGGCCATATACATCGGCGTGCCGATGATCTGCCCGGCCAGAGTGACATCCAGGCTATCGGCATCCTGAGACGTATCGAGGTCCTGCGAATGCGCATGCGGGTCATCCATGCCCAGCGATTTTGCCAATCCCCAATCCAGCACAATCACTTGGCCGAAGTTGTCCAATGCAATGTTCTGCGGTTTCAGATCCCGATGGATCACCTTGTTGGAATGTGCATAGGCAATCGCCTGACACGCACTGGCGAACGCAGTGAGCAAACGATGAAAGGCCAGCGGACTTGCGAGCCCCAGTTCACGAGTCTCGTGGTACTCGCGGATCGCGTCCGCTAAGGTTTCGTTGCCGAGGAATCGCATCACGTAAAAAACGCGACCATCCGACTCATTCTCACCCAGGATATGCACCGGAACGATACTGGGATGATCCAGGCGGCCAGTAATCTCGGCCTCTCGGCGAAAGCGAGCTACCGCAGCTCCGGAATTTAATCCGTCGCTGATTTCCTTGACGGCGACATAGCGATTGAGACTCGTGTCGACTGCCAGCCAGACGGTTCCCAACCCCCCCTGTCCCAGTTTGCGAATCAAGCGAAACTTCATCCGAAAAGTACGGATCTCGTCCCCTGCCACGGCCTTCGGAATCTGTGATATGCCAAACACTTTTGCAATGCGACCAGTGGGATCCAGGCGCTCCAGCAGTCCCGAGGTCCAACGCGCAACGCTCGAGAGGGCCTGCGGCTCGGTATCTTGTGTTCCCAACGTTTTGAGAAAGGCAGCCTCCTCGCCAGCGATGCGAGCAAGCGTCTCTTCGGACAGAACTCCTGTTTGACGCAGGTAATCACGCAATGATAGACCGCCGAACGGAGTCCAATGCCGCAGCACGTTTCGTAGGGCCCGTTCCGTAAGATATTTGCCGCGGATCAGCTGGGCAGCCAGAACGAAGTCTCGCTCCTGCTTCGAAACCAACCGGGTGAATGGGGCCGTCACAATCTCTGAGAATTCGGCCGGGTCAATTTCGAAGCTGACGGGGATTTCCGGCATCTGAAAGGTCGTCTCGTCCCAACTCGGCGCCCTATTCGTCGGCATGAGCGCCTTAACTTCATCACCCAGACCATCGTCGATAGGGGCCGTCATCGTCAAACGCTCCTGGATGAATAACCAATGCGCGCCCCAACTGCGACTCGGCCAGGAGGATTGCGGAAATCTGGACAGGCCAAAGTGGCAGTTGAATCCTGAGCAAACGATTAATGCCCGTTTCCCGATCGTGGCCAAGGGGTTCGGGACGTCGCTCTGAAATCTGTCTGCGCAACGAACGCGCTGCAAACGAAAATGTCGCTGGAGCGCGGAATTTGGTCGACTTCCATTCCGCTTGTAAGAGTTGATCGCAGATGTGTCTTGATTTTGCATGTGACCCGATCGGATGTTGCTTTTCGGAAACATCCGATGGGGACTTAGTGATCGTCGAACTGATCCCGAGGCTGGCGTGAGGTGATGTCTGCAGCGACCGTTTCCACGGCGACATCTCCGGTCTAATCGCGGCCGCGCAAACCGGGAATGCGGGGATTCAACAGGATGGGGCCAGTACGCAGCTCAGACGAGAAACTGCTGGAGATCGCAGTAACTTTTCTGAAAATGAAACAAAGACAGTTTGACATACTATCCATCCATCGCTGTAATCTACATGTGTTGATGCGAAACTCTTGTAATACTTCACCCAATGGGATTGGGCCACACAGTGGCAGTAATCATCGTGCGCTCTCGTGACACCCGGTCAGTAAATGGTGTGAGTCACCGCAGGTGGGACTTGGTATTGAGGTTTGCTTCATCGGCAGAGATTGTCTTCGCTCACGTTGCGCTCCTGTTCTGAGGACGACATTCTGCAATTCAGATCAATCTTTCGGTAGTTCTTTGTACTGACAATTCAGTCTCAAGGGAGCAATTTGATGGCACTTCGTAGAAACGGATTCACGTTGATTGAGCTGCTGGTCTCAATTGCGATTATTGCTACGCTGATCGCATTACTGCTCCCCGCCGTTCAGCAGGCGAGAGAAGCAGCGCGCCGTAGCCAATGCAGTAACAATTTGAAGCAATTTGGATTAGCTTTTCACAACTACCAAAGCACAAGCCGAGTTTTTCCACCTGGGGCGATTGGCAATACCTGGCATTCGAGCGCCTTCCTGCACTTGCTGCCGTACATTGACTTTGCCACTCTATACAACACTTTGAATTTTCAGGGAAACAGCCCCGGCAGCATTCCGTACGGAGGAGACACCAGCAACGACAACGCGCTCTCGAATGCGTCTCCCCCTCTCTTTCATTGCCCATCTTCCGACTTATCGAAAGTGGCAACCTTTAACACAGCTCGCAAGATTACCACAATCAGTTACAAGGTAATTTGCGGTTCCTGGACCGACAACCGAACTCCCTCGCGATCATATCTCACCAACAAGGGCTACGTGTCGTTTAATGGCGTTCTGCCGATGAACACAGCTCTCGACTTAAGTTCGATTACTGATGGCACGTCGAATACGATTATGCTCGGCGAACAATCAGGCTCCGTCAGAGCCGCATCGGGCCAGGCTCTCGATTTCCGTGGATCTTCCACCGAGGGCGCCTGGATGGGTACGGACTTGTCGGGGCTACCCGGTAACGGCGGAGCGGGTGATTCTTATAATACCACCACGGTTCGCTACCCCATCGGGTACACGGGATTCACAGGCTCGCGCGCTGATGGATTTAATGTGAACAGTTTAACCGCCGTACCCTTGGTCGCATTTCCTCCCGGCCAGAATCAGCCCTTTAACTCCGTCCATGCAGGTGGCGCATTCGTCCTGCGGGCGGACGGCGGAACCCGCTTCCTGAGTGCGTCGATCGATCTGTCGATCCTGCTGAAGCTGGCTCAACGTGATGATGGCAATGTTCTGGACGAGTACTAAGACTGCGTCAGCATGGAGAACGGGGAATCGGGTGACATTGGCCCTTGCCTGTGTCACCATTCATTAAATTCTCGGCCGGGAACTTAACAGCAAATCCGGCCCCTTTGCTTAGTTTTGAATTGGCACCGGACGAATTCGTACATGTCGTATGAAGCTTCCTTCTGTCCGATTCGCTGAGTCAACTGTCGACACGTAGACATGTCTAATTCCATGCATTTCCGCAGACCATACTTTGGGCCCTGCTGTGCCTATCTATCTAGTCGGGGACCGATCATGCCAGCTGACTTGCGCGTCGTAATGCGCGCTTTTCCCCCGCTCGGCCACCTGATTGTGGCTTCGCTGTTAATTGTCATGGGTTGCGGCGAACCGAAGGTGCCAACTGGTAGACTGTCGGGGAAAGTAACCTACAAGAACGCGCCCGTGACTGATGGAACCGTAACCTTCCGCGATGCGGAACAAGGTCGAGTTGCGGCAGGTACTTTGAACTCTGATGGCGAATACCAGCTCCTGTTCGGCGGTGGTTTGGAAGTGCCGGCTGGTGAATACGCGGTTACGGTCACACCACCGGAAGTTCATGTTCCAATCGCGTCGGAGCAGA
>CAZQUW010000199.1:9792-11839 GCA_964596215.1 uncultured Planctomicrobium sp. | reverse complement strand
TGAGCGAGCTCTGGTCGCCGAACAGGAATTCGGCCAGCGACTTGGCGAGCAACGTCTTGCCGACACCGGTCGGACCAGCAAACAGGAACGCACCGGTCGGCCGCTTGGGATCTTTCAATCCGCTGCGGCTGCGGCGGACAGCCTTGGCAATCCGCTTGATGCCCTCTTCCTGGCTGATGACTTTCTTCTTGAGTTCATCTTCCATCTGCAGCAGGCGGACGGCATCTTCGCTCGAGAGGCGAGTCAACGGGATTCCGGTCATCTTGGCGACGACTTCGGCGATCACGTCGGCGTCGACGAGACCCTCGGTCTGCTTCGATTTTTCCTGCCATTCCTTCTTGAGATTCTCTTTCTTCTTGGCGAGCTTCTCGGCCTTATCCCGCAGCTCAGCAGCGCGTTCGAAGTCCTGATTGGCGACCGCCTCTTCCTTCTCCTGCTTGAGGCGTTCGATTTCGTCTTCGAGTTCGCTCAGATCGGGCGGACGGACCATTGACTTCAACCGGATGCGAGCACCCGCTTCGTCGATGACGTCGATCGCCTTATCCGGCAGGCAACGGGCTGTGATATAGCGGGTCGACAGTTCCACGGCGGCCTCGAGGGCATCGTCGGTGATCTGCACGTTGTGGTGCGTTTCGTACCGATCGCGCAGACCCTTGAGGATCTCCACGGCTTCGGCAGCACTGGGAGGCTCGACGACAACGGTCTGGAACCGGCGTTCCAGGGCCCCGTCTTTTTCAATGTACTTGCGGTATTCATCAAGCGTCGTCGCACCGATGCACTGCAATTCGCCACGACTGAGGGCGGGCTTCAGGACGTTCGACGCATCGATTGCCCCTTCCGCACCACCGGCGCCGACCAGCGTGTGTAGCTCGTCGATGAAGAGGATCGTATTCCGCGCCCGGCGGACTTCGTTCATGACGGCCTTGATGCGTTCTTCGAACTGGCCGCGGTACTTGGTACCGGCAACCATCATCGCCAGGTCGAGCACCACGATGCGGCGATCACGCAGCAATTCGGGAACGGTCCCGTCGATGATCATCTGAGCCAGACCTTCGACGATGGCCGTCTTACCGACGCCCGCTTCACCGAGGAGCACCGGGTTGTTCTTTTGGCGGCGTGACAGGATCTGAATCACGCGTTCAATTTCGTTGGAGCGGCCGATGACCGGATCGAGCTTGTTCTGGCGGGCGAGTTCGGTCAGGTCGCGACCGAAACTGTCGAGGGCCGGAGTCTTGCTCTTGCCACCCTTGGTTGCAGTGCCCCCTTCACCCTTGGCGGTCGGCTGGCCGCGTTCTGAGCTGCCTTCGGCCGATTCCATGCCGTGACCGAGAAGATTCAGAACTTCCTCGCGGACGTCTTCCAGCTTCAAGCCGAGATTCATCAGAACCTGTGCGGCCACGCCTTCCTGTTCGCGGAGCAAACCCAGCAGAATGTGCTCGGTGCCGACATAGTTGTGATTGAGGTTGCGAGCCTCTTCCATCGAGTACTCGATGACTTTCTTGGCCCGCGGCGTCTGGGGCAGCTTGCCCATCGTGACGATGTCGGGACCGGGTTGAACGATCTTCTCGACTTCGTTGCGGATCTTACGCAGGTCAACATCCAGGTTCTTCAGAACGTTCGCGGCGACACCGGAACCTTCTTTGACCAGTCCGAGCAGAATGTGTTCGGTGCCGATGTATTCGTGATTAAAGCGCTGCGCTTCCTGGTTCGCGAGTTGCATGACCTTGCGGGCGCGATCGGTAAATCGTTCGTACATGTGATCTTCCTTTCGGAATCTGCGGCGTTAAGGCCGTTGCGATTCGTCAAATTCCTGTCGACGGGGTCTCGACATTTACCCGCCATCGTGCGGTTTGGCCGATGACTCTCCGAGTCATCGTGTGTGTTTCTCGTAATTTCTCTCGTGCTTGACACTCGTTGGCGGTCACGACGTCAAACATACCTCACGAACTGCAGCCCACCAGACGGGGACAAATTCTCTCCTGAAGAGACCGTTCGAATTTGACAAAAGTTCGGCTTACACCACCATTAAGCAGATTTCGTGCCATCT
>CAZQUW010000199.1:4482-9782 GCA_964596215.1 uncultured Planctomicrobium sp. | reverse complement strand
AAGAACAAATCTTACAAAACCTTGCAGCGACGATTTGACATGCTTGATAAATCTGTCCGAGAAATGCACAACACCCCGGATTCTAGTTCTGCCAGCAAACCAAGGCAAGATTCGGTTTGACGCAAAGTGAAATGGCATTGGGAAGTTCGTAAAAATCACGCAGGCCGCATCCGGTGGACAGCTCTCTGCGACGGCACCGCGGTGACTGCACTATTGGCATCTCTGATACTCGGTGATTGGTCAATGGACTTCCTTTGTCCCAGTTATCGGATTCTCACCCCGTCGTGCTGCGAATAACGAGTGCCTTTTTGGCAGATCGCATTTTTGGGTGATTTTCGACCCGTCACGCGTGGGCGGGCAGCCAGGATCGTCGCAGAATCAGAAAGTCGTCGGAAAACGAGTAATCCAAGCGACTCAGTGCAACGTTCTAGGCTGTAGTCCCCACAATGGAATTGTGAGGCGACCAATGGACGTTGGATTGGATCCGAACGGCGCACGTTTCGCGTCGCAGTCCTGAGAACAGCCACAATGAGAGAGGGTGACCGAGATCAGATGTGACAGAACACCTGCCTGGAAATCGTTGTTGACTGTCTAAATGTGAGTATAATTGCTCGACTGAGTATAGACATGTCGAAGTCCTCGGGTTTAGAATTCGTGTGGTCTGCGGCTGGCGGCGTTCGATGCCCATCTGCAGACAGCTCGTTGTTAATGAGCGTTTCTTGATTGCCCTCTGATCCACTGAACTTTGAGAGCTGAAGTTGCGGCGCAGGTTGATTCCTCCGCGACAGAGACCGCGCGAAGCAGGGTGGATGGGCAACTTTTGGATTATTCAGAAAGGGATAATGCGATGAGTTACGGGCAAAGTTATGCCAACGACTTGTTTGCGATTGATGCGGCTGCCAGTGAGCGAGCTGCGTTTTTGCGACGAACCTATCTCCACCTGTTTGGGGCCATTCTGGCGTTCATCGGGTTGGAAGCGGTGCTGTTCACTCTGGTCCCACCCGTTGAGATCTTGCGTCTGGTGATGGGCAACGGCAAAGTCGGCATGCTGGTGATCTTCTTCGGTTATATGGCCGCCACCTGGCTCGCCCAATCGTGGGCCAGTCGCAGCGTGTCGCAATCCACACAGTACATGGGACTGGCGCTGTATACGGTGGCAGAAGTTTTGTTCTTCGCGCCGATATTGAGCCTGGCCACTCTGATGGACCAGGGCGGCGCAAATATCATCCCCACCGCGGGGATCATCACGTTGTTGATGTTCGGCGGGTTAACGACGATCGTCCTGGTGAGCGGGGCGGATTTCTCGTTCTTGCGGACGGTGCTGATGATCGCCGGCTGGTCGGCATTGGTGGTCATCATCGCATCGATCTTTATGGGCTTCAGCCTGGGATTGTTCTTCTGCGGTGCCATGGTCATGCTGGCTTGTGGATACATTCTGTATGACACGTCCAACGTGTTGCACCACTACCGAACTGACCAGCATGTGGGTGCGGCACTGCAATTGTTCGCGTCGGTCGCGTTGCTGTTCTATTACGTCCTGCGGATCGTCATGTCCCTGCAGAGCCGAGACTAAGCGTTGAGTTTTGTGATGTCTGATCGGCTGAGAATCCTTCACGATACGGGGGAAGAGGTGCTGCCTCTCCCCCGTGTTGTTTTGTTGGGCAACCCGGATTCCAGCGAGTTCCTGGATGTCCGCAAAACCCTTACTGCGACTGTTCCCGAGGAAACTCTGACGCAGGTTCGCGACGTGGCCGGACTTGCCCACCTCTTTCAGCAGGGGGAGTTTCCGGATCTGATCATCGTCGTCCAGACCTGGTCCGACGAGTTCCCCTTCCAGGAGTTTTTAGCCCTCCCGGGCTTTGGACCGTTGTCGCGCGTGCTGTGCTGTTACGGACCCTGGTGTGTGTCCGATGGCCGTTCGCGACAAGATTGGCCGCTGGCCCTGCGCGTTCCGCTGGAGCATTTTGCGCCGGCCTTGCGGCGTGAAATGCGGCAACTGACGACGCCGGTATCGGACGTCGCTCCCCTGCCCTGGACGGCTGGTCGCGACGAAATCTACCGTCGGAGACAGCCGGGGATCACGGTCGGCTCAGCGTCGGGATCTCGCTCCGTCGTACGCGTCATCTCATCGGACCGCAAACTTGCGGAGATGTGGACCGAGCTGATTCGCAAAGCGGGTTTTCCAATCGCCGCCGAGGGAGCCGCCGGTGGAGGGCAATTGGCGCTGTGGGACATCGATCCGTGGACTGTTGAATCGCAGGCGCGCTGGAACGACTTCCGGCGGCACCATCCGGCTACCAAAATCGTCGCGCTAGCGGGTTTTGTGACGCCGGATACCGTCAGGGAACTACGCGATCTGGGGGCGACAGCGGTCCTTTGCAAGTTGCTCCCGCTGGATGCATTATTGCAGGAAATCCAGGCCATAATCGCACAATCACCTTAGCCGCCGTTCCGCCAGGCTTGGGAAGGGGAGACTCCTGCCGAGCTGTTTTATGTGCATGGCGTCAAAGTTCTGTGAAAGCAGAACTCTTACCGATTCTTGGTGAGCCCCGTGCGGTGAGGCCGGGAGTCGAGTTGCGATTCCCGCTGCCGATCAAGGTGCTTTGTTTGATGGGCCCGCCGCAACGTAGGGAAACCCAGCGAATATCGTATTGAATTTGAGTGTAGGACTTGCGGCGAGACTCGTCACCCTACCCCCGGCCTCACGGCTCGGGGCTCACCTGGGTTTCTGGTATTATTGGCCGCCTTGGTGATCAAGTTCGTTTATTTGGGTGATCGCGGTTCACCAATCTGCAACAGCAATGGGATCAACAGCAGGTTGACCAGCAAGCCCCCCGCGATCGCCGTGCTGACGAGTGCCCCGAAGTAAATCAACGGTACGAAGTGGGATGTGGTCAGCACCAGGAAGCCCAGGATCAGGGCGATATTTGAATAAATCAGGGGCCGGCGGACCTCGGTCTGCACCTCTGACAGTGCGCCGCGGAAGTCTAATCCCGATTGCCGGGCTCGGCGATAAGCGGAAAGATAGAAAATGCTGTCATGAATGGTCAGGCCCATGGTGTCACTGGATATCATCGCCGTCCCGATGTTGACTGGAATTCCCGCCCAGCCCATGCCCCCCAGCAGCAGTAAAATTGGCAGAACATTCGGGACCAGTGAGATCAGTCCCATCCAGATCGAGCGATAAGCGATCGTCATAATTGAGATCAAGCCAATCGCTCCCACCACCAGACCCGTTAACTGGTCGGACAGCAGGCTGTCCACAAGATAAGTCAGCAGCACGAACAGTCCGGTGACCTTGGCGTCCGGGAACTCTGCTTTGGTCAGCTCGGTCACGCGTGCGATCAGCAGGTCTTTGGCTTCGGCCGTTTGCCGTTCGCGCGCCCGCAGCATGATCCGCATGCGGCCTTTTTCCGGGTTGAACAGGCTGGAACTGAAATCGGATTGCAGTCCGTTCAACCAGCGGATTTTCGCGTCGTCGTCGGGTACCAGAATCGGAATCCGGGGTAACATATCCAGACCATCGGTGAGCGAAATCACCTTCGTCAGGGCCGGGGCGTTGTCCGTGCGCAATTCACGCAGCTGGGTCGTCAGATGACGCACTTTGTCCAGATGATCGGGATCGAGTTCTGCCGGGGCGGCAAAATTGACTTCCCACAAACCGGCTCCACCCAGTTTCTCTTCCATGAAATTCAGCGATTGAACTACCGGACTGGAAGCCCTGAAGTTGCGGGTAAAATCGGTGTCCACACGGAGTTGCCACAGTCCGCTGATGCCACCGACCAGGATGGCCAGCGTCGCCAGGCTGATCCACCACGGATGACTCAGAACCCACGCCGTGAGTTGATGCAGCGAGCGGTTCACCTGCTGTTCGCCGCGTGGTTTGCCGGTGGGGATCTGCGCGGCCCCCAGCAGCATGCCGGCCGGCAGTACCAGCGCCATCGCGAGCAAAACCAGCAGCGAACCCATCACCATCGTCACCCCGAACGAGCGCACCGGGTGCAGGTGACTTGACAGGTGGGCCGCAAACCCGGTGGCGGTCGTCAGGCAGACCCAGACGATATCGACGCCGATCACCTGCAACATCTTGCGGAAGGCCGTTTCGCGATCGTACTGTTGCCGCAGTTCCTGGAAATAGAACGACAGGTACACCACCGTCGAGACACCGATGATCGTCACCAGCGATCCCAGGATGGAGCTGACCATCGTCAACTGCAGATGGGTGCTCCAGAGGCCTGCCTTGGTCCACAGGATCGTCATCTGAACAATGATAAACGGCAGGATGATCGACCGGAAATCTCGCAGGAAGAACAGAATGACCGCGACCATCAGGATCGATGCGGCCCAGCCCATGAACTGGCCATCGTCCTCGGCATAGCGGAACATATCGAGCACCAGGGTCGGTTCGCCGACGACGCTGGTCGGGATCGGCTGCTCGGCGGCGATGCGGCGGAGCTCCGCAATCGTGGTCGGTCGCGGGACCTTTGCGGTGGATTCGTCTTCCAGCCGCAGGGCAATCGCGGTGGTCTGGTTGTCCTCGCCTAACAGCACGCTGCGTGCGAATTCCAGCAGTTTTTCGCGTCGCGATTTAAACGGCTTGCGACTCGTCATCTCGAGATAGGTATTCAGGCTCTGCACACTGTCGAGTGCGACCCCGGGCACTTCGGCCACGCGAGCGGCCAGATTGGCCAGGCGTTCCTGCCCGGCGTCTTCGAACAGCTGCGGGTCTGTGTACGTCAGAAAGACGAACTCATCACCCCCGAACATCGCCTTGCTATCGGTGTATTCGATGAGGCGCGGATTGCCAGGAGCATAGAGCGATTCGATCGTCTGATCGAACGTCACCTGGCTGGCGGGGTAGATCGACAACCCAGTCAGAGCAATCGCCAGACACAACAACACGACCCGGTACCGGACCAGGCTGTCGATGAAACGGTTCCAACGACCACTCGACACAGACGCACGCTCCTTCATCCTGAAGAATCCTTCGCACACGTCAGTATCAAGCGCCGGCGTGAGCGTATCGCCGGGGTACTATAGCAAACTCGACGAGTAGAGGAATCATCACAGGACGGGAAGCCGACCCGCGGCGTCCGAGCACCAGGATCCTGCCAATCCAGCCTGGCTGGGGGAGCGCGCGAATCTGGTTGAAGTCCAGCGCGGCGCGAGTGTCCCGCGCCATGGCGACTATGATCAGATCGCACGGTGACGATGCACGGAACGATGCGGTAATCCATCGCGCGGTCGCGGCGCGCGGATACCGGAGTACAAAGTCACGGAGGTCAAGTCAGCGACTGGCT
>CAZQUW010000199.1:0-4382 GCA_964596215.1 uncultured Planctomicrobium sp. | reverse complement strand
CGCGGCGCGCGGATACCGGAGTACAAAGTCACGGAGGTCAAGTCAGCGACTGGCTGACCGGGGAACTACCCTGCCAGATACGGGCCGTCATAGGGCTTATCTTGCTGTGACGGATGGGCGTCGGTCGGCGCGAGATGCTCTTTGCTGTCATCGTCGATGCCATAGGCCACACACGTGCGTGCGATGCGGCTCATGTAGAACACGGTTCCGACAAACAGTCCACCGGCCACGAACAAGTCAAGACTCGAACGTGAACCAGAAAAGAGATGGAAGATCAATCCGAGAACTGGGGCAGTGACCATGACCGGCTTTCATTAAAGCTTGTCGGGAGTCTGGAAGGCTCAAAACAACGCGAAGTCGAAAAAAGCGATGGAACGCGAGTCGCTCTCTTCCGGGGGGATTTCAAGGGCATAGATCGTCAGGGATGTACTTCGAGGCTGATTAGAAGTCGCCATCAGGCGACGTCAGGCAGTTCGCGGCGTACGTGATTTCATCAGGTTTGGGATTTACGGTGTGCTGGAAGCGGCTACAGCATGTGGCCATTCAAATTCACTTGAACAACTAGTTATGAGCTGCAGTCCGGGCCTCGGGTACGGGCACGAGCGGTGCCATGTCCTTCAGCAATTCCAATGACTCGGCCAGGTGGGAGTGGAAATACAGACGCATCAAATCGAGAACGTCGCCGATGATCTTGTCGCACAGCGAATAAAAGACTTGATTGCCTTCTTTCCGAGTTTGTACCAGGTGCTTCGATCGCAACACGGCGAGGTGTTGCGACACATTCGATTGTTCTAATCCGAGACGCTCGTAAACAGCGCTCACTGCAACCTCCCCCTCATCGCGCAACAATTCGACGATGGCGATACGGGTGGGGTGGGCGAGCGCCTGAAATATTCCGGCCTTAAAAACTCTTAAACTGTCCTGCACAGATCTGTTCTCCGGTGAATGGCCCGGGGGCATCAACGCGAGGCTTGGCTGCACAAGTATATTCGAGATTTCGCATATACCTAGGGCGCGAATTCTTACAAGTTCGTCAGTCATCGTGTTCCGGCGACCTCGCGGCTGTCTCGCCGGCGGCGCGATATATGGCGCAACTGATTACAAGTCAATATGTTGCGATTTTATTGTGGCGACTCAGGTGGCCCGCAGATTCCTGGCTGCCAGTCCGAGCATAATCAAGCTCCAGCCGTTGAAGACCATATCAATCCCGATAAAGAGGCCGATCACCCACAAACCGGACACCGGCCATTGCTGGAGGATCATGACCCCCAGGGCGACACTGATGACGCCGTGCAGGACCAGCCAGACGACATGATGAAAGCGGATTGCCATTGCCAGCATGATCCGAAATAGGCCCCCCAGGATCAGAAACATCGCGATCAACAGCGTTAAAGCGGCGGCGACCGCGGCAGGATGAGCCGCAATCAGCAGTCCCACGACGATATTCAGAACACCGGTCAGCAGATCCACAAAGAAACCGCCCCAGCGTTTGGCCAGAAACGCATGTGCCGTCTGCAGGACCCCCCCCACGACCAGCAGGCTGCCAATGAAGACCATCGAGGCCAGCGTGAAAACCATGGCCGATCCCAGGGCCAGAGTTCCCAGGACCACGAGGATAATCCCCAGTCCAATGAACCAGCCGGAACGTTTCTTGAGTTCGTCTACTCCAACAAGGTGCAGTGAAGTGATGCTCAATTCGGTCATTTCGGGTGGCATGGGAATGTCCTTCTTCGATTTTCTGGTAAGCAAAGATCAGGGGGCAAGAAAACAATTCGCTGCCAGGTGACCGCGCCGCAGACCGGATGCTCGGAACGGATTGGCCGCAAACTGATCCGTACACCATCCTATCTTGGTTCCAGCTCCCCGGGCAGTCGCAAACTGCCAGCCGGTGGTTTTGCCTGAAACTGCTCAGTCGGCAACCAGCCCGATCGCTCCGTCAACAGCGGGCGTTGAAGTTGAGTTGCGAACGCGGCCTTGGGAATCGCCATTTGCACTGGAGTATCTGCGATTCCCGCGCCATCGATCGCAGCCCGTTGCGCTGCGATAAACCAAACGCTCGCATGCGTTTCAGACCCCGAGTCGGTGCCCAATTCCCGGCAGATCGTCCCTCCAGCTCCGACTTTGCCTCTGCACTGGTGCGTCGTTTGCGTTTCACCAGGACTCAGTTCTGGACTGCGCCGATGAATCCTCATCGAGATTGTGAATGACGTAAAAAAACATGTAAAAAGGAATCCATCATGCCACGCGGTGACAAGTCGAGATACACAGACAAACAGATTCGGATGGCCCAACATATTGAAGAGGGGTATGAGAACCGGGGAGTTCCCGAAGAGGAGGCTGAGAGCCGCGCCTGGGCCACCGTGAATGCGATCGATCACGGCGGCAAGAAAAGCGGTTCAGGACGCGGCAAAGCCCGCAATCCGGCCCCGTCGATCAAGGGGGGACACAAAGGAGGTGCCGCGGCCGCCGCCCGAACTCCCGCGCAGCGATCCGCATCGGCAAAGAAAGCCGCGGCAACTCGTAAACGCAACGCTGCCGCGCAAGGGTAATTCCGATTGACGGGGACAGTGTGAGAGGACGAGACATGAGGTGCCGGCGAGCGATTTCGCCGTGAAACCATCCATCCCGTACTCTCTAGAAGCTCCCCCAATCTCCGGGACTCCGTCTTGACAGACTTCGCAATTCCGCGTACTTCCACCTGTGGATTCAGCTACCGCAGGGGGGAGGGCCGCATGGCTCATTTGATTTGCCAGGGATTGGTGAGAGTCTACGGCCAGCGACGGGTCGTGGATGGGGTCGATTTCTTCGTGGAACGCGGCGAGATTGTCGGCTTGCTGGGGCCCAATGGGGCGGGCAAGACGACGACGTTCCGGATGTCGTGCGGCATGGTCACACCGACTGCCGGGCGCGTGTTTCTGAACGGTGTCGAAGTCACTGACTGGCCGATGTATAAGCGGGCCCAGCATGGCATGGGCTATCTCGCTCAGGAAACCAGCATCTTCGTAAAGATGACGGTCGAACAGAACATCCTGGCCATCCTGGAGATGCTGTCGGTCAAACGCCGCGAACGTTTCATGATTGCCGGCGAACTCCTCGAGCAGTTTGGATTGACCACCAAGAAGCATCAGATTGCCACGACCTTGTCCGGTGGTGAAAAACGCCGCCTGGAAATCGCGCGCTGCCTGGCCAGCGAACCCACGCTCATTCTGCTGGACGAACCCTTCACCGGTATTGACCCGGTGACCATCCACAGCATCCAGGACATCATTCGCCAGCTGCGTGACAGCGGCATCGCCATTCTGTTGACCGACCATCGCGAGCGAGAAACGCTGACCATCACCGACCGCAATTACATTATCTACGGCGGCAAAGTGCTCTGCGGTGGCGATGCGGAATCGGTACTCAACGATCCCGAAGCCATCAAGCACTACTTCGGCAACCGGTTCGACAAGCAGTCCATCATTAATGGCAAAGAGCAGATGGCCCTCACCAGCGGTCGGTGATGTGTTACCGAGTGCAGCCGTGCTGATACGCCCTGCCCCGCATTGAGTCTCAGCCGTCAGCGATCCAGAAGTGAAAGTTGGGTGCCATTGGCTGTGCCAGGGCTTTGCAGGACGGCGAAGCAACGCTCGTATCGGCACTCCAATGCCAAGCTCAAGCGTTGACAAGGCACGAGGCCGGTCCAACTGAAGTTGCGTGTGGTCTTCTCGCCTCATGCTGCCGTCGGCCGACACCTCATGTTGAGTTTCGGCATCAACACGCCGCCATCTCGCGGTCGTCGAACAATAAGCGATGCTCGCCGTTAGTCAATATTGGTTAACGCGTTACGCTTGCTGCTGTCTCGCTGTGTTAAGATTCTGAAACAAAATGTTTCGGTTGGCATGCAGACTGCTTTACATCCCTGCCATACCAACCACCGGTAATGCAACACACCGGTCAAGTTAACAACTCAGAGACACAGCCAAGTCGAACAGCCAGAAAGAGAACACAGCCATGACGAACATCATCACCAACCTGTTGAATGACGAAGCCGGTTTCATTGTTTCTGCCGAACTGGTCCTGGTCGCGACCATCGGGGTCCTGTCCCTGGTCGTCGGACTGTCGGAAGTGGCCTTCAACATCAATCAGGAACTGGAAGACGTCGGCTCGGCGATCGGATCGATCAACCAGACCTACCAGTACAACGGGGTCGCCGGCAGCAAGGGACAAAGCTCAGGCAGTGCCTTCTGGGACAACCGTGACGCCGGCGACTGCGACTGCGACATCGTCTGCAGCGTCTCCCCCACCGGTGAAAACTAACCGCAAATGACCTCTGGCTGTGGTCTGAATCCGTTGTCTGTTGCCGGGAAGCCGGCAATCGACAACGGATTTTTTTGTTGCGC
>CAZQUW010000198.1:0-11839 GCA_964596215.1 uncultured Planctomicrobium sp. | reverse complement strand
CGGGCCTCTGGCGACCCGTCCCACGCTGTCTTTACCCGACCGGGGGCTGTTCACCGCGATAACTCAAATCCAGGATCTCCATCGGATGGGCGACCCAGATCTTGTGCCCTGCTTTCCGAATCGATGCTTGAATCTGCAGCGAGCATCCGGCGTTCCCGGTGATCACGGCCTGGGGCTTGGTGGCCAGGATGTTGCTCAGCTTACGTTCTGCTAAGCGGTCCGACATTTCAGGCTCGGTCAAATTATAGCTGCCCGCGGCTCCGCAGCAGATTTCGGATTCGACCAGCGGGATGAGTTCCAGGCCCGGGACCAGAGACAGCAGATCGCGCGGCTGCTCGCGAATCTTCTGGGCATGCACCAGGTGGCAGGCATCATGGTACGTCGCCCGCAATTTGATTTCGCCGGTGGGCCTGATGGGCCCCAGTTCGGCCAGGAACTCGGAAATATCACGGACTTTGTGGGCGAACTTCTCCAACTGTTCGGCTTGCTGGTGATTTTGCGGGGCGACTTCGTGCGCGATGTGCCCATAGTCCTTCAGCATGGCTCCGCAACCCGCGACATTGATGACGACGGCGTCCAGATCCTCCTGGGCGAATGCCACTGAGTTCTGCCGGGCAAAGTCGAGTGCCGGGAAGTCTGCGCCGCTGTGGTAATGAATCGCGCCGCAGCACGCTTGACTCTTGGGAATTACGACATCGCAGCCGTTGGCCTGGAGCACCCGAGCCGTGGCCCAATTGACGTGGCTGAACATGGCGTCGGCCACACAGCCCGTAAACAACCCGACGCGCGCTCGCCGCGGACCAATCGCCGGCAGGAAGTCTGGAAAACGGGGCATCGACGGCTGCAGGTGCGGCAATTGTGATTGCATCCGCTGCAGGCGTTGCGGAAGTAATCTGGTCAGCCCCGTGTTTTCTGCCAGGCGATCCAACCCCAGCGACTGCATCATGCGCGCGGGCCAGAGTGCCCAGCGCATCCGCTCGGGATAGGGAAACAGGCCGTACATGATCCAGCGATTGAACCATCCCTTGGCCGAGTCATTTCCGCGGCGGGCTTCGGCCTTCTGCATATCGACGCGGAAGGGTTCGATCAGGCGTCCGTACTGTACTCCTGAGGGACAGGCGGTCTCGCAACTGCGGCAATCGAGGCACAGGTCCAGATGCCGCTTGACAGTGTCGGTCATCTCGAGCCGGCCATCCGTAACGGCCCGCATCAAGTAGATGCGGCCGCGGGGGCTGTTATTTTCGTCGCCCGTTTCCAGATAGGTGGGGCAGGCTGAGGTGCATAGTCCGCAGTGCACGCAATCCAGGAATTTCTCGTATTCAACCGTAGCGCCCAGGCGAGGTGTCTCGGGAGCAATCGGCAGGGGCAAGGTAGGCTGATCGGCTGGCATCGCGAAGGGGTGTCGCTCTCAAATGGAATGTTTGGGTGCGTTGACTCAACTGTCATATTCTAGCGTTGGCGTCCCAGCGGGACTATCTCAGCGGAGCCGGAATGACGAATGACAGACTCCACAGGATTGAAGTATGGTCCCTTGCCAGGCCCCGAATTGGGGCTGTGGAGGTGCTGTCAAAGGCGTTGTCTGCATTAACATTAACCGTTTCTAAGTTGGCGCATGAAGTTGCATATTTTTGCGTTCTTCTATTTCTCCAGGACACTGAAACCTGCACATGGTTTCTCTGGAGAACGAATCCAAGTATGCTAAACTGTCGGAATGCTCGCTTGAGAACCTGCCCGTGTCCCGCCACTGGCTCAGTAATTTGGCTGATCGCCACTGAGCTGGATAGCTTGAAAAATCCTCCCGCCTGCTTGGAGTCTCCCGTATGATTCGGCTGCTGACCCTGTTGTGCCTGCTGACTTGTTTGCCACTTTATCCCCTGCAGGCCGCGGACGCTGATTGGACGCTGGTGCCGGTGCCGGGTGTCTGGGAACAGTCCACCGGGGGCAAATTCGAAAAGTACGACGGAATTGCCTGGTATCGCTGCTCCGTCAAAGTGCCCCTCGATTGGCGCGGTCGGGACCTGCAACTCAAGGTCCAGAAGATTGACGATGCGTATGAAGCCTACGTCAACGGTCAGAAAGTCGGCGGTGAAGGCGCTTTTCCTCCGAGTTTCAAGAGTGGACTCAGTGATCGGGCGGTGAGCCTGACGGTCCCTGCCGATGTCGTGCGGGTGGGAGATTGGAATACCGTCACCTTTCGCATTTACGACCATGAGGGACAGGGGGGATTCAAAGGTCTCTCGCCCTTCCTGGGTGATGACGTGCGGGCCATTGAGCTGAAAGGGGACTGGCAATTCCGGACTGGCGACGATCCTGCCTGGGCCAAGCCGGAGGCCGCCAAGCCGACCGTCGCGACCTTCGCCAAGATGGAAGAGATCGCCGTCATTACGCTCAGAAATAAGCCGAAGGATACCAAGCCGCCCCGCCTGTCGCTGGCAGATAGCCTGGCCGCACTGACTTCTCCCGACGACCTGGAAATTGAACAAGTCCTGACGGAACCGCTGGTGGCTCAGCCACTGTTTGTCAATTTCGATGAACGCGGCCGGATGTGGGTGATGCAGTACCTCCAGTATCCCAATCCTGCGGGACTGAAGATTGTCAGCAAGGATTTCTGGTGGCGTGCGGTCTACGACAAGACACCGCTGCCCCCTCCGCACGGGGCGAAGGGCAAAGACAAGATCAGCATTCATGAAGATACCGACGGCGACGGCAAGTACGACAAGCATTCGGTGTTTATTGACGACCTGAATATCGCGACGTCGTTCTGCCAGGGACGCGGGGGGCTGTGGGTGGTGAATCCGCCGGCCCTGTTGTTCTATCCTGACAAAAATCACGATGATAAGCCCGATGGTGATCCGGAAGTCCACCTGTTGGGTTTTGGATTGGAAGATCCGCACTCGGTCGTCAACAGCATGCGCTGGGGCCCGGACGGCTGGTTGTACGGAGCGCAGGGGAGCACGGTGTCGTCGAAAGTGTATCGCCCCGGGTTGGATAAACCCGAGCAGGCCATCTTTTCACAAGGTCAGCACATTTGGCGCTACCACCCCGAGACCCATCGCTACGAGATCTTTTCGGAAGGTGGCGGCAACGCGTTTGGCGTGGATCTCGATTCTCAGGGGCGGATCTTTTCAGGCCATAATGGCGGTGATACGCGCGGTTTCCATTACATGCAGGGCGCCTACCTGCAAAAGGGATTCAATAAGCATGGTCCGCTGACGAACCCGTATGCGTTCGGATATTTCCCTGCGATCCCGCATCACAATGTTCCGCGATTCACGCATTGTTTTGCGATTTATTCAGGCGGTGCATTTCCTGAAAAGTACAACGGGAAGATTTTTGCAGTCGCGCCTCTGTTGAATCATGTCGTCATGAGTGATGTCGAAGTCACTGGATCCACCTTCAAGACGAAGGACATCGGATACGCGATTACATCCAAAGACGTTCGCTTCATGCCGGTCGACATCAAGCATGGTCCAGATGGGGCGCTTTATGTCGCTGACTGGTGCGACGCACATCGCAGCCATATTCAATTCCAGGAAGGCTACCTGGAAGTCGATAACGGCCGCATCTATCGAATCAAGCAGAAGGGGGCAGCGCCGGTGAAGATGGTCGATTTCGGCAAGAAATCGACCCCTGAGCTGATCGAATCGCTGGCCAGTCCCAATCAATGGACACGCCAGACCGTACAGCGTTTGCTGGGTGACCGGCGCGACATGACGGCCGTTCCGATCTTGTTGAAACTGCTCCGTAGCCATGATGACCAGCTGGCACTGGAAGCCCTGTGGGGCATTTATAACAGCGGTGGCTGGAGCGACGAGATTGCGGCCGAAATGCTGAAGCATGGCAATCCGCAGGTCCGCCTGTGGAGCGTCCGGCTCCTCGGCGACGAGAAGCATGTGTCATCGCCGATCGGCCGCCAGTTGGCCGATCTGGCCAAGGTTGAGGGGCATGTCGAGGTACGCAGTCAACTCGCCGCAACCGCCAAGCGTTTGCCGTTCGATTTATCGCTGGCAATCCTGCGCGGCCTGGCCAATCATTCGGAGGACGTTCAGGATCCCCGCGTCCCGCTGCAGATCTGGTGGGCGATGGAAGCTCACGCGGCCCAGCATCCCGACGCTGTGGTCACCTGGTTCGCCGACAAAGACGTTTGGAAGTTACCCGTGGTCGAGCAATTCCTGATCAACCGGGTGATGCGACGCTATGCGGCGACGGGGAATCGCAAGGATCTGTCTATCTGCGCGAAATTACTGGAGCTGTCGCCGGGCGGCAATGCCACCAAGCAACTGATGGCTGGCTTTGAAGAAGCCTACCAGGGACGCTCGTTGGGCAGTTTGCCTGAAGAGCTTGTGGCGGCCATTGCCCGTTCGGGGGGCGGTTCGACCGCGCTCAAGGTCCGTCAGGGAGACGCTGCGGCGATCGACGAAGCCCTGGCGGTCATCTCCAACCCGAAGGCGGCCGCCAAGGATCGGCTGCAATATATTCAAGTCCTCGGCCAGGTGAAGCAACCGCGTAGTGTGCCTGTTCTGTTGTTGTTGCTGAAGGAAACACCCGATGAAGCGCTGCAACGCGAGGTGCTGACAGCGCTGCCGCAGTACGAGCAGCCCGAAATTGCGGTCACTGTACTGGAGCTTTGGAAAAAGTTCTCTCCCGATGTGCAGAGTGTCGCTTTGACGCTCTTGTCCAGCCGTAAGACTTGGGCGCTGCAACTGCTGGCAGCTGTCGACATGCAGCAGATTCCCAAGGAATCAATCTCGCTGGATGTGGTTCGTAAACTGACGGTGCATCGCGATGAACAGCTGGCGAACCTGATCACCAAGCACTGGGGCAGCCTGGAGGGGGCCTCGACGGCCGAGATGCAGCAGTTGGTAGAACGTTTGATGGCGGTGGTGAAGTCAGATTCCGGCAATCCGTACGAAGGGAAGAAGCTGTACAACGCCACTTGCGCGAAATGCCACACGCTGTTTGCTCAAGGGGGACAGATTGGCCCCGATCTGACGACTTACAAACGTGACGACGTTCACAATATTCTGCTGAACGTGGTGAATCCCAGCGCTGAACTGCGTGAAGGATTCGAAACCGTACTGATTGTCACGATCGATGGTCGTTCGCTGAATGGCTTCCTGGTTGACCAGGATTCGCAGGTTGTCGTGCTGCGTGGTATCGATGGCCAGACCATCACCATTGCTCGCGATCAGATCGAGGAACTCGCGCCGCAGCGGAAGTCGCTGATGCCCGAAGGCTTGTTGAAAGACATGACCGAACAGCAGGTTCGAGATCTCTTCGGCTATCTGCGAAGTTCGCAGCCGCTGCCGTAAGCAGCAGCGCGAACTCGAGCGACCTGTTCAACTAAAGTTTGTTTGGCAAACTCCTGGCAGCTGGCCGTGCATCTATTTGGAGCAAGGCCACTGTGGGAATAGACCGGGATCGCCCGAGCTTCTCAGTACCATCGCAGCACATCGACAATGATCAACAGCGGGCGTCTCGGGTTATTCCGAGACGCCCGCTGTTCGTATGACTGTGTCGATCTGGGCACTGCCGGCAATTCGACCGACACGGCGGTCGTCATTCGCGGAGCGGCGCCCAGACTATCCATCCGGCGGTTGCTGCCCACGAGTTTCAGGACTGGGCTATCAAGTTTATTAACGGCAGGCATGCCGACTATTGAGTCCAGATTGGAGGGCAGGTACGAGACTGCGGCGCGTAGTTGCCGTGCTACTGCCGGACAGTTACGATTCGCAGTGTCATCCCGGACGCGATGACGACATCATCATGTTCCAGACCGCACCATGTTTTTTACGATCGAGCCGCCGTGTCATCACGTTTGAATGTCCAATTGAATCGCCTCAGTCTGGCGAATCCCATTCTTGTGGCTTCGGGCACATTCGGTTACGCGCGGGAAATGGCCGCCTATGCCAATTTTTCGAAATTGGGTGGAGTCATTCCCAAGACGATCACTCCCCAGCCGCGGGCCGGAAATCCCACACCGCGGACCGTCGAGACCGCGAGTGGCATGCTGAACTCCATCGGTCTGGATAATGACGGACTGGATGCATTTATTGCCAAGCATCTGGACTATCTGTTGTCATTGGGGACCTCGGTCATCGCGAACATTGCCGGTCAGAATCCTGAGGAGTTCGTGGCGATGGCCGAGCGACTCGGTCAATTCGACAAGCTGGCAGCAATTGAGCTGAATATCTCGTGCCCGAATGTCAGTCACGGCGTCGATTATGGCACTGATCCGGCGAAGACTACCGAAGTGGTGCGTCGCGTCCGTGACGCCTGCTCGCTGCCCATCATCGCCAAGCTGACGCCCAACGTCACCAGCATCGTGCAGATTGCTCAGGCGGCAGCGGATGGCGGGGCCGATGCCGTGTCGCTGGTGAATACGTTTCAAGGTATGGCGATTAATTGGCGCAAGCGAACGCCGATCCTCGGGAACGTCATTGGTGGTCTCAGCGGACCGGCGATCAAACCCCTGGCCCTGCGCATGGTCTGGCAGGTTTCTCAGAAGGTGAAGATCCCCATCATCGGAGTCGGCGGTATCAGCAACATTGATGACGTGATGGAATTCCTGATCGCTGGAGCCTCGGCCGTGCAGATCGGGACCGCCAATTTCTTCGATCCCACGCTGGCCACCCGACTGGTGGATCAACTGGACGAGACTGTTGCGGCGGAGGGCTGCCAGCACGTTTCTGAGTTAATCGGTACCTTAAAGCTGAAGTAAGCCGCCGAGCATCGTCCCGCAGATAAGCGCGCATCGCCAGCGAGTGAACTCCCACACTGAGATCCGGGAGTCCACTGACTGGCGATTTCTGTTTCCATCGGACGGTGGCGAAAAAACCGCCGCGCGAGGCGGGAAATCGATCTGCGGCACTCTGCCTGCTCGTCCCCGCGATGTCGCAGTGAGATCGTCGTATGGCGTGCGACTCTGCAAATGATCGACTCATCGTTGATCGGGGGCGTCACCGAGGTTTCCTGCGGCGCGGGAACAAAAAGTGCAATCTGCGTTCGGAAATCGTCGCTGTCTCCGTCCGAACTCAGTTGTGGATCAAATATGGTTGCGCCTGCTCGACATGGTTTTACGTTGATTGAATTGCTCGTTGTGATTGCCATTATCGCGGTACTGATTGCTCTGCTGCTGCCCGCCGTGCAACAGGCCCGCGAAGCGGCCCGCATGTCGCAGTGTCGGAATAACCTGAAACAGATCGGCCTGGCATTTCACAATTATGGAGATGCCCATGGAGCATTCCCCAACCGTTCGGCAGCAGTGGGCGGAGTGAGTTCTCAGAGCGGGCATGGGTGGGGATTGAAAATGCTGCCGTTCATCGAGCAGGCCAATCTCTACAATCAGTGGAACGCTGACCGCAGCTGGTTCTCACCGGAGAATCAAGCTGTGGTGATGACTCCGATAGCCATCTATATGTGCCCCACGTCGCCGGGCGGCCCGCGGGTGATGGACCTGGCCCCCAGCGGGGCAGGCGCCACAACATCGACGGGGATTTCTGGAGACTACACGCAGTTTCATATCATCACGACCACCGGATCGGGCGCCACTTGCAGTCCGTGCAATCCGGCGGGCGCTCAGCCGTTTGGAGGTGTGGTTCCGCTGCGGGGATATACCGATGGCCTGTCTAACACCATCTTGATTTCCGAACATGCCGGGCGGCCGGACTACTTTATTGGCCGTACCAGGCAGGCCAGTAACACTTCCATGATTAATCACAAGTACTGGGGGTGCTGGGCGGGATATCAGTCGGTCACGTACCAGGGCTGGAACGGAGCCACCCCGCCGGCTGTGGGTGGAACGCGCGTCATGAACTGGTCGAACTCACAGGGGATTTACAGCTTTCACAATGGCGGAGCAATGGCCGTGCTCTGTGATGGCAGTGCCCGGTTTCTCTCCGAGAATATGTCGATGGTGGTGTTGATCGCCCTCCTCAGTCGGGACGCAGGCGACGTGATTGGCGAATTCTAGCACGAGACTGCAGGTTCCATATTTGCTGCACTCGGGGGGACATGCACGGTCTAGTCAGGTAGAGCTGGTTATATTCATATGGACATGTATAAACTTTAGGGGGATAAAGATTTCTATGTTATGTTGGTCCCGAATCGGGCCCTGTTGGCTGCTGTTGTTGGCTGGTTCCATGATCGGCGTCGGATGTGGAGAAGCTGAACGGCCTGAACTGACCGTGTTTCCGGTTTCGGGTTCAATTCGAATCGATGGTAAGCCGCCGGTCGGAGCGGAAATTCGCTGCCGCCCCAGTCACCCTCTAAAGGATCCGGCCCACCGATCCATTGAGCCCTTCGCGTTTGTGGAGCGCGACGGCACATTCAAAATTGGAACCTACCTGGGCGATGACGGCGCGCCTCCCGGCGAATACTCACTCACCATCGTCTGGCCTGTTATCACTGTTGAAGGGGGCGAAGAAGTCCGCGGTGCTGATCGGCTGAAGGGGCGTTTTGCTCGGCCCGATCAACCGATTGCCAAGATCACCGTCAGGCCAGATGAAGAAACCAGTATTCCCGAGATCGTACTCAGAACCAGATAGCCCCCCGTTCGGCGCATGTCGCCATCCACTGAAGGTCCGCAGCACGGTGTTTGTTGTTGGTCGAGTTCAGCCGGCTGGCAGGGATTGCTTCGACATTGAGGATCAGAATTTTTAAGGATTCAATACCCATGGCGGTCTCAACCATTTCCAGTACGGAACCCCTCACCTGGCCACCGCACCCGAAAGGAGCGGCTTTTCCCGTCTGTGTCGAAGAGGTGACCAAGAGATTTCAACAAGGGACATCCACCGTTGAAGCCATTCGTCGCGCGTCCTTGTCGGTGGCATATGGGGAGTTTGTCGCCATCATGGGGGCCAGTGGTTCGGGGAAAAGCACTCTATTGCATGTCACTGCGGGACTGACCAGTCCAGACACCGGCAAGGTTTTCGTCGATGGTGCGGACCTGTCGACCATGTCGGACGGCCAGCTGACACGATTTCGCCGCCGTAAAATCGGACTGGTCTTTCAAGCCTTTAATCTCATTCCGTCATTGACTGCTGAAGAGAATATTACGCTCCCGTTGCTGGCGGATGGCCAGTCTTCAAAACTGGAAGAGCGTTTACAGCCACTGCTGGACCGACTTGGTCTCAGCCCCCGACGGAATCATCGTCCGGATGCGCTCAGTGGGGGTGAGCAGCAACGGGTCGCGATCGCGCGGGCGCTGATTACCGATCCGGCCGTTGTGCTTGCCGACGAACCGACTGGAAGTCTCGACTCAGTCAGTGGGCAGAACATCTGCCAACTGCTGCAGGAGTTGTGCTCGGAACAGCAGCGGACGATTGTCGTGGTGACGCATGAACCCGCGGTCGCGCGGTGGGCGAAACGCGTGGTGGTCATGAAGGATGGCGAAATCTTGACGGAATTTCCAACCGATTCCTTCAGTAATCCACACGCGCTGGCCGCGCACTATCAGGACATTGTCAGTGCGCATTGATGCCCCGTCAAAGCTCAGAGTGTAGACGCCACGGACGCGGCCAGTGCGGCCCAGCCCCTTGGAAAAACTGACAAAGCACCAGGCGATTTCCAGCTGAATTGAACATGTTCTCTCGACTCTACGAGCCGGGCAATATTACTCCTGCCGAGCGTCGGTTCTTATGAATAACACCGATCTGAAAGTCGTAGCGAAACTGGTTTTCGCGCACATGCGACATCGCCCCGCGCGAATGGTGCTCACCCTGTTTTCCACCGTTGCGGCGGCCTGCATCGTGGTCTGGGTGGTCAGCAGTTATGACTCACTGATCGCCAAGTTCGATGAATTCTCCGACAACTATCTGGGCCGGTACACGAGTGTCGTCTTGCCCGTGCCGGCTGCGGGCTCTCAAGGCGGCGAGATGTTTGGCTCTTCCGGTGCACGATTGTTGCCGGAAGTCATCGAGGCATTGCGGAAAGATCCGGCTGTCGCGATCGTCGATCCCATACTGCAGTCCCGCGCGAGGATCACCAAGTTCGGTGTTCCTCCAGCTGAACGTGGAATGGGACGCGAGGGAACTGGTAATCAGGGGGCCAGCAGCGGATCGCCTGCACCTCGTGGCGCAGGTGACGGGCCTGCTTCGTCGGGGGGAACGACTGCGCCAGCTAATCCCGCGGGCGCGGGGGCACCGGGGGGAGTGAATTCGTTTCCCATATTCGGTGGCCGTGTCAATTTTGTTCAAAGCGGTGGAATTAATCGTGGGCCCATGCTGGTCGGTACCGACGCCATTGAGGCACCCTATTCGCTGGCTGCCGGGAAGTGGATCGACCCCCAAAAGCCCGCGGCTTTGCAAGCGGCCATCAGCAGCGGTGCTGCCGAACAGCTGCGAGTGACCGTTGGCGATGACATTGAGGTTGGAGTTGGATTTCGCGCGGAGTCAATCAAGCTCAAGATTGTCGGGATCGTGGAACAACGCCAGCCGCTCCCTTCGACACCGGCAATTATCGGGCTTCCGGCGATGCGCGGTCCGCCGCTCGCCCGGGGACCCGCCAGTGCGGCGTTGTATGTTCCGCTGCCATTGGCCGAACGGATCGCCGGGACCTCGGGCAAGTACGATCTGGCCGGGATTGTCCTGAAAACGGGTTTCAAGATCGATGAGTTCAAGCAAAATTGGACGACGCGTTTGTCTCAACTTTCCCCGGCCGCGGAGATTGTGTCGCTGGCCGATGTCGATTCCGAATTGCAGGACAGCACGACGAACGAGACCGTTCGTTCTCAGGCCTATGCGGCCACTGGAATCTCATTGTTGGCGGCCCTGTTTATTATTTTCTCCACGCTCAGCATGGGGGTCGACGAACGGATCCGCCAATTTGCCATGCTGCGGGCCGTATCGTTTACGAAGGCCCAGATTGCAATCATGATTCTGATGGAAAGCCTGGTACTGGGTCTGATCGGTTGGGGCGGCGGCTTGCTGGCGGGCTGGGGCTTGCTGGAATTCATTACGAAAATGAGGCCCGATCTATTCCCGGTGGGAGCGTCGTTGGGGCTGTGGTGCATTGTCATGTCCGGTCTGTGTTCCGTAGGCGGCGCACTGCTGGCCGCGATTCCACCGGCCTGGAAGGCGACTCGTGTGAGTCCGCTGGATGCCATGGGTCCGCAAACGCCAGTGTCGATCACTCGCTTATCGTGGATTGCGACCGGGGCGGGTCTGGTACTGGTCGCCGTCAACCCGATCCTGGTCTTCTGGGTCCCGATGCCGGATACGTCGCGCTATATCATCTCTGCTGCGATTGGTTGTACGTGCCTGGGGATCGGCATCATCCTGCTGGCTCCCGCGACGATTCTGGTCACCGAGAAACTGCTGGGCCCGGTGATCTCGCGATTGTTTGGGCTAAGTCCCAAATTGATGGCGCGGCAGCTCTCTACGAACCTGTGGCGAACATTGGGAACGACGATTGCCTTGACGCTGGGGCTCGGGCTGTTCGTGGCCATGCAAACCTGGGGATATTCGATGCTCGGTCCCTATACGCCGGGGGATTGGGTTCCCGACATGGTGGCCGTCATGACTCCCAGTGGAATCCCGGATTCCGCGGTCGAAGCCGTGCGACAGATCAAGGGGGTAATTCCCGACCGTTCCCTGCCCTGCATTTCCGAGCAAGTCAAATTCGCAACCGATGTCACTGGCGCCCAGGTCCGTGCCACTTCATCGCGCCAGGACAACTGCGTGCTGGTGGGGATTGACCCCGATCGTGGACTCGGCGGCGACAATCCCATCTTCAACTTCAAGTTTGTCAGCGGCACGCGTGAGGACGCGGTCGCGAAACTCAAGCAGGGCCGCTATTGCCTGGTTCCCGATCACTTCGAACGCGAGAGTGGCCTGACCGT
>CAZQUW010000197.1:0-11884 GCA_964596215.1 uncultured Planctomicrobium sp. | reverse complement strand
ACGGTCTCGGGCAACTTCCTGCGAACATGCTGTTTGGTTGATTAATGGTTGAGGAATGACTGCCTGTGATTTGCATCTCCAAGCAGACCAAACTGCGCACAGTATATATCGGTTTTAGCAGACGCTGTAAACGCCAAACGGGGCTGTTGAATCGACTTCCAGAGAAACCTGCCAGCTGGCCTAACTGCCGCGACTTTCCCGGCATCCATTCTGACGTCCGGCAGAGAACCAATTTCAGTCTTTCAGGCCCTTGTGGCTGATCTGCTTGTAATAGTCCACAAATTTGAATTTGGGGCTGTTATCCCCATCGTGACATTTGTAGCAGCCGGTCTCCTTCTGGACCATGGCTTCATCCAGGTGAACTTTTTGCCGGGCCTTGATCAGCAGGGGATCGTTGGCCTTGCGAGATTTCTTGAAAATCTCTTCCTGCTTCGTGTGCTCACTGCCAGGCCCGTGACAATTCTCGCATTGCTGACCCTTCAGGTGAGGCGTCTTTTCCAGTGATACGAAGCCCGTGTCGAACGGAATCACCTCGCGCGGATCCCAGCCGGTGACATGGCAGGCCAAGCATTCCATATCGTGATTACGAGCTACCCAGTGACCTTCGTAGTCTGGCCGTCCCTTGATCAGGCTCTCATAGGCTTGCGCGTGCTTGGTTGATTTCCATTTGGCGAACGCTTTCTTGTGGCATTCCCCGCATTTCTGGGCCCCGACATATTCTGAGCCGCTTTCGTGTGCGACCCGTTTTTCAGTCTCGGACAGATTCTCGTCGGTCAAGCGTTCCTGGAACTCAGCCATCAGTTGTTCCATCCGCGGCTGATTTTTGAAGCGGAAGCGATCGAGGTTGACCAGTTCGTATTTCAGCTTCTGTTTCGGGTCATCAGGGTAATACCCGAGGATCGCCACGTGCTTGCCCTTGCCGCCGACCTGCACCAGCATCGTTTTGCCAATGTTTTCTGTCGTTTCCAGGGGTTCTTCCGGTCCTCCCGCGGTGATAATGATGTCAAACCCGGGGATCTTCCTGGCGAGTGCCTTGGTTTCGTCGACTTTGCAGTAGCTGAGCAGAACCGTAATCGCGGGCTTATCGGCCTGCATTTTTTCCAGTGCGGCCTCCGTCGAGGTGATCGGATCGTTGACGGTGATGGGCTGGTTCGGATCGTTGTTCTCACGCGGAATGACTTGATCGCGATAGAAGTTGCCCAGTACCGACGTGACACCAACTTTGACGCCATTGATGTCCACAATCTTGTACGGCAGCGGCGTCCCGATGTCCGCGGCACCGAAGAACACGACGTTCGAACTGACAAATGCCAGCCCTTTGTCTGGTTGATGCAGAGCCAGGAGTTGTTCGGCACCGAGCCGCAATTCGGCCGGACCGAGACCCATCGCCTGGTATTGCATGATGTTAAAGCCCTCGAGAATCTTCTCGAACTTCAGCAGATCATGCCTGCGGCCCCGCTTGAGAGTGCCCCCCAGATCGAATGCTGCAAGAGGCCACTTTTTCGCTTTTAACTGCGCAAACAAGTCGCCACGGCGGGCAAATCCACCCGATTGCATGGCAGAGCAACCACACGGTTCGAGGTATCCGTTTTGCTCGCCAGACAGAATGATCGCCAGTTTGGGCGCGGTCCAGCCCTTCAACATGGGAGCGGGAATTCGCTCTGTGGCTTTGTCAGCCGGCTTCGCAACTTCCGCGGCGGTCAGAACAATCTTATTTTCTGCCTTGGGGCGGGGGACAGTCTCTTTCGTGGTTTTCCGCAATTGCGGTTCACCTTGATCTGCAGGCTCCGAAAGAGCACTGGAAACCGGGGCCGGAGCGGCCTTCTGCGGACGCGGTTCTTCAGTGTGAGCCCAGCAGCCTGCCAGCAGGAATGCAACCACTAGAAAACCAGTCAGCCCCAGATCTTTCAGTGATTCGGTGGATCGATTCATACGGCTCCGTCCTCAAAACTCAGCAGCAAAAACAGTCAGCGACGTCGCTAGCCCATACCACCACGAGCCACTCGCAGCGATGTGTCTTCTCTCTTACTCAGCCACAACGTTTGCTCGCTAATAGAAATCTAGCGATATTTCGGAAGTGAGCGAAATCGATCGCCCCTCAGAAACTCCCCAGTTGACCGCGCGAGCCACGGGGAAGGTAGTTTCGCGAGAGAAGGCAATTTTGAAAAGACTGGATTTCCGACCGCGCCCAATTCGCAAGGAGGGAAATACCTCGGTGGGTGGTGTCGGGGTCATTACTCGGGAGTTCGAGTTCTCGAAATTGGTTGCCGAATTGCCTGGATTACCGGCTCGGGCTCAGTCAGCCGATTTCTCCATCCTCGTCCCGGCCGCGGCTGTGCGCGAGAACCTGCCAGACAGACAACGAGCCCGGCACTGCTGCCGGGCTCGTGTGCTCAATGGGTGCGAATGGTCGTTGAATTGCCGGCATTGCTGAGTAAAAACGCAGCGGGCGGCAGGGCGGGCTACTCGCCGGCCACCTTCAGATAGCTAGCGTAGGTGTCTTTTACCTTGCCGTGCATCGCGTCGCCCTCGTGAATGTAGATGGCGTAGCGCAGACGAAAGGATGTCTCCGCGGGCTGGACCAGATTGTCTGCGGGCAACATGCCATTCGTATAGGATTTCTGGCCGAACGGGCTGATCGTGAACAAACCGTAGTCACGCACGTGGTAGCGTGACCGGCGGAAATTCTTCGGATGATCGAAAATCGCGACTCCATGGGTCTTACCTTCGACGAGTCCCGTGTAGTCGACCCAGTTCGAGATTTTGCCCCAGCATTCGGCGGTCGTCTTCATGCCCTCTGCGTTCGTGACTTGTCCGGGGGGATTGGTCGGGACAGTCGGCTTTTCGCGGACTGTATCGGCGACTCGAATCCCAAACAGACCCTCTTTGGTGTCGGCCCAGGTGACCGGCTTTTTGCCGGCGGTAAACTGGATATCATAAGTCAGCAGACGGTTTCCATAGATCTTAATGGTGGTTGTCTCGGTGACGACCGGCGTGTTGTCTGGCCCCAGCCACAGGTTGGTGACCTTCATTTCAGCGGGATTTCCCTCGGCCTTAACGAGTTCGACCTTGGCGTTTGCGATGGTGGCCTTCTCGGCCCAGAACTTGTTTTCGTTGACTTCGTCGACCGCGACCCAGATCCCCTTATGGTGCGGATGATCCTTGGATTCGGCCGATTCCAAACCACGTGTGATGACCGATCCGGCACTTGTCTTGACCGGTGAAAAGAAGGGCTTCTTCCATTTGGGGTCGGTGTGATAGGTCGTAAAATCCTGGCCATCGATCGTTACTGCAATCTGATGATCCTGTTTGGTCAATTTCACAACCGGCTCGGCAGCGTGCACGGTGAGAGCCAGATTCAAGCCGACGAAGGTCAGGCACCAGGTGGTCAATCCGAACAGCTGTTTCACGCCAAACTCCTTGGGTTTGCAGGTCAATCAAGAGGGGCCGCGGAATCAATTCACAAAACATTTCGTTTCGTTGATGTTTCATGGTACCGTCTGCGAATAATTCGTCGAGGGTCCCGCGGAAAAGAGCGCCGGTATGGGGCAAGGTTTGACTCTCTACTCAGCAACCGCTAGTTTGCCAATTGCGGCCACTCCCGTCGCCTGACTGACCCGTCGGGCGAATTCCCACCCGCCCGACTCGGTGAGTCAGACGAATTCCAATAACAGGCGAACCCGATTCCCCAAGTCGGGCAACGACAGCGAACCATCGTGAAACCCGGCCCCACTCCACAGCGTGTTCATAATCCCGACAAAGAACCTCAACAGCCCTGGGAACTCGTTCTCGCAGGGGACCTGTCGGAAAAAGGTGGGGAACTGATGGAGCGGCTGGTCGAGGTGCCCTATGGCAGTCCCGGTCTGATTTTTTTCGATTCCGGCGGCGGCAGCGCGTACGCAGGTCTCGCTCTGGCTGCAACCATTCGACTCAGGGGCCTGCAGGCGACGGGCGTGGTGGCTGGGGAATGCTCATCGGCTGCCTTGATTCCCTTTGCGGCCTGTAGTCAGCGAGTCGTGACGCCGCACGCGACGCTCCTGTTTCACCCGGTGCGTTGGCAAAGCGATGATGAAATGCAGTTGGAAGAGGCGGCTGAATGGGCGCGGCACTTCCAGATCCTGGAACGCAGCATGGACGAGTTACTCAGCCGGCTGTTTGCGATTCCCGTGGAACGCATTACGAGCTGGACGCGGCCCGGACGGTTTGTCACGGGGCCCGAATTTGCAGCGGCCGGTCTGGCTCAGATGGTCGATCTGTTTTCCGGCGACCTCCGCTCGCAACTGAAGAAGTTGGCGGCTGAACCGGAGACGACGACTTCCTCGATTGCGAAAACGTACTGACAGAATTCGAACATGCTGATCTTAGCCTTGGAAACTTCCGGTTTTGGCGGCTCAATCGCGTTACTGGATGATGAGCGCGTACTGGGCGAACGAGTCCTGGATGCCCAGCGTCGGCACGCGCAAACTCTGGTCCCGGAGATTCAGTCACTCTTGCAGGAACACAATCGTAAACCGGCCGAATGCGAGCTGATCGCCGTGAGCAGCGGCCCGGGCAGCTTCACCGGTTTGCGTGTCGGAATTACCTGCGCGAAGACGATGTCTTATGCCACGGGAGCTCAACTTGCGGCCGTACCGACCTTCCCGTGCCTCGCTGCGGGGGCACCTGCGGACGTGAGCCGGCTGCAGGTGATCATGAATGCTCAGAGACAGGAGCTCTTCGTCGGCCGTTTCGAACGCAACCATACAACATCCTGGTGTGAAACGCGGCCGCTGAACATTGAAAAGGTGGCCGCCTGGCAAGAACAATTGACTGCCGACGACGCCGTTACCGGGCCCGATCTCGAGGCCGTTGCTGAGACGATCTCTTCCCGGTGTCGAGTTCTGGCACCGGAGTTCTGGCAGCCACAGGCTCGTTGGGTCGGCAGACTGGGGCTGCAATACCAGCAAGCAGGGCAGGCCGTCTCCTGCTGGGAGCTGCAACCTCTGTACGTGCGTAAAAGTGCCGCTGAAGAAAAGTGGGACGCGACTCACCCCGCTGCTACGCCCTGAATGGGCGATGAGTACCGTCCACGGCGGAACACACGTTAAACCCAGACACAAAGCAGATATGCCATCTGTCAGGTGTCCCCAGGTCGAGGCTGAATCAGGGTGACAATCATGATCGCCTGGGGCCTGCGGTGAACCGTTCGTGACAATCCGTGGCTCAAAAAATCCGAACAGGGCGAGGATGGTCACTCGCGGATTCAACACCGCTGCGGCCCGCGTCAGTCCTTCTGTGGCGCGGCCGGCTTCGCTTTCTGCACCACAAATTCCAGGATGGCCGTACTGTCTTCCAGATTCGTCGAATGCCCACCCTGCTCGCGATGCAGAATCAGCACGTCGCGTTCGAGCAGCTTCAGCACTTTCCCTAAGCGCAGGCAACTATCGGGAGGCACCAGCGTGTCCTTGCCGCCGGTCGCCATGGCCACCGGCATGACGAGTCGTTCTGGCCAGTATTCGCTGCTCCGTTTCTTGTATTCCTCAGGGACTGCCTTTTTGGTCCCACCGTAAGATTCCTGAAAGGCGTCCTGAAAATTCCCATATTCCATGACATTCGCCGTTCCATTCATTGCGGCGACTCCGTCAATCAGTTCGGGATGCAATGCGGCAAAAGTCAGGGCCGAGGTCCCTCCCATCGAGCCGCCACAAATGAAGACGCGGCCAATGCGATACCGCTGCTTCAAGTCGCCAATAATCTGCACGACATCGGCTTCGGCCTTAGGACCCATCCAGGAAGTCTTGGCCCGATAATCGGGCGACACATACAGCATCGAGTATTTCGCGGCGATGTTCCGAGCTGCCTGGCCTTCCGCCAGCTGATGTTTGGCAAATTGCCAGCGATCGGAGCCATGGCCATGCAATGCGATCAGGATGTCATGGCGTTCGTCCATCTTGAAGCCCGCGGGCAGCTTGAGAATGTAACGTTGCTCGGTACCATCGACTTGTGCCTTGAAGCTGACGTCGGTACCCGGGTCGGTCTCGTCTGCGTAGACCAGCGGAACCAGAACCAGGCATATGAGAACGCTCAGACGGCCCATGCAACTGCGTAGCATGACGATGTTTCTCCGTGATGTTGGTGGCTGAATTTGAAGATGGACTGGGGTCGATGGAACGCCACCATCAATTCGATCTTAAAGCAGGACATCCAGACTTTAAAGCGGCTGGGCATCACACGGAAACAGGTTGTACGCAATTCGTGACGAATCCGTCGAAATCGACCGGAGTTCCATTCATCAGCGATCTCCTGTGCAAAGTTCAATTCTTTGCTACGATGTCGCGACAAAGTGACCCAGGATGTGAGCTGACGAAGTTGTGAAATGTAGATTTTCAAACCGAGGAGTTTGTTCGATGCCGGTCATCACTGCGGAGAAACTGCAGGAGTTCGCGGAGGCGTTGTTTGTGGCAGGGGGAGCCGCACCGTCCGACGCGGGAATTGTATCCGCCAGCCTGGTTGACTCGAACTTGCGCGGCCATGATTCGCACGGTGTGATGCGCATTCCGTTTTATATTGCCAAGGTTCAAGATGGCAGCCTGAATGCCAGGGGAACCTTGCAGGTTGTGCACGAAACTCCGGCGGTCCTGGTGTGTGACGGCGAATGGGGGTTCGGGCAAGTGCTCTCGCAAGATCTGATGCGCCGCCTGATCGCGAAGGCTGGAACCATTGGAATTGCCTGCGGCACATTACGCCGGGCAGCTCATATTGGCCGTCTGGGTGAATACGCAGAAATGGCGACTTCGGCCGGAATGGCAGCCATCATCACTGCCAACACGCATGGTGCCGCGGCCCGCGTGGCTCCGGTTGGCGGGAAACGCCCCCGCCTGGGAACCAATCCGCTGTGCATGGGACTGCCCGGAGGCAAGGAAGGCCCCTTCGTCCTCGATTTCGGGACCAGTGCCACTGCCGAAGGCAAGGTGCGAGTCAAAAAGATTGCCGGCCAGCCGGTGCCGCTGGGATGGATTCTGGATCCGGATGGCAATCCGACGACCGATCCTAATCAATTGTACGGTGATCCGCCGGGAACGATTCTGCCGATGGGTGGCGACCAGGCCTATAAGGGATTCGGGTTGTCCTACATGGTCGAATTGCTGTCCGGTGGCTTGTCAGGAGGCCCCTGTGCCCATCCCAATCCACCGCCGCCCATGGGAAACTGTGCAACGTTCCTCGTCCTGGATCCGAAGCATTTTGCCGGGACCGAGCACATGTTGAAGGAAGCCGCGCAGCTGGAAGCACACGTTCGCAGCGTGCCGCTGATCGACGGCGTCAAGCAAGTTTACTTGCCGGGTGATCCGGAACGTTCGACTCTCGGAGCGCGACAGGCGGGAGGGATTCCGTTGGACGATGGCAATTGGAACGCCTTGTTGAAACTGGCGACAGAACTCAACGTGACTCCGCCTGCGTTGTGAACGCGGTCGTTGATCGCACCTTGATCTATCGCAGGCGCGACGCTGATGTTGACTCGAACTCCGAACCCGATCCCCCCGGCCGCTGCGAATGCGTTTCGTTTACAGCGCGAACGACGACTAACAATGCGGGATTTGTGATATGAGACAGCGACACGGATGGTGGCTGGCCGCGGGAGTGGTCGGAGCAATCATGGCGCAGGCCGCGACACTGGTCGCGGCGGATGCGCCGGCTCCTGCGCATGTCGTGCCGAAGTTAGATCCGGTCGAAATGCTCAAGGCCGGAGGCGCGATTGGCTATGTGATTATGGGCCTCAGTGTCGCCATGATTGCCTTGATCATCGAGCATTTTATGAGCATCCGCCGGGGGGCATTGATGCCGCGCGGCCTGGCGGAAGAGGTCCATCGGCTGATTGGCCAGGGACAATTCAAACAGGCCGAACAGCAATGCAAAGAACAGCCCAGCTTTCTGGCGTATGTTCTGGGATCGGGACTGGCGGAAGTGCAGATGGGCTATTCTGCGGTCGAGAAGGCGCTGGAAGATGCCAGTACGCAGCAGGCGGCCAGGTTGTTTCGAAAGATTGAATTTCTCTCGGTGATTGGCACGATTGCTCCCATGCTGGGGCTGCTGGGAACCGTTTGGGGAATGATCCTGGCCTTCATGGAATTCGAAGCCAAAGCCAATCCTCAAGTAGCCGAACTGGCCCCCGGTATCTATCACGCTCTGGTGACCACGCTGCAAGGCCTGTCGGTCGCTATTCCGGCCATCGCAGCCTACTCGTTCTTTCGGAATCGGGTCGATGAACTGGTCGCTCAAACTTCATTGATGGCCGAGCACGTCTTTTCCGGTTACAAGCGTTCAATCGCCCTCAAGGCAGCGGCTCGGGAGGCCGGCAAACGCCCCGAACCGCACGCCTGATCCGATGTCTTGTGGCTGGCGTAAGTCGTTTTCCAGCTTTAGTAAAACGCTTCGGCGAACGAAAAAAGTGGCTAAAGAGGGGAATCTCTCTAAAAGCGGCGATTTCGAAGTTGAGGTCCCTGTGTGTAGCCGATAGAATTGCTCGCATAAGCACTTGTTGTTAAGTCGCTCGGACGTGACGACAAATTGAAAGGGACCTCATGGGTGCATCGACCAATTCACACGCACGCGAACATCAACAAGGCAGCGCAGGCTTCGGCTGGGCCAACCCATCGGGACCCGGTTTGCTGAGGGTCGGCTCGCGGCGCTGGTTTCTGCAGGTCGGCGCGGCCGGTTTGGCGGGAATGGGTGCCTTGCCCGGTCTGGCCGCCAACTCGCAAGCTCCGACTGGCGATAAGAAGTCAGTCATCTTGATCTGGTTGTCGGGTGGCCCCAGCCACATTGACATGTGGGATCCCAAGCCTGATGCGCCTGCGGAAATTCGCGGCCCCTTCGGCAGCATTGAAACCAAGCTGCCCGGCGTGCGCTTTGGTGAGCACCTCCCGCTGCAGGCCTCCATTGCCGATAAGCTGTCGATTGTCCGTGCCGTGGATTGTTCCACGAGCAATCACACCCCGATTACCATGCAGGCGGGGAATCCTCTCGCCCGTCGCACCGACGACATGAAAGACGGCGGTGGATACCCGTCGATGGGCTCTGTCGCGGCCAAATTCTGCGGGCCGAACGACCCCGATATGCCAGCATTCGTCGGTTTGGCTCCTTCCTGGAAGGCGGATGTCTGGGAAGCCGGACACATGGGCAGTTCGTACGCCCCGGTCAATGGCGGCGACCTGGCTGGAAAATTCGGCATGCCCGAAGGGATCCAGTTGGACCGTTTGCAGGACCGGGCTGGTTTGCGTCAAAAGTTTGATCGCTTGCGACGCGACCTGGATCTGGGAGTTACGCTCGAACGCAACGATCGTTTCACCCAGCAGGCTTACAACATGGTTGTTTCCGGTAAGGTCGAAAAAGCCTTCCGTTTGAACGAAGAACCTGATTCCGTGCGCGATCTGTACTCCCGCGACAGTGTCGGCGAAAAATGTCTTCTGGCACGTCGCCTGGTTGAATCGGGTGTCACTTTCGTCACTGTGAGTCATCGGTGGGGCTACTTTGATAATCACGGCGATACGGTTCCGCCCTGGGGTGGTATCGAAAAGGGGTTGAAGCCCATTCTGCCGACAATCGATCGAGCCATGCACGCACTGATCACCGATCTCGATCAACGCGGACTGCTCGATTCCACGCTGGTATTGATGATGGGCGAATTCGGCCGCACCCCTGTGATGAGTCACGACGCGGGACGCGGACATTGGACGAATGTGATGTCGATGTTGATGGCGGGCGGTAAATTCAAACATGGCCAGGCCGTGGGGAATACCGATTCACGTGGCTACGGGCCGAAGGATGGCGCTGTCCGTCCGCAGGACATTGCCGCCACGACTTTCCGTCACTTGGGCATCGATCTCGGAGCACACTGGATGAGCCCGTCAGGGCGTCCGACCCCGATCGTCGTTGAAGGTGGCCGTCCAATTCCCGAGTTGGTCTGACCATCAGTGGTCTGACTTTTAAGATTCTGCACAAGCCCTCGATCGGTGTTGATCGAGGGCTTTTTTATTGAGTTTGCCAGAAGATTTTCCACGTCCGCGCAACAGCCGCCATGCTCCCTCGTGCAGTTCCATGCGGCCTCAAGTTGCGGCAAAACAGGGCCTCTGGGGACCTTCGCCTTAGCGGGATGGCGTGGCTGTGGAAGTGCCGGCACCCTGCCCTGCGAAGGTAAAAGTGAAGACGTCGGTGATCGCCGAGAACACGGGATTGAGATTTAGCCGCACATAGCGTCGGTCTGCCGAGACCACTGCGGTGGCGGTGGCCTGCACGCCTTCAGGAACGATTTGCACTATGGGCTGAACTGCCGCTCGCAGGCCCCCCAGATTCTGAAAGAGAATATCCCGCTGTTTAATGTACTCGGCACGCTGCTCGCGGGCTTCTGCGGTATGCGCGACTTGCAGGATCTCTGCCCCGGGTTGCTGGCGGGCTGTGTTGGGCCGGCGGATATCGGTGACTTGATCGGCAATGACTGGTCCCAGTTCGGTGCGCCGTCCGGCCTTCAATCCCAGTCGCACCACGGTTTCTTCGCCCGCAATCTGGATTGATTGACTGGTGGTGCTTTCTTCAGGCGTCCCCTGATGGCGGATGATCGTCAGCTTGGCCTGCTTCGCAACCACATTGCCGAACAGGTACCGGACGGTGACCCGATAATCTCCGGTTGAAGCCACCGGGCACACATACAGTTCATAGGCGTCCTTGGGTTTGGGGCCGACTCCATCATGTACCAGGACTCCCCCGCCGCGAGAATACTTGTTCTGACGCGAGCACACGGTGCCCAGTGGTTCTTCCACGACTAGGTCCAGATCTGCGTCTCCGTTCCAGGTCAGCTTCAGGACAAGATCGCGTTGCCGCGCCGACGCGATCTGATCATGAAATTGCTTGAGTCGCTCGGCGTTCCCCTGTTTCTGAAACAACTGCTCAGCCTCGGCGACAGCCTCTTCCGCCTGATGGTGCAGTGATTCGTGGTCCTTCATCCAGGCCTGCGTGAGAATTCCGGTGGCTGCCCATTCCAAGGCTTCCGGGTCCTTGGCTTCCCGCGCGAGCTTCAATCCCAGCACGTAAGGTTCCGCACGCCACGGAGCCAGGCTCGAAGCTTGACGGTAGATCTGCAACGCGCGGGACCGCAGTCCGTACCGCGTCAAATAGGCCGCTGAAAACAGCATGTTCGGGACATCGACCGCTGTGAAGTCGACACCCGATAAGAGCACACGTTCGATGTCGGCCTGGGGGCGGCCGGTGACCTGCATGGCACCCGCCAGAACTTCATACATCCACGTCTGCGACTGCCCCGCCAGTATTGCGGCCTCAATAACCGCAATGACGTCAGCGTCCCGCTTGGCCTCATGCAGCTTGACAACCAGCTTGGTCACCTGTTCCGGCTGCGGAGTGTGTTCACGAAAATAGGCCCGCCAAGCCTGCCTGGCATCACCCGGGCCAGGGGTTAATGGAATGTCACCGGCCTGTGGCGGAGCGGCTTTAGAAACGGATGACGCCGCAGGTTCCCTGGCAGGAGCCTGCGGCGTTCCCTTCGATTTCTGGGGCGATGCTGGCGTAGGGGAAGCCCCCTGATCCCCCTGCTTAACCGATTTTAACGGTTCGCCGACAGTTTTTTTTTGCGATCCTTGAGGGTGGCTCCGTTCAAAGTTGAGCCCTTCGGTTGATCCTGCACTTGCGCGAATGCCTGACCAGCCGCATTCCGCTGAGTGACGTTTTGATCCTGCTCAACAGCCGGGGCCGGAACTGGTTTTGAGGGAATTTTGAAGGGTGGCACGCTGAAGAAGCCGCCGCCACCGCCACCAATACCATTCGCACCGCCACCAAATTGACCACCGCCGCCACCCTGCTGGCCGCCGTTGAACTGGCCGCCGTTGCCCGTCTGGCC
>CAZQUW010000196.1:0-12017 GCA_964596215.1 uncultured Planctomicrobium sp. | reverse complement strand
CACGGGAGGTAAAAGTAGTAAGAGGACAAAGAAATCGCGAGTTGCCGCTGTGCCCAGCGGGTGGCCCATCTGTAGCCTGACTCTCCGAGTCGGGTCGTTCGACGTTGAAATGCTCCCGACTCAGAGAGTCAGGCTACAGAAGAGTAAGAGCGCAAAGAGTGCGCGAGTTTTGTTTGTCTCTGATTAGGAGAAGATCTCACGCAAAGGCGCCAAGGCGCGAAGAATTGGATCGATCGGCCGGAACGCCGTCCTCTTTGCGCCTTGGCGCCTTTGCGTGAGCAATTTTTTCCTCTTCGCACGGGAGGTAAAAGTAGTAAGAGGACAAAGAAATCGCGAGTTGCCGCTGTGCCCAGCGGGTGGCCCATCTGTAGCCTGACTCTCCGAGTCGGGTCGTTCGACGTAGTTATACTCCCGACTCGGAGAGTCAGGTTACAGCAGGCAAGGGAGCAAAGAAGACAAAGAGTGCACGAGTTTTGTTCGTGATTAGAACGAAGATCTCACGCAAAGGCGCCAAGGCGCAAAGAACTGGATCGGTCGGCCGGAACGCCGTCCTCTTTACGCCTTGGCGCCGTTGCGTGAGAGAAAACTCTTCCAGTGGGCGGGAGGTAAAAGTGGTAAGGAAGCAAAGAATTACGGGAGGATTTGCTGGGCGTTGTTATCCGTAAGATGGACACTCCTGCCCGTCTGTTTTGGTGAATCGAACTCAGAGACGGGCAAGAGTGCCCATCTTACGAGCGGCGAACAGATCTGCTTTACCTCTGGACGTTTACGGCTCTTTGACGGTAATCTGCAAGTTGCACAAAATGTCGCTACTCTTGGCGAACAAGGGCTCTCGCTGAGGTTCTCAATTTATGTCTTCTGCGCCGTTTGATCCGTACCATAAGTGGTTGGGAATCCCCCGACGCGACCAGCCGGCCCATCATTACCGACTGCTGGGAATCCCCTTGTATGAGGACGACCCGCAAGTCGTCGAAGCGGCTGCCGATCGCCAGATGGCGTTCTTGCGGAAGTTTCAGTCAGGCGAACATTCGGCCGATGCCCTGAAGCTCTTGAATGAGGTTTCCCGGGCGCGCATCTGCCTGCTGAAAGCCGCGACCAAAGCCGCGTATGACGAGTCACTCCGTGCGGAACTGGCTGCCTCGGAACCGGCCGCACCCATCAATATTGATACCTCGGTCCACGTCGCATCTCGACCACTATGGATGTCACCGGTGGTGCTCGGAGGAGGGGGGGCGCTCATCGCGGTCCTGGTGGGCGTCGCGGTTTTTCTATTCCCCAGGTCTGCTCAAGTGCCACAGCCACCTCCGGTGGTTGAAGTTGCCGCCCCAGGCCCTGCGGCTGCGGTGCCCGATGGTTCGGCGAAACCTGGCGAGAATCCGCCAACGACGGTTGCCGGTGGATCGAATCGAGTCACTCTGCCGAAGACTGCGAAAACACTTCCTCATCAAGACCGTCCCCCGTCCCAGAAGGACAAGGCTGCCGGGGCGAGGTTGGCCGGTGCGGCACCTGAGGCACGCCAGTCGCCGGGCAAGATTCCTGCTGTGGCCAGCTCCCCACCGTCCGTCGATCCCCGGGTTGGCCAGGGAGCCGGTACGCCTGCGGCGGTTGATTTGCTGCCGCGGGTTGACGTAGTTCAGCACCGCATCGCCGGGCAGTGGCTGTCTGAGAATCGGCAGTTGATCAGTCCCGCCACTGGGATGACTCGGCTGGGGGTGCCCTATGTCCTGCCGGACGAATATGACCTGGCATTGAATGTGGCGCGTGCCACCGGCAAACGTGGTTTTGGACTGGTGTTTCCAGTGCAGGGGCATCCGGCCCAGTTGCTGATTGATACACAAAATTCGACTCAGTCCAGGCTGGGAAATGGGGTCCCCGGGCGCCAGACCGAAGATTCCACCTTCGAGGGGCAGGTGTTGCATCCTGATCGACCTGTCACGCTCCTGCTGCAAGTGCGGCGCAGGGGGGTCTCGGTGGCTGCCGACGGTAAAGAAATTTTGAAATGGGAAGGCGATCCGGCCGTCGCGTTTCCATCGGCCACGAATGAGAACTTCAGTAATCCCAAGGAACGCGAACTGATGCTGGTCAGTATGGCGAGTTCCTTTCGGGTGTCTCGACTGGAGCTCAGCCCCCCGCAATCGGCGCGGACACCGACCGATGCCAGTCAGGCCCCCGTCGATCTCCTGAGCAAGGCCGAAGTGGGACGCGATACAGCGCAAGGTGACTGGACGCTCAAAGACGGGGTACTGATCGGAAGCACGGAAGAATTTTCGCGAATTGTCCGGCTGAATATTCCATTTGAGCCAACTTCGGCTGAGTATGACCTTGCCCTTTCCATCAATCGGGATGAAGCCCAAGGGAGTTGTGGAATTGGTTTGCAGGTCCAGGGCCAGCAATGCATCCTGTTGTTGGATACCGATGGCCAGGAGAACATTTTTGGAATCTCGGAGATTGACGGACAGCCCGGCATCAAGAACGAAACCACGAGCCGCTTACCAATTCCGGCCAAAGGGTTGCCATTGCTGATCAAGTGCCAGGTTCGACTGCAGGCGATCACGGTGGAAGTGAATGGCGAGAAAGTGATTGAATGGAAGGGGGATATCCAGCAGTTATCCGCCCCGGCACATTGCCAATTCCCTGATCCCAAAACGTTCGTGCTGGCCGTTCAGGAAGGGACCTTCCGCTTCAATCGTTTCACTTTCAGTCCGGCCGCAGATGGGCCCGGTTCACCGCAGCCTCCGTTGCTGTCAGACGCTGAAAAGTCCACGGGCATGTCTGCGGACGCCGTGTTGCAGATCAAGAAAGATGTGACGCCCGACGCCAGTGCGCAAGACGCTGCCCGCAAGGTCGTGCGAGACCACTTCAAGATCGAGTATGCACTCGCCAAGAAGGCCGAAGGCCGCAACCTGGAGCCGAAAATCAGTTTGGCGAAGTCGCTGATGGCCCGCGCGGAAAGTACGAATGATGATCCTGCGGCGGTGTACGTGATGCTGTCCGATGCCGCCGAACTGGCCGCCGAGTCGGGTCAGCTGGCATTGGCCTGGGAGCTCCTGGTCGCATTGGGTGATCGGTTTGATTCGCCCTCGCTGCCCCTCATGGAACGGGCCGCCAAGTTGGCGACGCCGTTTGCGAAGACAGCGGATGACATTGCGTACCTGGGCTCCATGTACGTCCTGCTGCTGGACGAAGCGGTGCGGCTGGACGACTTCGAAACGGCCTCGAAGGCCTCGCCGGCCGCCGCCGGCGCGACCCGCAAGATTCCGGTATTGAAAGAACAGCTGGCTGCCTATGCCCGGCGCGTCAATACCTTGCGTGATGCATTTGAACTGGCCAAGCCGGCCCGTGAAGTCTTGAAGGTTAATCCTGATGATGCGACGGCGAATCTCGCCTGGGGACGCTACGTATGCTTCTACAAGGGCGATTGGCTGACCGGTCTGCCCCTGCTGGCCAAATCTTCCAACGCGGCGCTCTCCAGTCTGGCTAAACGGGAGGTCGAACAGCCGCGTGAGCTGGAAACCCTGCTGCAACTCGGGGACGACTGGTGGGAGGTGGCGGAGGAGGAAAAGGATCCCGTGAAATCGACCATTCGGGAGCGGGCTGCCGACGCCTGGCAGCTGGCGTTGCCGCTGGCGAGCGGACTGCAGAAGCAGGCCCTGGAAACGAAAGTCGAACGGATTTTCAAGCCGACGAAATTCTTTGAGACAACCGGCACCGGGCAAGGTGTCAGCGTGGCCAATCCGGACTTGAATCCTGGTCCGTTCTTTACCGTAGAATTCTGGGTGGCGACTCAGGCCTCGTCGGCGATTCTGCTCTCCAAGCGGGAAGATCGGCGCGATTCCAGTCTCGTGATCGGCATCGACCGGGGCCGCCCGGCGGTCTCCGGACGATCATCGTCTGGAACTCAAGTCGGCAGATCCCGGGTCACGATTAACGACGGCCGCTGGCATCATATCGCTGCCGTAAAACTGGGAACTCGACTGGGACTGTTTATCGATGGGAAATGGGCGGCTCAGACCGAGTTCCAGGACACCTATCTGTCGGGATCGCCCTGGAAGCTGGGGCATGACGGCCAGTCAAAACTGGCCGAACCAGAAGCGAAGTTCTGCCGCATTCGCTTCTCCAAGGACGCTCGTTATCTGGTCAGTTTCCATCCGGAGAAAACGTATTCCAAGGACAAGGGGACATTGTTTATCCCCTAGTCGGACCTGAGAGCACCAGAATTCGAAACAGGAGGAGCCCGCAACGGTGAACTGGCACTGAGCAGCGTTTCAGGCGATCGGCAGACTACTTCTTACCGATGCACCAGAGGTACTCCTCACCGCGAATGAACAATTGACCGTCGCTGGCTGCGGGTGATGATGAGCAGCCGTCGCCGATTTCGTTGGTGGCCACGATTTCCAGTTCGGGGCCCGGTTTGACGATCTTCGTCACCCCGTCGTCATCCAGAAAGTAGACCAGGCCGTTAGACGTTAATAGTGAGCCGCTGTAATGGCCAGCCAGACGCTTCTGCCACACCACTTTGCCCGTTTTGGCTTCAAAGCAGGTGCCGACACCGTCATCGGCGGCAACCAGAAAATAGTCGCCGACGGCCACGGGCGAAGGGACATAAGAAACACCGCTACGCAAGTGGTGCCACACCACGCTGGTCTTCGTGACATTACCGTTGCCGGTGGGATTGATCGCCATGATATGTCGCTCGGGAAAGCCACCGGTGACGAACAACAGATCGTGCTGATAAACCAGCGACGCCACGAATTGCTCGGTCGGCCCGTCAATAATCCACTGGCGGGTTCCCGTCCGCGGGTCGTAGCTGGCGACACATTTGTTACCCGACAGCATCATCTGGGTGCGGCCGTTGATCTCGCGGATGATCGGCGTGCAGTAACTTCGAGTACGATTCTCACGCCGGGTTTTCCAGACGGTTTGTCCGGTCTGGCGGTCGAGTGCTACCAGGTAAGAATCACCGTCGTGGTCTCCGTTAATGATGACCAGGTTCTCAAACAACACCGGCGAACTGCAATACCCATGAACGCTCGAAAACACCCCCGGTTCGGCGGTCCAGGCGACTTTGCCTTCGAAGTCATAGGCGGTGACATGCATCTTCTTCTCATTGAGGAAGCTGACATAGATGCGTTTGCCGTCTGTGGCGGGAGTGCTGGAAGCGTGGCTGTTGAGTTTATGAATCCGCTCGAGCGGGGCCTTCAGGACCAGTTGTTCCCAGCGAACGGCGCCGGTGGCTCGATCCAGCGCCGTCAGGGTGCGGGCTGTCTCATCGAGTTTCGCGCCGACCAGAAAGACGTATTGTCCCCAGACGATCGGCGACGCATGTCCCCCCGCGTGGACTTTGACTTTCCATTGCACGTTGTCGGTCGCCGACCATCTGGTAGGCAACTGCGGTTCGATGGCGGAACCGTCTCCGCGCGGGCCGCGCCATTGGGGCCAATTTTCCGCCTGGGCGATGAGCGGCCCGGAACAGAGGACGGCCAGTACGGTCAAGACTCGCCAGTGGAAACAGCAGTTGCGCATGTGTGTTTGCCCTGTATCAATGCGTGCAGATTGCCTCGGCGTAGAAGCGAAGCCGCCTCTACTATATAGATCCACGACTGCTGATGACAGTTAAACTGGGCTGCAGTAATGTCTTCAATCCGATTGAGAAAACTTTTCAACGGGGGAAAATCCCTTCTTCAAAATGACGTAAATTGCGATTGGTTGACTTGCGTGGAGTTTAACGGATGCGCAAGATGAGTACTGTTGAACCCTGATGAGGAAAGGCACCAAAACTGCAGCAGACATTTGACTTACGGCAGCCAATCGAGGATTGAGAGAGCGGGCCGGCACCTCTCAGGCGAGGTTCGCCCCGAAATGTCGTGATTTATTGATTGGAACGTTGATTGCTGCTGGTAACCGAATGACTCACCCGCGCGAAGATTTGTCGTTCGATTGCAAGTTTTGGGGCCTTAGGGCAACTCATCAACCGTGCTGGCTCGTGGAATGATTGGGGGACCAATCGGCCAGTTCTGCGAAAATCAGCGTAACCCGTGTGTGTCATCAATCTGTGTTCAGGATGAGTTGAGGTCGCGGTGTATATGCGGTGGCTTGAGCCTTTAGGAGGATAGGCAGGTGGCTGGTAGCGATGAGGCAAAAACGCCTCATGCGGCCGATTTCGCGCGTTAGAATTGAACTCTTTAAACTCGTCGTTGCAGTTTAACAGCGGTTTGATTCAAGTTTTGCAGGCCGGCAGGAATTCGCTAGGGTACCCAGTCATCTCCATCTATGTTGTAGGAACAATAGGTATCATCGTCTTGAGATCTCGCGTTCCTGATCGTATGGGCCGAATCGGTTTTGCATCAGGGCGCGTTTCTTTGGAAAATGTCGGCAACTCAGGACAAGCCAGCGGCAGGGGTCAGGGTGTCTGACCAACGTATGCACCATAGAACACGCAGCATTGAGGAGAGGGGAACATGAAACATTTAGGGGCTGGGGTCATCGCCATACTGGCGTTGTTCTCAGGTTGGGGGCCTTCCGAGGCTCAGGCTGGTCGTTATTGTGGGGGCGGCAGTTACAACTGCTGCCCCGTGCAAGCTTGTGCGCAATCCTGCTGCTACACGCAGTACCAGGTGCAGCGCCAGACTTGTTACCGAACTGTCGCCGAAACTGTCTGGGATCGACAGGAATACACTGTTAATCGCAATGTGTATGAAACCGTCTGTGAAGATCGCCCTGTGACGTGCTATCGCACGGTCATGGATCGTCAGGAGCGTGAAGTCCCCTACACCGTTTGCCGTCAGGTTCAAGAGTGTTCGCAGCGTGAAGAACGCTACACGACCTGCCGTCCAGTGTGGGAAACCGCATGTCGTGAAGTAACGCGAGTCGTGCGCCGGCCGGTCTGGCAAGACCAGGTGCGGGTCGAGAACTACACCGTGTGCCGGCCTGTGACCGAGACCATCACCCGCGAATGCCGTCAGACTGTGATGCGCCAGGTTTGCGAAGTGGTCAATCAACAGCGCTGCCGGACGGTGATGCGCCCGGTGGTTGAAAGCCGCTGCGTGACTGAAGTCGTTCCCAACTGGACGACGCAGCAGGTTTATCATCCCGGTCGTTGTGTTCCACGCACTTATGTGGATGCCTGCGGCTGCCCGCGGACCTGTATGGTGCAATGTCCTGGTTTCTACACCTGCCGGCGGGTTTACTGCCCGCAAACAGTGCAGCGCCAGATTCAGTGCACCCGCTACGTGGCCGAAGTTGTGAATGAAACGGTGCCCGTGCAAGTCATGCGGTGCGTCCCCGAAGTGGTGGTCACGCAAGTCCCGCAGCAGGTGACCCGCATGGTTCAACAGACCTGCCAACGTCAGATTCCTTACCGTACTTGCAGCTGGGTATGCGAAAATGTTGTTGATCGCGTGCCCTACCGTACCTGCCGCATGGTCACCCAGGAACACGTTCGCAGGGTTCCAGTCGTCACCTGCCGTGTCATTCAGGAACAACGCGTTCGTCGCGAAGTTTACTGCGTGCCACGTCAAGAAGCCTACACGGTGACTCAGCGAGTTGCTCGTCCGGTTTGCCGGGTCGTGCAGCAGCAGATGTGCCGCATGGTTCCGCGACAGGTCTGCCGCCAGGAGCCTTACGAGATTTGTACGATGGTCCCCGTCCAGGTTTGCCCGCAGCCGACTCCGTGCTGTGGTCTGCCCGCTGGGGTTGGTCCTTCGGCGGCCAGCCCGACTCCTGTTGAAGCAGCCAAACCGGTGCCTCAACCCGAGCCAGCCGAGCCTCCGAAACCGGAAAGCGAAAAGCCAGGTCCTTCCGCCTGATGCGGATTTGATCGATGCTGGGATAACGGCTGCGAAGTTGTCCCGGGAGTGAAGTGTGCATGCCGCCGCGGGGCGTGGTCTTCGGGCCGCGTGTCGCAGCGCTGGCTGAGTAGTTGCGATAGACTTGCTGCAGGGCGCGGCTCCAAACTGGAGACCGCGCCCTGTTGCATTCTTTGGCTCTCACCTGGTCCAGGTTGAGTATCACCTGGGGCCGTGCAGGAGCCGCTGGACGCTGAATAGAACCGTCCGGAGTCGACTCAGTTGGCACTTGGGCCTGCATCCTGCAAGGCATCATAATGATGCCAAACGGCCTCGCTGCGTTGCAAGCAGAAGACGACAACGTGTCGTTAAACAGCTCGCAATATCCCTAATGGGAATTTTCCGAAAAATCTCGCATTCGCGATTTGACTCTCTCTGTGCGTGACCTAAGTTTCTGTTGTCAACGGTTTGACGCGAGACTAACAGCGAGCCACAGGGCTCGCAACGGTGGTCATCAGCCGCAGGATTGGCAACCGTCTGCCACGAATTTAAGCAGGCGGGTCTGTGGCCACAGAAATTAAACAGCTGTGGTGTTCCTTGGGTCAAACCTCATGTTGAGGTTAACGGGATCTTGAGCTGATGTCTCAGATGGCGACGGCACATTGCCAGTCTGACAGTTCCCCGGCTCCTGTCATGTGTGTGTCTCAATCAGGTTTGGCCCTCATCGGCCGAAGATTGAGGCCAGAGAGTCAATTCAGAAAGAGAGAATCGTCATGTTGAAGTCATTCGCTACCAGTGTCAAGAAGTTTGTTGTCTCTGAAGACGGCCCCACCGCTGTTGAATACGCGGTCATGCTGGCCTTGATTGTCATCGTCTGTTTGACCTCGATCAGCGCCATCGGTACCAAGGCCAGCAGCACGTTCCAGTCGGCAGCTGACATGATGCCGTAGTTAAATCTGGCCAATTGGCGAGGCCAATGGTCAGTTGGTGGAATTCTTCGGATTTCACAACCGCCGTCCAGTGGGGAAGCCACGCTTCCCCACTGGGCGGTTATTTCACACGCCTCGACCGTGGATGACCGCGATCGAGAAATACCAATACAAGGTGGGCCGTCATGTTTCCCTTCTGGATGGATTTCACAGCTTCATCACTCTCGACGCTGCTGGTCACGCTGGCCGGTACACTGTCGGTGTTGTTGAGCGTATTTGCCGCACCCCGGTAAGCATTGAGTGAATGACATTCTTGCTGGACGAGTTATTGTTGCACCTCAGGGCAACAAGACCGCACACCTTGTCGAATAGGTGGCAGCGATCATCGTATCGCTGTTCATCACCGCCTCCAAACCCAATCGCCTCCCCCTCAATGGACTGGATTGCAAGCTGGCTCGAGTTGTCTCGCCTGACCGCGGAGTCTGTCAGGTTGCCGGTCTGCTCCTGTTAAGAACAAGTACAAGCTCCCTGGAAAGGAACGGTAGCATCGATGGACTGGACTAATCTCATTACGACACAAGGTCACGTACTGGTGGTCAGCGCGATATTGATCTGGGCTGCGTGGATCGACGGTCGAGAACTACGCGTTCCGAACTGGCAAACGTTCCCGATGATTCTGGCGGGACTTGTCTTCAACACTTATTACGGTGGCTGGGCTGGATTGCAATTTGGCCTGTGGGGCGCGGCCGTAGGACTGGCCTGCTTGCTGCCGTTGTATGCTGTGGGTGGCATGGGCGCCGGCGACGTGAAGCTGATGGCTGGCATTGGTGCCTGGCTGGGGGGCAGCGTGACGTGGCACGCCTTCCTGGTTTCCACCGTTGTGGGTGGAGTGATGGCTGTCTGCATGGTTGCTTATCGCGGCACCTGGTGGAAGCACTACGGCAACTTCATGATGATCCTGCACGAATTCCGCACGATCAAGAACCCGGCCGAGCTGTCGCGGATTGCAGCCGAACGCAAACCGAACATGTTCCTGCTGCCCTATGGCATTCCGATCTGCATCGGGACCCTGGGCTACTTCATCTATCAGATCGCGACGCACTCGCGATTGGTCGGTTGACCGGAATCAGTGCCGCATCAAATCCAAAATCTGGTAGCCGTCGTGATTCAAGGATCACGGCGGCTGCTTGCTTTGTTGCGGTGCCCTCGAAAACAGGTCACTACATCGGGTGCCCGCATTTCCAGCACATGTTGCGTTCACAAGCAATTTTCAAACGAATTGCTGTGCATCAGAATGTCGTCGCGACCAACCCGATTACAACATTTGCCGGTCAGATCACGATTGATGTTCGAGCTTGAGAATTCTGGCCGCTCATCCACATCATCCGGTCGAATGGGTCTTCGGTCATACGCCTCTAACGTGTATTTGAACCGATCCTGAGTGTCAGGCGGTCATCAATCACCCGGTCTCCAAGCTACACGTCGCACACCGCGACCGCATCTCGCAGCCCTGACAAAGGCTCTCGTGTCGGGATAAATTCGTGCCCGACATAGCCTGTATATCCGACATCGACCAGAGCCTGCATAACCGCCCCGTAGTTGATTTCCTGTTTGGAATCCAACTCGCCACGTCCGGGGTTGCCAGCGGTGTGAATGTGGCCCAGGTAATCTTTATGTTGCCGAATCCTGCGGATGACATCCCCATCCATGATCTGCACATGATAGATATCAAACAACAGTTTCAGCCTCGGTGATCCAACTTGTTTGATGATATCGATGCAGTATTCGGTATGGTCGCCCTGGTAGCCGGGGTGCCCTTTCATCGGATGTGAATTATCCCGCGAGTTCAGCATTTCCAGGCACAGAGTGACCTTTTTCTCTTCAGCGTATCCGATGATCTTCTTATAGCCCTCGACGCAGTTCTTCAGGCCGACATCATCAGGAATGTTTTCCCGCATGCCCGTGAATGTAATGACATTCGGCACACCCATTGCGGATGCGTCGTCAATGCGTTTCCGCAGAATCTCGAAGCAGTAATCCCAGTGGTCAGGGTTGTTCATCCCTTTCACGAATCCGTGACTGCTGGAGATCGCACAGGTCAGCCCCATCTGCTTGAGGAGCGACCAGTACTTGGCTTCGACCAGTTCGACACTGACGCACCCCAGTTGCCTGGCGACGCCGGCAAGCTGCTCGACGGACCAGGTTTCTCGGAAGCACCAGTAGCAAATCGACTGCTTGATGCGCCCGATCCGTGCGGGGCTCTCCTGAGCCAGGGTGTTCGCCGCCAGCAATCCCGTGGCCGCGGCCGCAGTTAACCGCAGCGTGTCGCGACGAGTCAGCGAGGTACGGTCAGAATGAGTCGCATCCATGTGGAGATTGATCCGGAGTAATGTTCAGGTTCTGGCTTTCAACCAGAGACAACTGGCGGAAAAGTGACAGTCTGATCATAGCCAGCCGAATTCGGCAACGAAATGTCGGGGGACGAAAACGAAACCGCCCCGTACGCATTGCAGTGCACGGGGCGGTTGGCAAGTCATTCTGCGGTCTGGTTTGTCTCGACCGCTCACAATACTCGACCTCAGCGATTATTTGTCGCGGATGTCAGTGTGGCAGCTGTTGCAGGCCTTGGCCGATTCCAGGAACAGGGCCTTACCGTCGGCGTCCTTCTTGTCCTTGAGGGCCGCGGCGATCTTGGTCATCGAAACCTGCAGGTCTTTAGAATACTTCTTCCACTTCTCGATGTCGGCCTTGTCCTTGACGTCGTGCGTGTCGGCTTCAATGGCCAACGACAACACAGCCAGAACGCTGGCGTCACGCGATGCCGCAGCGTGATCTTCGGGAGCCTTCCGGAAGGCCTTGCGGAGTTTGCCATTGCGGGCACTGACTTCGGACATCAGGCTGTCCATGTCGATCAGCTTGTCCCAGGCGTGTTCCACCTTGGCACCACCGGCTTTTCCGCCGGCGGCGGCCTTGACCGCTTCGAGACCCTTCTTGGCGTCGTCGAGCGAAGTGGACTTGGCGATCGCAATCGCACCATCGCGAATGTCGGCTGCGGATTTCTTCCAGGCCGAATCTTCGTCATGTTCGGCGATACCCTGGGCCAACAGGGCCAGGGTCCCGGCAGCTTGCGGGACGCCCTTCTTCTTTGCCTTGGTGTAGCTGTCGTTATCCGCCAGCAACGCTTCGATGTCCTTGATCTTCGTTTCCGCTTCTGCAACCAGGTCGGCGACCGGGGTTACGGTTGAGAGCTTCTCGGCTGCTTGTGCGGGCACGAGGCACGCACCGGCCAACAGGGTCAACGCCA
>CAZQUW010000195.1:7209-12023 GCA_964596215.1 uncultured Planctomicrobium sp. | reverse complement strand
GCTGCTGCTGCTGCTGCTGCGCGTCAGGCCAGAATTTCTTGCACGACCTGACCATGCACGTCGGTCAGGCGGAAGTCGCGGCCTGAGTAGCGATAGGTGAGACGTTCGTGGTTGAAGCCCAGGAGGTGGAGCAGCGTGGCGTGCAGGTCGTGTACGCTGACGCGGTTCTCAACGGCGCGGAAGCCGAACTCGTCGGTGGCTCCGTGTGCCATCCCCCCCCGAATGCCGCCCCCCGCCAGCCACATGGTGAAGCCATAGTGATTGTGATCGCGGCCATTGCCGCTTTCGGAAACCGGCGTCCGACCGAATTCGCCTCCCCAGACCACCAGTGTTTCCTGTAGCAGGCCACGCTGTTTTAAATCGCGCAACAACGCCGCAATCGGCTGGTCGATCTGACGGCTGAGACTGGCGATCGACTTGTCGATGTTCTCGTGATGATCCCAGCCCCCCAACTCGACATGCACATATCGGACCCCTCGCTCGACCAGCCGCCGGGAAAGCAAACAACCCCGGGCGAAGGGACTGGTTCCATAGTCATCCTGCGTCGCCTGGGTTTCATTGCGAACATCAAATACTTCGCCGGCGGCGAACTGCATGCGGTAGGCCGTTTCCATCGCGCGGATCCGGGCTTCCAGCGCAGGGTCATCGCTCGCGGCGGCCAGTTGTCGGCGATTCAGACGCTCGATGAACTGCACCTGTTGCTCCTGTCGTTCACGATCGAGCTGTCCGTTGCGCAGAAAGCGGACCATCTTCTCAGGATCTTTCTCGGAGGTATTGATCGGAGTGGCCTGGTGCTGGCCCGGCAGGTAGCCGTTGCGTACATAGCGCGAACCATAGCCCCCATCCCCCAGCGACACGAACGAGGGGAGGTCCTGATTCTCCGTTCCCAGTCCGTATGAGACCCAGGAACCCAGCGATGGATGGATCTGGTCGATACGTCCGGAGAAGAGATGGTTGGCCGCCGGCGCGTGATTCGGGTTGCCCCCCACCATCGAACGGACCAGGCATAGATCGTCGGCACAGTCGCGCAGTCGCGGCAGCAGGTCGCTGATCTGCAAGCCGCTTTGGCCGCCAGGTTGAAAGGCAAACGGAGACGGCAGCAGACCCTTGGTGACCCGCTCGGTGCGCAAGTCGGCCGCGGGCGGCCGCTGTCCCGCGTACTGCTTGAGACTCGGCTTGGGGTCGAACAAGTCGATGTGTGACGGCCCCCCGGCCATGAACAGGAAAATCACATGCTTCGCCTTGGGGGCGTGATGCAAGGCAGTTCCCACCGCCTGCGGGGCCTCGTCGGCATGCAGCAAATCGGCCAGCGCGAGGGTTCCAAAGCCGGCGCCCAAAGACCCCAGTAACTGGCGGCGTGACAGGTCGAACGGCGAGGGATGAGAATCAGGGAGCATCGGGCAATCCTGCTGGATATTTGATCGGGAGAGCTGTTGTGAACCACGTCTCGCAGTGACTGGTATCTACACACGGTTGAGGTTCACCGGCACATTCCGATTTAAAAAATTAGTCGACATACATAAATTCATTCGTCGCCAGCAATGAATGGGCGAGGAGGGCCCAGTTCTGTTCGGTCACGATTTCATGCTGGATTTGAACCAGTCCGAGGGCTTCGGCTAATTCTTCGCCGGTCGGCTCTCGCAACAAGATGCGGCGAAACAGGTCGCTCGCGGTTTCTGCTGTCGATTCGGGCTGGTCACGTAAGACGGCCTGCACGATTGCCGCCGCCTGCTGTTGCAGGAAGGGGCTATTAAGTAAATACAGGTGCTGTAACGGTGTGGTCGTCGGCATCCGATTCTCGGCGTGGCGTTTCGCATCGGGGAAGTCGAAGAGTCGGAACAGGTCAGCCGGCTTCTGACGGCTGACAATCCCGTACACTGTGCGGCGCCGTGCCTGGGGTTGATCGAGATTTAATGAAGGTCCCTGCATGGTAGGATCGAGTTCGGCACTGGTCGCCAGGACTGCATCGCGCCACGCTTCGGCTTCCAGGCGGCGGCGGTTCATACGCCAGAGCAGACGGTTGTCGGGATCTCGATCGTGATAGTTCTCGGGCGAATGTGTCGACTGCCGCCAGGTGGCGGAATTGACGATCTCGCGGTGCAGCCATTTCAGCGACCAGCCCGCGGCCATGAACCGTGCCGCCAGATCATCCAGCAATTCCGGGTGGGACGGTGCATCACCCAGGCGGCCAAAGTTACTCGGGGTCGTGACGAGTGGCCGATCGAAATGCCAGCCCCAGACGCGGTTCACGATGACGCGCGCTGTCAACGGGGCCGCCTCACCTACGATGGCCTCGGCGAGTTCACGCCGTCCGCTCCCCTGCGAGAACGGCCGGGCATCGCGTGGTGCGAGAACTTCCAGAAATCGACGGGGAACGGCCTTTCCGGGATTGGCGGGATTGCCGCGGATGAAGACCGGCAGGTCGCGTGGGCGGCCAGGTTGATAGTCGAGCAGCGTCCAGGCGGGATCCTCCCCGTTGAGCCACAGCCCCGCATCGCGGACCCCGTTGGCGATCGGCCCGTCGAACAGCGGCGTACTCTTCAGGTTTTGCAACACTTCTTCCCAGTGACGCACTTCTTCGTCGAAAGTGGTCAGGTCGAGCAGATCGCCCTGGGCGGTTTTGCGATTTCTTTTGGCGTAGTCAAACCGGAGTTCGGCGTCGACGATCTGCCGCTGGACTTCGGTGAGCGCGGCAGAGGCCTCGGGATTGGCCGGGACGAGGGGCCATTCGACGAGTTGCGTGCTGGCCATGACCCCCGCCAGGGCATAGTAGTCCTCGGTCTTCAGCGGATCGAACTTGTGGTCATGGCAGCGGGCACAGGCCACGGTCAGCCCGAGGAACCCGCGCGTGACCGTATCGAGTCGCTCGTCCCATTCATCGGCGACGATGACCGAAATCACTTCCGCCGACAGCTTGGGTTCTTTGTGATAGACGGGCGACAGCCCCAGGAATCCCAGTGCGGCGATCTCTGCGGGGGGCAGGTCCAGCAAGTCGGCCGCCAGCTGGCGGCGTACGAAATCATCGAAGGGCAAATCTTCATTTAACGCGCGAATGACCCAGTCGCGGTACCGGTAGGGAAAACGCGGCGGCTTGCAGGTGGATTCGGACGTGGGATGGTCTTCGGCATAACGTGCAATATCGAGCCAGTGCCGGGCCCAACGCTCCCCGTATTGGGGCGATGCCAGGTACTGATCGACCAGTCGCTCATAAGCGTCGGGGGCCTGGTTGGCGACGAAGGCTTCCGTCTCGGAAAAGGTTGGAGGAACTCCGCGCAGGTTGAGTGACAGGCGTCGAATCAGCGTGCGACGATTGGCTTCCGGCGCATGCCGCAGCCCCTGGCTGTCCAGCTTGTTTAAGACGAACGCATCGAGCTTGCGCCGTGGCCAGTGGGGTTCGGAAACGACTGGAGCGGGCAAAGGCTGCACCGGCTGGAATGACCAGAAGGTGCGGCCCTGTTCGATATCGACCGGACGAGGTTTGTCGATTGCCGGGCCCGTGTCCGCCGGGAAGGGGGCGCCGCGTTGAATCCATTCTCGAAAGTCGGCAATCACACGGTCAGGCAGCTTGCTGTCGGGGGGCATCTCGGAGACGGAACCCGACCAGTCAATGGCCTGCAGCAGCAAGCTGGCCTCGGGTTTGTTTGGGACCAGCGCGGGCCCCGAGTCGCCCCCTTCCAGCACACTGCTCCGCCGGTCAAGCCGCAGTCCACCCTTGGGTTTAGCCGACTCGGAGGAATGGCATTTGTAGCACCGCTCAACGAGTACCGGCCGGATCTTTTTTTCGAAGAACTCCAGGCCGTCATCCGCTCGGACGACCGATTCACTGCACGCCAGCAGCAGCATGCACAGCCCGAGTCGCCCGACGGCAATTTGTCTGGAGGGTAGAAGCCTGAGCAACGTTACATTCCCCGCGGTGTTAGCACTTAAGGCCCTTTCGCCAGGGCACTTGTTCTGGCGTGTCGAAATTCACATCAAGCAAGATCGATATCATACCACGGCCGCATGTCGCTTGTCAGCAACACCGATGTGGATCTGCGTGATGTTTCGCCTGCGACAGAGGCCGGCCTGTTCCGTAGTGGTCACTGTTGCAAGTCAGCCGCAGTGACGAGCGGATTGCAGGTCTGAGCTCAGGCGAAGAGTTCGACCAGCGGGCGGCCCTCGACCAATCGGTGCGGTCGACCGAGTTGATCGTGAATCAGTGAATCGGGTGAGATCCCCAGTGCGTGGTACATCGTGGCCAGCATGTCTTCGGGCGAGACCGGATTCGCCTTGGGATAGGCGGCTTCGGCATCGCTCGCGCCATGCACTTGCCCGCCGCGGATGCCACCCCCGGCCAGGACCGCCGACTGACAGGCTCCCCAGTGATCTCGTCCGTTGGCCTTGTTCAATTTGGGTGTCCGGCCAAATTCCCCGTACATCGCCACCAGCGTTTCATCCAGCAGCCCCGAGGCACTCAAGTCCTCCATCAAGGCTGCATAACCCCGATCGAGCGACGGCAGGCAGTAAGGCTGTTGCAACATTTCCGTGCCGTTCTTGCCTTCAAACGGGCCGTGGTTATCCCAGACATTGGCGACATTACCGCCCTTCTGGATATACATCCACGAGATCGTCACCAGCCGCACCCCGGCTTCGACCAGTCGCCGCGCAGTCAGAATGGCTTCGCCCCATTCGTTGCGGCCGTACCGATCGCGGACCCTGGTGTCTTCGCTATTGATGTCGAAGGCGGTCTTGGCCCGCGACGACGACAACATACTGAAGGCCTGGGCGCGAAAGCTGTCCATGTTCTGAGCGTGACGGACCGTCTGGAATCGCCG
>CAZQUW010000195.1:0-7109 GCA_964596215.1 uncultured Planctomicrobium sp. | reverse complement strand
TTCCGGTTGCGAGCATTCCGCGGCATCACCTTGGTTGGATCGGTCTTGCCGGTCAGCGTGCGGTAAACTGAGGGCTCGTGAATATTGCTGTCGTGAGTCAGCGAACGAATGATGGCTGTTTTGTCGGTGTGCCGGGCAAATAATGGCATCTGATCGCAGACCTCAATCCCCGGTACAACGGTCGAGATCGGCTTGAAGTGGCTGCGAACGCCATCGGGAGCGTGGGGCTTCAGATCCCACATGTCCTGCTGCGGCGGCCCGCCCCACAGGTAAATCAGAATGCACGACTTGGCCCGCCCATCCGATTTGACAAAATGATTGGGAATCCGCTCGGCGGAATGGGCGTGCTCAGTGCGCAACAAGCCTGGCAGGGTGAGAGCCCCGGCCCCGATTTGTCCCAGTCTCAGCATCGCATCTCGTCGGTGCAGCATCGTACGCATCCCGTGAGTTTATCAACTGGTCATTGGTCGAAACTTGTCGAGACAACTAACGTACCACCTCGAAACGTCAGCAACAAGAGGATTCCGCACGCCGGCTGATCAATTCGAACCTACGCCAGTGAGTTCGGCCAGATTGATGATCGGCACCTGGGAACCGGCGGTAATCGCGGGCGACGGCGATTTCTCGCAGATTCGCGTGAACTTTCATGCGCCCGCGCGCGTCACTTAACAATGCAATACGTGCTCTTGGCCGAGAGGCACAGGTGCCAGGCTTCCACCCTGGATAGGCGGGTTCGATTCCCGCAGGGCACTTTTTAAGTATGACCTTGGTCTGTGGCCAGTCGTTGAAAAATCATGTGCCACACGCTGGGGCGTTACACGAGTGTGCTCCTGGGAGAGCGGGTGGCCTCCAAAGCCGCTGGATGGGGTTCAAATCCTCACGCTCGTGCTGAGATATCTGCCAGCCTGGAATTTGCCGCGATGATCGACCTCTGGCTGGATGATGAACGGGATCCGAGAAATGTGAAGATTCAGGAGTTATTTAATGCGGACCCCGAAATGTTGTGGGTGAAGACGGCGCAAGCTGCGATCAGCAGGCTGAAGACTGGCCAGGTGCGCTCGATTTCCCTGGATCATGATCTGGGGACAACGGCCACGGGATATGACGTGGCCAGGTGGATTGAGGAGCGGGCCGCCAGCGGCGAGTTGCCGCGCCTTGCCTGGTGCGTGCATTCAATGAATGTCGAAGGTGTCCGGGCCATGCGTACTGCATTAATGAATGCAGACCGGTATTGGTCTGCGCAAGACGGCGACATAACAGCACCGGATTGTTGACGCGGAGGCCACTCGGAGTGGCGGCGGCCTGCAAAGCTGCTGGTAGTGGGTTCGACTCCCACCTGCGTCTTTTGTTAAGCAAGCAATGACTGTTATCCGTCCAGCGGCATGCGGGTCACCCGGCAGGGTTGGACTCAGCCTGTTCCGTACATGGGTTCAAAACGGATCGTCATTAGCGCGGTTAGCTCAGTGGATAGAGCACCAGACCCTAATCTGGCTGTCGCGGGTTCAACTCCCGTGCCGTGCACGTCGGCTGAAAACCGACACTGTGGAAAGGTCGCAGACCTGTCCGCTCATGAAGCCCGAGGGAGGCGAACGTTGGTGGGATCGGTTTCAGGGCCCTGCCCTGAGACAGCGTGTGAGTACACCCTGCAGGATGCGGATTCCGCCGTGGGACTTACTCGGCAACGGTGCGTGAAGGGGATCGCAGATGAATCTTGAAGTTCGCTTCAGGAAGAACGCAATCTCTGCAGCGCAACGACGCCGACTGAGACTGCGGCTTAAGCATCTCTCCGCGTATCTGACATGTGATCCGCGAGCGTTTCGCCTGCTGAGGGTGTATTTGTTGGAAGAAGTTCTTTTATTCAGGAAAAGCCTCATAACGAGGTCCTCCGGGAGGGAGGTGCAGCGTGGTACTGTTCAAGCACTCGAAAATTCGCACTTATGAAATGGGGTTGCTGTTCCGCGACGGCGAGTTCGTTGGTCTGCTCAGGGCGGGCGAACACTGGTTCTTCGATCCGCTCGGTAAGGTCCAGGTGGACGTTGTCTCGCAGCGCGATCCGTGGCTGGTGCACGAGAAGCTCGACCTGATCGTCAAGTCAGGGGCCCTGCGGGACCGCGCGATCGTGCTCGATTTGCAGGATCACGAGCGGGCCCTGGTCTGGATTGAGAATCGGTTCAGTCATGTGCTGCCGTCGGGTTTGTATGCCTATTGGACTGGCCAGAAGGCGGTTCGAGTGGAAGTTGTGGATACGCGGCAGGTGCGGTTTGAGCACGAGCAGTTCAAGGTCATTGTCCGCTCGACCTTGGCGAGCCGCGTGCTGGATATCTGCAGCGTGCTGCGGGATCGTGTCGGTGTGCTGTTCATTGATGGGCGGTATGTCGAAACGTTGACCCCGGGCGAGTATGCCTTCTGGAAGGGACCGGCTGAGGCCAAGGTGGTGGAAGTCGATCTGCGGGAAACCATGGTTGATGTCAGTGGTCAGGAGATCATGACCGCGGACAAGGTCACGCTGCGGGTGAACGCCGTGGTGACCTATAAGATTGTGGATGCTCGTAAGGCCATCAGCCAGACGGACGACGTCCGGCAGGCGCTCTATCGCGATACACAACTGGTACTGCGGGGCGTGATCGGCGTGCGGGAACTCGATGCCTTCCTGGCAGACAAGGATGCTGTGGCGAAGGAACTTGAGGACAACGTACGGCGTCGGGCCGGTGAATTGGGTCTGGAAATTGCGTCGGTGGGCATCCGAGATGTCATCCTGCCGGGCGAGATGAAGGATCTGATGAACAAGGTTACGGAAGCTCACAAGGCTGCCGAGGCCAACCTGATTGTTCGTCGCGAGGAGACGGCAGCCATCCGCAGCCAGGCGAATACGGCCAAGCTGCTGGCGGATAGCCCGACCCTGATGCGGCTGCGCGAACTGGAAGTTCTCGAAAAGATCGCCGCGGGAGGCAAGCTCAATATTGTCCTGACCGACAAGGGGCTGGCTGACAAGGTGGTCAATCTACTGTGATCCGAGCGATCGCCGTGGAAGGGACGTGAAACGCAACGGGGCGGACCGGCATCAGCTGGCTCGCCCCGTTTGCCGTTTGAGCGACCGCGCAGTCAGCAGGCGGTGCGCTTCAAAACGCCTCGACTTGGTCGCCAGCGGCGCCGCGATCTGGATCGTTCAGCGTATTCTCATGCGGCTCATCATGTTCAATTTTTATCTCCTGGCCGCGGACGATCTGCTCGGTGTCGAGTTCACCGGCAACTTCGTCGGCTTCGTCAAACGATTCTTCCCTGTCGACGGGCGCGCCCTCGTCAGCGCGGGGATTGGGATCGGCCATGATTGTTCTCCTCATCAGTAATGGACCGCAGGCATCTCAGGATTCCCGATCGTGAGTCTCTCCTTCGGCCAGACACCCCGGCAGCCGCGGTACAGAAACGACAAATCCCCCATCAGCACTTGGCATTATGACAATTTTGAGAATCATGTGGCGGTACTCCAACAATTTCACCTGGGCACCCGCGGGTGATTGCCAGTCCGAATAAGCTGCAACCGGCATTCCGATCCATGATTTTCGCGAACGACTTCCCAATGGCGAGTTACGGTTGAGTCACTTCATGGATCGTTGCAGTAGTATCAGGACGAATACAGAGATCAGACAAAACAGTCCAAACAGCAGTTCACGATCGCGCCAGCGGAATCTGTTCCAGCCCAGCCAGGTGTAGCGAGCAGCTAAAATGGCCAGACCGCAGACAATCTTGAAACCCCACAGCCACAGGGGGATGAAGCCTTCGCGGCCGATCTCCAGCAGGTCGGTGACGCCGAAGGCGACGAAAGCGGCGCTGCCCAGCACTGTGCCCCAGCGTTGCTGCCACGAAACGCACGCCACGCGGAAGAGAATGATGCTCGCCACGACGGCCCACAGGGCGGCCTCAATGGCATTGAAGATGTTGTACCAGTTCATGTGCAGTCTTCGTCGGCGAGCCGCTGGACCATCAGGCCAGGATTCCCTCGATCGGTTCGCCGCCGCGGGCAATCGTGAAGGGGCGGCCGAGACGGTCGTGGATTTCCAGGTGGGGATCGATCCCCAGCAGGTGATAGATCGTCGCGACGAGTTCCGCAGGATGAACGGGATCGGCCGTGGGGTAGGCGGCGTCTTTGTCGGTCACACCGTGGATGTGGCCGCGCTTGATGCCGCCGCCCGTCAACAGGCTGAACCCGCATTGTGGCCAGTGGTCACGGCCGGCAGAGCCGTTGACGCGCGGCGAGCGGCCCATTTCACCCATGACGACGACCAGCGTCGAATCGAGCAGCCCGCGTTCCTCGAGGTCCTGAATCAGTGCGGGATACAGGCGGTCGAGCAACGGCAGATTGTGGTTCTTCAGCATGCCGAAGTTATTGGAGTGCATATCATAGGAATGCCCATAGTGCTTGAAGATCTCTTGATGAACACTGATGAACGGTACCCCGACTTCAACCAGCCGGCGGGCAATCAACAGGCTGGAACCGTACAGATTGCGTCCGTAGCGATCCCGCGTGGCGTCAGACTCTTGCGAGAGATCAAAGGCATTCCGTGTGCTGCTGGAGGTCAGCATGTCGAAGGCCCGGCGCTGAAAGCCCTGCAACCGGTCTTGCGCGGGAGATTGATTCAGGCGTTTGAATTCGCCGTCGAGCTGTTCCAGCAGCGACCGCCGCGAACCAAAGCGGTTTGCCGTCATATCGGCCTGACTGTCCATACCGGGCAAGTACGGCACCCCTTCGGGCATGACGGGGTCGTAATATGGTGTCTGGGGTTCCCGGGAAAACTTCGGATTGCAGATCGCAAACAACGGATCGTACTGGCTGCCGAGGAACCCACCATATGGACCGCCGCGACGGTAGCTCTCGCCGGAGCCTGGAAAGCACGGCAGACACACGGCGCCGGGAACGCTGGCGGCTCCCTTGCCGACCATCTGACAGATCGCCCCAATGTCGGGAGGATCTGTGGGCTGGGCCTGCAGCTGCGGGTTGGCTTCGGTGTACCCGGTCATGATCGGCAGCGGGTCATGCGAATTGTAATTGTGCGAGACCGTGCGAATCAGTGTGGCCTGATGCATCAATCTGGCAATGTTGGGGAGATGCTCGCAGATGCGCAATCCGTTCAGCGAGGTATTTATGGACTGGAATTCACCGCGGACCTCGACAGGAGCGTTGGGCTTCATGTCGAACATATCCTGGTGACTGGGGCCGCCCAGCAGATTGTACAGGATGACCGACTTGATGCGTCCGACGGGGGCCTGCGGCTGCCGTTCGGCGGCGCGGAGCAGTTGGGGAACACCCAGGCCGCTGAACAGCGAGAGTCCACCGACACGCAACAGTTCGCGGCGATTCAGGCCACACGAAAAGGAGTCATGGCGAGTTTGAAGATGCAGCATGGCGCCTCGCTTGGAATCTGCGGAATGGAATTCCGCGTCGCGAAAACTTCAGTTGTCCGAGGCGGGCAATCCCCCGCAGCCCTCGCGATTGTAGCATCAGCAATAATTGATATGGAGTTTAATTTGGCAATCGGGAAGGAAAAATCGAAGTTCTCTGGTATGTCAAGGAAAACGCAAATGGTACGTACCAAAAGGCTTGCGGCAGCTGCTGGGGCGCCTGCCAGAGCACTGATTGCCATTCTTTGGAACGCTGTTCCGGCCGAATGATCACGGTGAAATCAGGATTGTTCAAGGCCCCTCATTAGCCGCGCACGTATCATGAAGCGTCTGCTGGCAGATGTGTCAGCGATGTCGTTGGCGTCGGTCGGTCTGCGTCAGCCTGGGGTTAGTTGGATGACTCAGTACGCCCAGTGCATAGAATAGATTGGTAAAGTCTGCAGGAGTTGCAGCAGGAAAAAATGGGCCTGAGTTCCACTGAGATGGAATTCCCAGTCGAGTGTGCGTGACTTGCGGGTCCCGTGGATCGGGTTGGAAAGCTCCGTCACGGTTGGCTGGATTGCGAAAGCAAGGATAGACACGATGATCGGCTTTGATCCGTTGTACTTGGTGTTTCTGGCCCCGGCCATGCTGCTGGCGTGGTGGGCCCAGATGCGGGTCCATTCGGCCTATGCGCAGGGGATGCGGGCGCCGAGTATCTGCAGTGGCGCCGAGGCTGCGCGGGCCATTCTGGATCGGGCGGGGCTGCAGGCCGTGCGGATCGAAGAAACCTCCGGCCAGCTCTCTGACCACTATGACCCCTCCAGTCGCGTCGTTCGACTCAGTTCCGAAGTCTACCGTACCCCGTCCCTGGCGGCGGTCGGAATTGCGGCTCATGAGGTTGGTCATGCCATCCAGCATGCGCGGCACTACGCGCCGCTGGTGGTTCGAAACCTGGCAGTTCCAGCGGCGATCTGGGCACCCAATCTGTCGATCTTGCTGATCATCGCCGGGGCGCTCATGTCGCTGTCGGGACTGGTCTGGCTGGGCATCATCACCTTCAGCGCTGTCGTCGTGTTTCAACTGATTAACTTGCCGGTCGAGTTTGATGCCAGCCGGCGTGCCAAGCAGCTCTTACCCGAACTGGGGCTGGTCGATCAACGCGGTCTGCAAGTTGTCGCCGGCGTGCTCGATGCCGCAGCCTGGACCTACGTTGCGGCCACCCTGCAATCGGTTCTGACGCTGGCCTACTACGTCGTGCGTTTTGGCGGCGTCGGTGATCGGCGGCACGACGACTAATCATTTGTCAACGTTCGATTTTGGGATCGGGTGCCACTGGCTCGGCCAGTGCCGGGGTCATGTGAACTCTGAAACAGCACTGGCAGAGCCAGTGGCACCCTGATTCCTAGCTTCGACAGGGCGCTCACTGGGGCAACTCATTCCGGCGACTTCGTTTCAGGCATGAGTTGGATCTGACGTGATCAATCTCAATCCAAGTTTCGATCCCACTTTTATGCCAGCTCAGAACCAATCCGGAAATTTGTCAGTGATTGAATGCCCTGCAAGGGATCGTATCGATCGCATCGAAACTGAATCAAATTTTTGAAGCACAGAGACGCAGAGATCGCAGAGGAATTGCACACAGAGTTCATCCAGAGCCTCTGTTTCCTCGGTGCCTCTGGGTTTTCAAATTCTGTGATGCCGTCCGATATTGGCTCGCCTTGATAGGTCAA
>CAZQUW010000194.1:9779-12101 GCA_964596215.1 uncultured Planctomicrobium sp. | reverse complement strand
GATCGACCCGACTCGGAGAGTCAGGCTACAGATTGGCCGCCCGCTGGGCACAGCGCCAACTCGCGACTTCTTTGACTTCTTCGATTTCTTTGACCGTAGGATGGGCACTCTTGCCCGTCTCTGCTTTCGATTCGCCAGAACAGACGGGCAGGAGTGCCCATCTTTCGGACAAAAACGCCCAGCAAATTCTTGGGAATTCTTTGCCTTCAACTGGGCACAGCTGCAACTTGCGACCTCTTTGCATTCTTTGCTCCCTTACTCCCATTACCTGCCGCCAACTGGAAGATTTTGTTCTCGCGCAAAGGCGCCAAGGCGCAAAGAGGACGACATTCCAGCCGACCGGTCCAATTCTTTGCGGCTTGGCGCCTTTGCGTGAGATCTTCCTCAATTTATGGACAGATAAAACTCGCCACTTCTTTGTCCTCTTTGCTCCCTTTACTTCTGTAGCCTGACTCTCTGAGTCTGGAGTATTCAGCGCCGAACGACCCGACTCGGAGAGTCAGGCTACAGACTTGCCGCCCGCAGGGCACAGCGCCAACTCACGACTTCTTTGTTTCTTTGCTCCCTTACTCCCTTTACCTGCCGCCCACTGGAAGAGTTTGTTCTCTCGCAAAGGCGCCAAGGCGCAAAGAGGTCTGTATTCGTGCGGCCTGATTTTACTTCTTTGCGGCTTGGCGTCTTTGCGTGAGATCTTTTCCTACTCATGGACAAACGAAACTCGTGCATTCTTTGCTCCCTTACTACTTTTACCTCCACTCCACACTGGATGAGTTTTTCACACACTGGCCCCCCAGCGGCCAATTCGCCGGGGGCATACCACCCTCTGTTCTACCAGCGATTCTGCCACCGACCCATTCGCACGATCTCGCAATATCCGGCATTTTTGAATTCTGCGATCATTCCAATTTCACGCAAGCTGATGACTGACTGACAGTTCGGGAACGACCCGGATTCCATGAGCGCCCCCGAACTGGGCCGCGTAGTTTCACTCCGAATCCAGATTTTCGTGGCACTGGATCTGGTGACCAGAGCTCACTTTGTGCCTGCCCGCTGCCCGATTAGAATTCTGTATGTCTCACTCCCTAAGCCGTGGAGAAATCCCTTGAGTTTGTTTCGACGTGATGAAATCCTGGCTCGGCTGCGGGCCAAGGTTGACCAGAAAATTCCCATAGTCGGAGGGGGCGCAGGAACGGGGCTGAGTGCCAAGATGTCCGAGGCGGGTGGCATCGATCTGCTGGTGATTTATAACTCCGGCCGATTTCGCATGGGGGGCCGGGGCTCACTGGCGGGGATGATGCCGTATGGCGATGCCAATGCCATTGTGATGGATATGGCGCGTGAGGTGTTGCCGGTTGTTTCCAAAACTCCGGTGCTGGCTGGAGTCTGCGGTACAGATCCCTTTCGGATTATGAAATTGTTCCTGCGGGATGTGCAGCATGCGGGTTTTTCCGGTGTGCAGAATTTTCCCACCGTGGGGCTGTATGACGGGAAATTTCGGGTCAACCTGGAAGAAACCGGCATGGGCTACGGCCTGGAAGTCGACATGATCCGGCAGGCCCACGAGATGGGCCTGTTGACGACACCGTATGCGTTCAATCCCGAAGAAGCGGCCGCCATGGCCGCCGCCGGGGCCGATATTCTGATTCCTCACTGCGGCCTGACCACCAAGGGGAGTATCGGAGCCTCGACTGCCATGACCCTCGCGGAAGCCGCGCGGGCAGTGCAGGATATGTGCGACGCGGCGAAACGGATCAATCCCGAGATCCTGGTGTTGTGCCACGGCGGGCCGATCGCCGAGCCGTCCGACGCACAGTATATCCTGGATCACACGACAGGCATCGTCGGGTTCTATGGAGCGAGCAGCATGGAGCGTTTGCCGGTGGAACCCGCGATCGAGAACCGCGTGCGCGAATTCACGCAGTTGAAGCTGGCGTAACGTGCAGCGTGCGTGGGACGGGTCTCCCGGCCCGTCCGTCCGGTCTTCGTGAGAACACAACATCCTTGAAAATGGTCAGACTCGTCTTCTCAATCTTCGGGGCCATTGTGTGCTTCTGTTAAAAAAGATTTGGAACAGAAGGGCACGAAGGTCACGAAGAAAGAAAAGAGGGGACTGACGGGTCTGAAGGTCGTCGGTCCGTCCGGTCTTCGTGAGACTACAATATCCTTGAGAATTGTCAGACGTGTTTTCTCAACCTTCGTGACCTTTGTGTGCTTCTGTTAAAAAAGATTTGGAACAGAAGGCCACGGAGGTCGCGAAGAAAGAAAAGGGGGGACTGACGGGCCGGGAGACCCGTCCCACGGCAGGGCGATCTCGCTATGCCT
>CAZQUW010000194.1:2976-9679 GCA_964596215.1 uncultured Planctomicrobium sp. | reverse complement strand
GGGGGACTGACGGGCCGGGAGACCCGTCCCACGGCAGGGCGATCTCGCTATGCCTCCAGCCAGCCGCGAGATCTCTCGACCGCGCGTTGCCAGGTGGCATACTGGTGTTCGCGGGCTGCGGCCGGCAGGTCCGGGTGGAACTCGCGATCCAGGGCCCAGTTGGCACTGATTTCCGACTGATTTTGCCAGTATCCCACCGCCAGTCCCGCCAGGTAGGCGGCCCCCAGGGCCGTGGTTTCGTGGACTACGGGACGCTGCACGGAAGTCCCCAGAATATCGGCTTGAAATTGCAGCATCAGGTTGTTGGCCGACGCGCCTCCGTCGACCTTCAGAGACCGGAGCTGGATCCCCGCGTCGTCCTGCATCGCTTCCAGGATGTCCCGGGTCTGATAGGCCATCGATTCCAGTGCAGCCCGCGCCAGATGAGCACGTCCGGAGCCGCGTGACAGGCCCACGATGGCCCCCCGTGCCTGAGAATCCCAATAGGGGGCTCCCAGTCCCACCAGTGCCGGCACAAAATAGACGCCGCCATTGTCGGGAACTTCGCGCGCCAGGGCCTCGATCTCGTCGGACGACTTGATGATCTGCAATTCGTCACGCAGCCACTGCACGGCGGCCCCGGCGATGAAGACCGATCCTTCCAGGCAATAGGTGATCTGCTTGCCGATTTGCCAGCCGATGGTCGTCAGCAGTCCGTGCCGCGAAGGAATGGCAAACGGGCCGGTGTTCAACAGCAGAAAGCAGCCGGTGCCATAGGTGTTTTTCGCCGTGCCGGCTTGAAAGCAGGCCTGTCCGAACATGGCTGCCTGTTGATCGCCAGCCATCCCCGATAAGGGAATCGGACTGCCAAACAGTTCGGGGGCGGTTTGTCCGTAGACTTCGCTGTTGGGGCGAACTTCGGGCAGCATGGCCTTGGGGATGTTCAACAGCTTCAGCAGTTCGTCGTCCCACTGCAGCGTCTGGATATTGAAAATCAGGGTGCGACTGGCGTTGCTGACGTCAGTAATGTGCAACTTGCCGCCGGAAAGCCGCCACAGAAGGTACGTTTCGATTGTCCCGAACAGGATCTCGCCACGTTCGGCCAGGTTCCTTAAGCCGGCAGTCTGATCGAGCAAATGCTTGATTTTTGTTCCAGAGAAGTAGGCGTCGAGGACCAGTCCGGTCTTCTCGCGAAAGATTTTCTCGAGCCCCCGGGCCTTCAAGCGGTCGCAGATGGGGGACGACACGCGGCTTTGCCAGACGATCGCATTGCCGATCGTGCGTCCCGAACTGCGTTCCCAGAGGACGGTCGTTTCTCGCTGGTTCGTGATGCCGATTGCCGCCACTTGATCGGCACCGATCCCTGCCTTCTGTAAAGCCTCGCGTGCCACCGCAAGTTGCCGGTTCCAGATTTCTTCCGGATCGTGTTCCACGGCACCCGGCTGCGGATAGATCTGGCGGATTTCCTGCTGGGCCACCGCTTGCACCTGGCCCGCCGCCGAAAACACGATCGCCCGGCACGAGGTCGTCCCCTCGTCCAGGGCCAGAATGTACTTGGTGGACGTCATGAGATTTTACCTCGTGAACTGTGGATGCGGGAAATGTCGCCAGCCAGTTTTGCATGTCGTCAATCGGCGCGCGAATGCACCAGGGCGATTGATGACGATAAGTGGTCTTGGCCAACTTCACGCCGAACATGAAGAGGACTATTGTCGACGACAATTACAGGGGCAACCGTTCGCCCATGCCCTCTTTAACAGCGAGTTCCAGTAGCTTCGCTGACAGTGCCAGGTCTTCCAGTGCCAGTCCGACCGACTTGAAGAGTGTGATGTGATCGCGAGCCCCGCGGCCTGGTGTGCGGCCGGAAACGACGTCCGACAGTTCGTGCATGAGCCGCCAGTCGGTCGCTCCATTTTCGAGTGCCGCGACAAAGTCACCCGCTTCCAGTTTGCACTGCGCGATACTGTCGCAGACGATGATGTTGGCGCGTTGCACCGTCGTCACATCGAGCTCGGTCTTCTCGAGAAAGTTCGACCCGATGGCGTTAATGTGTGTCCCTTCGTCAAGCACGCGGCCGTCGAACAGTGGCGCCCGGCTGGTGCTGGCACAGATCACAATGTCCTTTTCGGCCGCCGCTTCATCAGGACTGTGGACGGCGACGACCCGCGTGTTGCAATATTCGGACATTTCGTCGGCAAATGCCCGGCGGCGTTCTTCGTTCCGGCTGTAGACTTCGACCACTTCGATGTCACAGACCGTACAGACCGCCTTCAATTGGGTGCGGGCCTGATGGCCCGTTCCGAACAGACCGACGACCTTGGAATCGGGCCGGGCCATATAGGATGTCGCCAGGCCGCTGGCGGCACCGGTTCGCAGCTGGCCGAGATAGTCTGCTTCAATCAGCGCGAGCAATGAACCGTCAACCTGGCTGTAGAGTCCCACCAGGAATCGCGTGCCCGCGGCCGTGGTCGTATACGTCTTCCAGGCCACCAGCCCCAGGTACTCGGCCGCCGCCGACATCGTGTGCAGATAGATGCCGGGGGCATGTGCGCGCTGGCGCGGCACATTGGAAGCGAGTCCCTCGGCGAGCTTCTGAAACGCTTCTTCGACGACATCGATGGCCAACTCCATATCAAGGAGTTCCCGGACGTCGGATTCCTGCAAGTAGAGCGCGCTCATGGGAGAATCCTTCGGTGTCAATCCATTGGAGAAGTGAGACTTGAAAGGCCTGACAGGCTGCAGCAGTCAGTGCTCCAGTCGACGAGCGATCCGGGTTACCGTCCGTGCTGCATCATTCATCTTCACCCATTTCCAGAAGTCTGTCTATCACGCCGGATCGAGAATCGACCACCGAGGGGCGTAAAAGTGCGCAAAAAAAGGCCGCCTTGTTCGGCGGCCCGAGTGATTTTTCAGGCATGTTGTGCGAGAAACGCGCGATTGCGTGCGGCAATTCCTGTCAGGCGACCACCGGCCGGGCCTTGATGGTTTCCAGCGACTTCGCCACCATTTTTCGTGAATCGCGGGCTTCCAGAATGGTCTGGCGGAAAATGTGTGCGTACGGAATGGCGGGCAGGGTCATGATCTCTTCATTGCCCTTGCCACCGATCAGTACCAGGTCGGCAGCTTTGTAAAACTGCTGGCCGGGCAATTCGCGAATCAGGACGTCCGAGATATCGGTCAGGGCGACCTGGGTGACCTTGCGATTGCCCAGTGAGTGCCAGACCTGCATATTGCGGTTGGTGAGTTTGTAGCGCTGGCCTGTCAACTTTTGCAGGAAATAGAGTCCCGCTGCGATCGGTGCCGTGGGGAGCACAAACAGCAGATTGGAGAGCTTCACGCCCATGATCCGCAACGGGATCGAATCGTAAATCGATCCGAACGTACGGCCGATACCATACGCAGCAATCGAAGGATAAACCGTCATGATTTCAACTTCCGAAGAAGCTGCCACACCGGAAATCGCCGCCGGCTTCCTTCCCGAAGACATGCGTTACACTCCCACACAGATGAAAATGACGTTGGCCGCGTCGACCCGGCAAATGTCCGGGCCAATCACAGGTTGAACTGGAACCCAAAATTACGATACTTCAACATAGCAGATCGCCTCAACTGATTCCAGTTTCACGACGTGTGGCTCGTTGACTTCACTCCGTGGCACCTGTATTCTCGCCTGTTTGCCATTTGTGAGAATTTTTGCAGGCGGATCCGAATTCTGCCCGAAACGCCAGCGAGTAGATTCCGCCCGGGACCGGGGGGGAAATCTCTGAAGCGTCGTGCGAGTATCGAGACATCACCCCGCTGTTCCAGACATTTCCCCTAGATCTTTAGACTCGAATCGAGGAGCGCTCATGGTTCGTTCTTGTAGATCCGCGCGTGTGCTCGGACTGTGTAGCATTTGGACCCTGCTGGCCCTTGTCGGTTGTGCGGATCAGAAGCCGGCCGGTGAAGGCGGCGTTCCAGCGGGTAGCGGATCGACCGCCGCCACTCCCTCCGCTACGCCCACGGCGCCAGGTGGCGTGCGGCGGATCATCCTGATGACGAATGGCAATTCCCCATTCTGGGACGCCGGTCGTGCTGGCCTGGAAGACGCCCAGGTGGAGTTGAAGCTGGCCGAAGCCGGGCTGCAGGCCAGCCTGGAAGTGAATGACGGCACCATTGGCGGCCAGATCGCCAAGTTGCGGCAATACAATAGTCAAACCGACATTGCGGGAATCGCTGTCACTGCTATTGATTCCCAGAATGTCAATCTGGCCGAAGAGATGCGCAGCCTGAAGAAAAAGGGTGTGGCGGTGATCTCGTTCGATTCGGACCTGGACCGCGAGAAATTTCGCGACGCACGGACCGCATTCATCGGGACCGACAACACACTGGCCGGTAAAGAACTCGGCCGCTGCGTGCAGCAACTTGTCCCCGAAGGTGGTGAGTATGTCACATTTGTCGGTCTGTCGAGTGCCGGAAATGCCAAGGAACGGATCGCGGGATTTGGCGCAGGGGCCGGTGCAAAATTCAAAGCGGCCGATGCCATGTCGGATGACTTTGACCGCACCAAGGCGAAGGAAAACGTTCGCAACGCGATCAGCAATCATCCCGATGCCAAGATCCTGGCGGGTATCTATTCGTACAACGCTCCGGCCATCGTGGATGTCGTGAAAGAACTGGGAAAACGGAGCGAAATCAAGATCCTGTGCTTTGATGCCGAGCCGATCGCCATTCAGCAGATGGGGCAGGGGCAGATCGATGCCATGATCGTGCAGAATCCATACCAGATGGGCTATCAGTCAGTCAAATTCCTGAAGGCCCTGATCACCGATGATCACGCCACCGAGAAGGAAATGTTCCCCAAATTGGGTGAACCGGAGGGGGATATTTTTGATACGGGGCTGAAAGTTGTCGTGCCCAATGCCGAGAGCCCGATTAAGAACGACGGGTTCGGTCCGAAAACCGAATACCTGACGCTGGATGTGTTTCAGGCCTGGCTGAAGAAATACAAGCTGGCGGGATCGTAACCGCCTCGTTGACGAGTCTTTTGCCGCCCCGTCTACAGTCTGAGGTCGATTCGCGATGTTGCGACAGCGTCATGAACTGGGGTTGCTGGTTGCCATTGCGATTTGCGTGGTGGTCACCGCCGTGCTGGATTCCCAGCATAACTATTGGGCCAATCCTCGTTCCAGCGCGATCGATATTGTCCGGCAGACATCGTTACTGGGGATCTTTGCGCTGGGGGCGGCGGTGGTGATCATCGCCGGGGGCATCGACTTGTCGAGCGGTTCGGTGATTGCATTTGGCGGAACGATTTGTGCCACCATCATGTTTGCTCTCGACAAGGAGAACATGCTGGCGGCCCAGCCGATCAGCAAGGGCGTGATCGCGGTGGCAATCCTGGGGACGATGTTCGTCGGGTTTCTGATTGGCAGTCTGCATGTGTGGCTGATTACCGTGATCGGGTTGCCGCCGTTCGTGGCGACGCTGGCGACCCTGGTCGGCCTGCGCAGTTTCGGTCGCGCCATCGTCGAGAATGTGACGCAGCGCAGCACGCAGATTCAGATCTATGACGAGGACTTCCGGTATCTGGCAACCTCGGTCTGGATTCCAGCCGTCGTATTCGTGGTCCTGGCCGGATGCATGTGGCTGCTGATGAGCCGCACGGTGACCGGCCGGCATCTGTATGCGCTGGGCGGCAACGAACAGGCCGCGAAGCTCAGCGGCATTCGCACCGACCGCCTGAAATGGCTGGCTTACTGTTTGAGTTCGATGTTGTCGGCCATGGCAGGGATTCTGTATATCGGTGACCAGGCCGTGGCAGATCCGCAGACGCTGGGCCGCGGGTACGAGTTGAACGGAATTGCCTCGGCCGTTGTCGGCGGTTGCAGTCTGCAGGGCGGTGCAGGCACAATTCCGGGTACAGTCCTGGGGGCGGTCTTCCTGCGTGTCGTCGTGGATGGCGTCGCGAAGATCATCAAGACGGGCGCCGACGTCTATGAAGGATTAATCGTCGGTGTCGTGGTGGTGGTTGCGGTGGCCTTTAACCAGCTGCGAACAGGGGGCAGCCGTCGCCGGCAACTCTTTCCGGGCGCGCTGGGGCTCGTCAATATTCTCAACCTGGCACTCCTGACCGGGGCGCTGACAGCACTGATGGGGCCGAAGTTACTGGGGACCATTTTGCCCGTCGGAGCCAATGTCTTGGGAATGGGAGCGGGTGTGGTGGCGATGGTCTTGCTGTCGACCGTGGGCGTCATGGAACGCCGCAAGTAATTGCCCAGAGTGCCTGCGGTAAGAATGTCCGGCGCTCGCAGAGATGCACTCGCGGGCGCTTCGGGCTAGTATTCGTAAGTCCCCCGAGGGCGGCTCGATTGCCCTCGACGATCAATTTCAACCTGCATGACATGCAAAGGGAATTCAAAAATGGCGGAACCGCAGATGGTCGGACACATGGTCTACTTCACTTTGAACGACAATTCCGACGCGGCCAAAAATAAGCTGATCGAAGCCTGCCACAAATACCTGAAGGGCCATACTGGAACGGTCTTTTATGCTGCCGGCCCGCGGGTGCCGGATCTGAATCGCGAAGTCAACGACCAGGCTTTTGACGTGGCCTTGCAACTGGTCTTCGAAAACCGGGCCGCGCACGACACGTATCAGACCCACGAACGCCACGTACAGTTCATCGCCGAGAACAAGGCCAACTGGAAGCAGGCGCGCGTGTTCGATGCTTATGTGGGCTAGA
>CAZQUW010000194.1:0-2876 GCA_964596215.1 uncultured Planctomicrobium sp. | reverse complement strand
GGCTAGAACTCTTCGTCAGATTCAAGACAGAGGCTCGCGCGTCGCAACTCTGTGATTCAGTACGACTCTATTAGAGGGAAACTTTCGTGGCCGTTCAGCTTAGCGATTTTTCGCGTCAACTTACGGTGGAAACCGCGTTCTCCGTCCTGGCGATTGCCAAGCAATTGAAGGCGGCCGGTAAAGATGTCGTGGAACTGGAGATCGGCGACAGCCCGTTTCCCAGTACCGCCTCGGCCAAGCGCGAAGGGATCAAGGCGATTGAAGCCGACCAGTCGCATTACTGCCCGTCACCCGGTCTGCCCGCATTTCGGGATGGGGCAGCGCGGTTCGTCAAACGCGAATTCAATATCCCGGCCGAAGGGAAGAACGTCATCGTGGCTCCCGGAGCCAAGGTGTTCGAGCAATTCTTCTGCGAAGCGTTCGTCAATCCGGGTGATGGCGTGCTGGTCTTCAGCCCTTACTTCCCGACCTATATCCCCAATATTCAACGCCGGAATGCGCGTGCAGTGCTGTGCCCGCTGCGGCAGAGCAACGACTTCCGCCCCGAAGTCGATCAGATCGAGAAGTTTATCAACACGGATCCCTCACCCAAGGCGATCTTCCTGAACTCGCCGCAGAATCCGACCGGTGGAGTCACCACAGAAGAAGATCTGCGCAACATCGCTGACTTGATCCGCGGCAAGAACATCGCGGTGTTCAGCGACGAGCCGTACTGCCATATGGTGTGGAAGGGCCGCCATCGTTCATTGCTGGAGATGCCCGGCATGATGGATCAGTGTGTCGCCGCGTACACTTTCAGCAAGTCGTACAGCATGAGCGGCTGGCGATTGGGCTTTTCGGTGTCGTCGGCCGAGATTTCCGATGCGATCAGTAAGATGATCAACACCACATTGTCGTGCACCCCGCCGATCGTGCAATTGGCCGGATTGGCCGCGTTGGATCAGGACGACAGCGAACGCGATCAGACGATGCAGTTGTTCTATCAGAAGGTTCTGTTGTTGAACCAGGGATTGAACAAGATTCCTGGCTTCAAGGCGATTGATCCCGCCGCGACGTTTTACGTCTTCCCGAACGTCGCACCGGTGTGTAACAGGCTGGGCATCACCAGCCATGGTTTGGCGTTGTACCTGCTGGAAGGTGCCGACGACAAGTTTGGTGTGGCGTGCCTGGGTGGCGAATGCTTCGGCGAAGCGGGTGGCGGCTTCCTGCGGTTCAGCTGTGCGGAACCCAATGATCGCCTGCAGCAGGCGCTCGACTTCCTGCCGGTGGCCATCAGCCGTACCGACCGGATTGCGAAGTACCTGGAGTCTCATCCGCAGTTCAAACTGTCCAAGCCGTATTCGGAAGAGTAGGCCGGGGTTCATGACGCTTCGTGGCGAGCGTCCGGCTCAGGCCCGAACGCTCGCCTGCGAAGTCTGTGACTTCGTCATCATCGCCAGCGTGACCCTGTCACTTCATAAAAAAACTTCCGGCATCCACTGGGACACCGGAAGTTGGGTTTCGGCAGATCTCACGCATTACGATTAATGATGATCGGCGGCCTGTTCTTCCGCGACGGTGGCTGGCTTGTAACCGCCGATCGCCTGGAAGTAGACGATCAGAATCAGGTAACCGACCGCCATGGCGGCCGGGACGGCAGCGGTCCATTTCAGAGCCATCTTACCGCCATGCAGACTGGCGGCGGTGACGACTGGCTTATCTTCCGCGGCGTGCGACTTGGCGTCGGCCCACCAGGCGGAGAGCTTTTTCAGGTTCTGAAGTTCTTTTTCTTCCGATTCCTTGCGGGTCTTCCCTTCGAGCAGATCCTGGTCGATCTTGAGCTGCTTGCCATCATCATTCAACGTGGCAACTTTCTGACCGTCCAGGCCGGCGATCTTCGGGAAGAACAAGAAACCCTTGGGTTTGCCGACCTTGTAACGGGTATAGGTCTCGGGTGAGGCCTTTTCGAGGTCCTGGGTCGCGAAATAATCCTGCTTGTAACCGATGCCCGGACCACCCAGCAGGCCGGCGGACAACATGCCCACGCCACCGACCAGGCCCAGCGTCACGGCTCCACCGCGCGGGAAGCGTTCTGAAACGACACCCAGCATGGTCGGCCACAAGAATGTCTTGCCGAAGCCGTACACGGTTGCGGCAATCACGCACATTGTCACCGTTTCGGAACTGCCGAGCAGCGTCAGTCCCAGGGCCCCCAGGATACCGCTGACGAACAGCAGACCCAGCGGCGAGATACGATGCACGATGGGGCCCGCGAAGAATCGCAGGATGAACATCAGGCCGGACGTCCAGATAAACAACAGCAGACCCTGCTGCGAGCTCTTCATGATCGAGCCGGTGATGTTGGCAATCCAGCTGTCCGTCCCCAATTCGACATAACCCACCAGTGCGTGGAGCACGAGGAGCATCATCAGCACGGGGGCCAGGACTTCCCTTAACATCGTACCGATCGTCACCCCGGCCGAACTGGCTTCCGACTTCGGGAACTTCTGACCGGCCATCAGGATGCCATAAATCAGCACCGGGACGCCGTACGTGGCAATCTGAATTTCCCAGCTGACCGTTTTGCTGCCGCCGGCATTGAGCTGTTCAAACAGCACGGCCAGTAACGCACCCAGGATCAATCCGCCCGGCCAGCCGGCATGGAGAATGTTCAGCCAGTGGGTCTTTTCCTTGGGATAGAGAGTCGCCGTCAGCGGATTGATCACCGCTTCACAGGTACCATTTCCCAGGGCGAACAGGAAGCAGCCCCACCACAGGCATTGATAGGCGGCATCGCGGCCCATCGAAGTGAATACCGGGGTCGCAGCGACGGTGACACTCACCGAAGACATATGGAGCACGAAGGCCAGGGCCATCAGCTTGCCATAGCCGACTTT